>NZ_JBFAUT010000060.1:0-53546 GCF_040679475.1 Actinoallomurus sp. NPDC052274
TGAACCGCTACCTCACCGTCCTCCACCGCGAGGACTGGTCATCGATGGCGCACGCAGCACTCGACCCCACCGACAAATTCACCGCCTGGTTCCTGCGCGCGCGGGGACGGGTCCCCGACGGGCCGGAGCGGGAGGCCGGGGTCCTGTCGGTCACCGTGCAGTGGGTCGCTCCCGACGACGGGGCGGCCAAGGCGCTGTTCGCCGCCGCCCGTGACACGCAGAACGGCGCGCGGGACCGGGTGCGCGCCGGCAACGAGGCGTACGCGATCGGCACGTCGTCGGGCACGGTGGTGATGCGGGTCGGCCGCACGATCGTGACCGTCAGCTCCGGACTGCCCGACACGGCGACGCGCCTGGCCGCCGTCATCGCCGCGCGCCTGCCCACCGCCGCCTAGATTCCGGACTCAGGCGGAGACGGCCCACTCCTCGAGTTGGGCGACGAACAACCGGGCCTGTTCGGGCCAGTGGAACCGTGCGCGGGCGGCCTCATGGCCGCGCTTGCCCATGTCGCGGCGCAGCTCCGGGTCGTCGCGCAGCCGCCGGACCGCCGCCGCGGTGGCCTCGGGGTTCTCGAACGGCACGACGAGGCCGCAGCCCGCCTCCTCGACGATCCGGGCGGCGATCGGGTTCGGCGTGCTGACGACGGGGATGCCGCGTGCCATGTACTCGACGACCTTGGTGGGCATCGAGTGCCGGTAGTTCGGCGTGTCGTGCAGCAGGGACAGGCCCGCGAGGGCGCCCTCGGCCATGCGCAGCGCCCGGTCGTTCGGCACGAACCCGTACCACCGGAGGATCCCCTCCCGCTGGGCGTCGCGCAGCAGGGGCCGTACGTCGGCGTCGGCGCCGCCGACCAGGTCGAGCGTGATCCCGTCGGCGTGCACCAGCCGGGCCAGCGCGATCAGGTCCTTCACGCCGCGGGCGAAGGAGAGCTGCCCGACGTAGACGATCCGGTCGTCGCCGGGCGGGGCCGGCGGCAGGTCGGGGACGTGGGTGGTGTTCGGCACGACCGGGTGTGGATGGCGGAACCGGTCGCGGTACCCCTCCTCCGCCAGCAGCAGCTTCAGCCGGCGTTCGGCGCGGCGCTCGATGCGGCGTACGGCGAACCGCAGCGGGACGCGCAGCGGCGCGGGCAGCCAGCCCTTGGCGCCCAGGGCGGCGGCGGTGTCCTCGTGCACGTCCCAGACGGTGCGCGAGCGGAGCCGGTGCGGCACCGCGAGCAGCAGCTCGGGGTCGTGCAGCAGGAGGATGTCGGCGTCCTTCGCGTGCCTGGCGAGGACGCGCCGCGCCGTCCGCAGCGCGTGCAGCCGGTTCCGGCCGGTCGCGCGCGGGACATCGAGTGGATCGATCTCCGGCCAGGGCGTCACATTACAGGTCCGGAACGGCGCCACATAGGTCACGTCGTGTCCGGCGTCCAAAAGCGCGCGGATCTGCCGATGCAGAATTCGCGCGTCCTCCGGGTGATGCACGACGGTGCACACGAATATCCGCATCTTAATTTCCGATGAATTCCAGGTCACAGCAATTCGACGCGTTCGGCGGCCGTTTCCTCGAGGCGGCGTGTGGCGCCCCGGGTGTCGAACAGCAGCCGCGCGTGCCGGGTGAGGCTCTCCGGGTCGTACTCCCGGTGGTCGGTGAGGACGATCACGAGGTCGGCCTCCGCGAGCGCCGTGTACAGCACGCGGGCGCGCGGCACCGGTTCGCCGTCGACCTCCCAGCTCTCGACGTGCGGGTCGTGGAAGCTCAGGTCGGCGCCCATCTTCCGCAGCCGCCGGGCGACCGGGCGGGCCGGCGACTCGCGCTGGTCGGCGATGTCGGGCTTGTACGTGACGCCGAGGACGAGCACCTTGGCGCCCTTCATCGCCAGGCCCTCGCGGTTGAGCAGGGCCTGCGCGCGCTCGACGACGTACCGGGGCATCCGCTCGTTGATCTCCTGGGCCAGCTCGACGAACCGGAACGGGTAGCCCAGGGACCGCACCTTGTACGACAGGTAGTTCGGGTCGATCGGGATGCAGTGCCCGCCGACGCCGGGGCCCGGGTAGAAGGCCTGGAAGCCGAACGGCTTGGTGGAGGCGCAGGCGATCGAGTCCCACAGGTCGATGCCCAGCTCGTTGCAGAACACCGCCATCTCGTTGACCAGGGCGATGTTGACGTGCCGGTAGGTGTTCTCCAGGAGCTTGGCCATCTCGGCCTCGCGGGTGCCCTTGGCCTGCACGACGTGGTCGACGAACTTGCCGTAGAACGCGGCGGCGGCGTGCGCGCAGGACGGCGTGAGGCCACCGACGATCTTCGGGGTGTTGCGGACGCCGTACACCGGGTTGCCCGGGTCGATCCGCTCCGGGGAGAAGGCCAGGTGGAAGTCCTCGCCGGCGACCAGGCCGGACTCCTCCAGGATCGGCCGGACGACCTCGTCGGTGGTGCCCGGGTAGGTCGTCGACTCCAGCACCACGAGCGTGCCGGGGTCCAGGTGCCGCGCGACCGTCTGGGCGGCGGCCCGGACGGCCGTCAGGTCCGGGCCGCCGTCGGACGACAACGGTGTGGGCACGCAGATCACGATGGTGCGCGCACCGTCGAGGATGTCCTCGTCCCGTGAGGGCGTGAACCCGGCGGCGAGCATGTGCTCGACGTCCTCGGCGCTCACGTCGTCGACGTGGGACAGGCCGGCCTTGAGCCCGGCGACGACACGGGCGTCGCGGTCCAGCCCGCCGACCCGGAGGCCGGCGCGGCCGGCCTCCCGCACGAGCGGGAGGCCGACGTAGCCAAGTCCGATGACCACCAGATCCACCAGTGGCTCCCTTCAGGATGCTGCGGAGGCGATGTCCCGGTAGGCGCCGAGACAGCGGGCCGTGACGGCCCGCCAGGTGCGGTTCGCCGCGACCCATTCCCGGGCCGCCTGACCGATTTCGCCGCGTAGCTTCGGACTGTAAATGAGCTGGTCCAGGCAATTCGCCCAAGCTTCCGGGTCTTCTGGAAGAGTTAACGTGCCGGTCACGCCCGGTTCGATGATTTCGCGAAGCGCTCTGACATCACTTGCTATTACTGGGAGTCCCCCTGCCATCGCCTCCAGCGGTTTCAGCGGAGTCACCAACTGGCACACCCGGTCCGCTCTCCGCGGGACCGCGAAAACATCGAGGACTGCGTGATACCGACGTACCTGATCGACCGGCACCCGGCCGGTGAAGATCGCCGGGACCTTGAGCTCGGCGGCGCGGCGCTCGAGCGCCGGCCGCTCGGGGCCGTCGCCGACGAGCAGGAGCGTGAAGTCGCGCCGCAGCGCCGCCGCCTCGATGAGCGTGTCGATGCCCTCGAAGCCGTAGAACGTCGAGGTGAGCCCGACGACGACGTCGCCCTCGGCGATGCCGAGGTCGGCGCGGAGCTTCCCGCCGTCCGGCAGGGGAGCGAGGAAGCCGTCGTCGACGGCGTTCGGCACGACCAGCACGTCGCCGACGCCGCCGCGCCCCTGGATCTCGGCCCGCATCGCCTCGCCGAGCGTCACGACCAGATCGGCGTCGCGCATCCGGGCGGTCTCCAGCTCGCGGGTGAGCCGGTAGAAGTCATCGCCGGTCGAGCGCGCCGGGTCCCGCGACAGCCAGGAGTCCTCCAGGAAGCCGCGCACCTCGTACACCACCGGCAGGCCGTACCTGCGGCGCAGCTCCAGCGCGACGGCCGCGTTGAGGTGGTTGCTGGCCGCGTGCAGCACCGAGGGGTGGAGCTCCTCGACGAGGCGCCCGGCCAGGTCGGCGGCCTTGCGCACCTCACGTACCGGCCCGCGCGGCGGCGTCCACGGCAGCAGCCGGTGGTAGGGGATCCCGTCCACCTCGCACCACGCCCGCGCGTCCCGGACGCCCTGGGTCAGCGGGTAGCCGAGCCGCGTCACGACGTGCGGGTCCAGGCCCAGCTCGCGCTGCGCCGACACGATGCGGTGCGTCCGCACCGTGTACCCGGCCTGCGTGCGCGGCAGCGCGTTCGTGACCAGGTGCAGCACCGTCATCCGGTCCCCGTCCGGCCGGGGCGCGTGGCGATGGCCTCGGGACTTGACCTGAGCGGCGTCGGCGAGCAGCGCGCGCAGGTCCCGGTTCTCCCGGTCGGCGCGCTGCGGGGCCGGCGCGGCGAGCGCGCGGAACCGCGTGCGCACCCGACCGGGTGCCGCGCGGAGCGCCAGCCGTACGGCCAGCCGGACCGCCCGGCGGGGATCGGCGCACGCGTGCCGCCACGCGAGCACCGCCCCGAAGAAGAGCATCTTCGCCACCTGCATGGCGGGCGAGGTTAGGGATCGTTCGTGAACGAAAGGGAAACGCAACTGTGATCGCGCATGTCCTCGGCGCCCGGCCGAACTTCGTCAAGGCGGCGCCGGTGATCGCCGCGCTGTCCTCGACGGGCCGCGAGCAGCGGGTGATCCACACGGGCCAGCACTACGACGAGCGCATGTCGGAGGTGTTCTTCCGCGACCTCGGCCTGCCCGAACCCGACGTGAACCTGGAGGTCGGGTCCGGCAGCCACGCCGCCCAGACCGCGGCGATCATGGTGGCGCTGGAGAAGGAGTTCATCGAGCGTTCACCCGAGCTCGTCATGGTGTACGGCGACGTGAACTCCACCATCGCCGCCGCCCTCGTCGCGGCCAAGCTGCACATCCCGGTCGCCCACGTGGAGGCGGGGCTGCGCAGCTTCGACATGACCATGCCCGAAGAGGTCAACCGCCGGCTCGTCGATCAGCTGTCGGACCTGTGCCTCGTCACCAGCCCGGAGGCCGTCGGCCATCTCGCAGCCGAGGGCGTCGCGGTCGAGCGGATCCACTTCGTGGGCAATCCGATGATCGACACGCTGCTCACGAATCTGGACAAGTTCGACACCGAGGCCGTGCTGCGGGCGTACGACCTGCCCGCGCGGTACGTCGTCGCGACGCTGCACCGGCCGGCGAACGTCGACGACCCGGAGGTCGCGGCCGGCCTGGTCAAGCGGCTGCACGAGATCGCCGAGCTGGTGGACGTCGTCATGCCGGTGCACCCGCGCGGCCGGAAGGTGCTCACCGAGTCCGGCCTGAACGCGCACCCGCGCGTGCGGCTGCTCGAACCGCTCGGCTACGTCGAGTTCGTGGCGGCCGTACGCGGAGCGGCGGCGGTCGTCACCGACTCCGGCGGCGTGCAGGAGGAGACGACGATCCTCGGCGTCCCGTGCCTGACGCTCCGGCCCAACACCGAGCGGCCGATCACGATCACGCACGGCACCAACCGGCTCGTCACCGCCGACGACGTCGTTCCGGCGGTCACCGAGGCCCTGGCGGCAGGCCGCGGCGACGGGGAGCACCCGCCGCTGTGGGACGGCCAGGCCGGCCCGCGCATCGCCCGCGTCGTCGAGGGGTGGCTCGGTGGCTGACCGGCAGGTGGCCCGGCTCAAGGCGGCGCTGGCCGACCGGGAGGCGCGGGTCCAGATCCTCGAGGCGCGGGTCGCCGCGCTGGAGGGCTCCACGTCCCTGAAGGTCGGCCGGGCCGTCACCGACGCGGCCCGCAGGCCCGGCAAGGGCGTCGTCCAGCTGCCGCGTGAGCTGTACCGCATGTGGCGGCACCGGGGCGCGCCGAACGTCGTGACGTCCGTGGACGCCCGTGAACGCCCGATGTTCACCGCGCGCGACGAGGACCGGCTGATCGCGGCGGCGCCCGCGACCGGTCTGGTGGTCGCCGGTGTGCTCGGCCCGGCCGCCGCCGAGGCGCTGGCGGACGTCGCGCACGTCGTGCCGCTGATGCCGCACGACGCCGCCCTCGTCCTCGACACGACCGACGTCGACCTGGTGATCGTCGATGCCGCCGCCGGGGCGCCCGGCGGGCCGTGGGCCTACCTGGGCGTCCCGGGTGTCCCCGATCGCGACCGGGCGCTCCTCGCCCTGATGAGCGTAGCCCGTGACCGGGGCCGCCCCGCCGTGCTGGCCGGCTCCGCCCCGGCCATCGCCGGGTTCGGCTGGGACGCCACCGTGCCGTCCGGGACGCCGATCGCCGACGCGCTGCCCGGCCTGTGCGCCCGGTTCGGCATCGAAGAGCTCTCATGATCCTGCGAGAAGGAGAACGCGTGCGCGCTCTCGTGTACGGCGACGTCGATCTCAACCTCATCGACGGGTCGGCGATCTGGGCCCAGGGGATGGTGCAGGCGCTGCGGCTCGCCGGCGTCGAGGTGACCTTCGTCCTCAAGGCCCCGGTGAAGACCGCGCGCCTCGTCGAGCCGCTCGAGCGGCTGGCCGGGGTGACCGTACGCCGACGGCCGGACGAGGCGACCACGTCGCTCACCGTCGAGGAGGCGGCCGGGCTGCTCACCGAGCTCGACGCCGAGCGGCCGTACGACCTGATCGTCGTGCGCGGGAAGCGCCTGGCCGTGCGGCTGACCGCGACGCCCCTGGCCGGGCGGCTGTGGACGTACCTCACCGACGTGCCGCAGACCGTCGCCGACCTGGACGGGAGGACGCGCGGCGAGCTGGCGGCGGTCGCCAAGGCGTCCCGGTTCCTGCTCTGCCAGACCGAGGAGCTGCGCTGCCACCTGGAAGGGGTGCTGCACAAGGCGACGGGCAAGTGCGTGCTGTTCCCGCCGGTCGTCGCCCTCCCCGAGGGCCTCGAACCGGCGGCGGAGCGCGCCCCCGGCAGGCCGCTGCGGCTGGTCTACACCGGCAAGTTCGCGCCGCGCTGGAACACCTACGAGATGACCGCGCTGCCGCGCCGACTGGCCGCCCGGCAGATCGACGCCGAGCTGCACATGATCGGCGACAAGATCCACCACGACAGGAAGGACCCGGGCTTCTCCCGCCGCATGCGCGTGGCCCTGGAGTCCACGCCCGGTCTGACCTGGCACGGCGGCCACCCGCGCGCCGAGGCGATGCGGGTGTCGGCCGGCTGCGACGTCGGGCTGTCGTGGCGCCACCCGGAGCTCGACGCGAGCCTGGAGCTGTCCACCAAGGTCCTGGAGATGGGGGCGCTCGGCCTGCCGGTGGTCCTCAACCGCACCCCCATGCACGAGAACCTCCTCGGCGCGGACTATCCGCTGTTCGCCGCGACCGAGGAGGACGTCGTCGACGTGCTCGCGGACGTGACCGACCCGGAGGTCTACGCGCTCGCCCGCCGCCGGTGCCTCGACGCCGCGCGGGCGTTCACCCTCGACGCGGCGGCCGACCGGCTCCGTACGTACCTGGGGCAGGCGTTCCCCCCGCCGCTGCGAGCCGACGGGGCCGGGCACAAGACGCGGATCGTCGTGGCCGGGCACGACCTGAAGTTCTTCACCCGGCTGCTCGACCACATCGGCGCGCTCCCGGACGTCGAGGTGCGCGTCGACCGCTGGCCCGCCCTCGGCACGCACGACCCGGAGGTCAGCACGGAGCTGGCCGAGTGGGCCGACGTGATCATCTGCGAGTGGTGCGGCCCGAACGCCGTCTGGTACAGCGAGTGGCGCAAGAAGCACGGCCGCCCGGACCAGCGCCTGATCGTCCGGCTGCACCGCTTCGAGCTGTACGGCGCGTGGCCGGGTCGGCTGGACATCGACCTGATCGACCAGGTCGTCTGCGTCAGCCCGTCGTACGCGGAGCTGACGCGCAAGATGACCGGCTGGCCCGCCGAGAAGATCACCGTGATCCCCAACTGGGTGGACGTCGCGCAGTTCGACCGCGCCAAGCTCCCCGGCGCCCGGTTCCACCTCGGCATGATCGGGATCGCGCCGTGGCGCAAGCGCCTCGACCTGGCCGTGGACGTCCTGGAGGAGCTGCGCCGGCAGGACCCGCGGTTCACGCTGTTCGTGAAGTCGAAGCTGCCCTGGGACCTGCCGTGGATCTGGAACCGCACGGAGGAGCGGGAGGCGTTCGAGGCGCTGTTCCGGCGGATCCGGCGGTCGCCGCTCCTAGCGCGCTCGGTCGTCTTCGACCCGGCCGGACCGGACGTCGCCGCGTGGCTGCGCCGCGTCGGCTTCGTGCTGTCCACCAGCGACGACGAGAGCTTCCATCTGGCGCCGGCCGAGGGCATGGCGTCCGGGGCGGTGCCCGCGCTGCTCGGCTGGCCGGGCGCGGACACCATCTACGACCGGCGCTGGATCCACGAGTCGCCGGCCGCGATGGCGCGGGGGATCGCCGCGATGGTCGCGGAGGGCCGGTGGGACGAGGAGAGGGCGCAGGCCCACGCGGAGGTCGCGCGGTTCTACGCCCTCGATCTCGTCGGCGAGCGGTGGGTGGAGCTGCTCAGGCCCTCCGCGGCCGCCGCAGCGGCACGAACGCCCACGACATATCCGGCTCAAGCGCCCAGTGCATGACCTTGCGCACCGGCGGGGTGCAGAGCAGCGTCGCCACCACCGCGCCGGTCGCCGCGGTCACCAGCACGCCCGGGATGGTGTGCAGGAACGACACGTCGTACCAGCCCATGTACTCCATCAGCTTCGTGAGGAAGCCGTGCAGCAGGTAGGCGTACAGCGTGGCGCCGCCGAGGCCGGTGAACCACGTCTGCTTGGCCGGCACCATGGTCAGGAACGCCGCCACCAGGATGGTCGCCGCGATCATCAGGCCCAGGCGCATGCCCGTGCCCGTGAGGTTGTTCACGTGCATGTGGGCGTTGGGGCTACGCCAGTACACCCACTCGGTCGTCATGTGGCGGTCGGCGACGAAGAAGGTGAAGACGAACCCGAACAGGAGCGTCAGCGCCCCCAGCACACGGGCCTTGGTCTGCTTGAGCAGGTCGAAGTGCTCCTGCTTGAGCATGAGGCCCAGGACGTAGAACGGCACCAGGCCGAACGTGCGGTGCATCTCGAGCTCGTCCGGCAGGTCGCTCATGCCCGACAGCAGGGAGATGATCAGGGCCACCAGCACCGGCCAGCGGATCTGCTGCCACACCGGCGTGGACAGGCGCCACAGGAACAGCGCCATCAGGAACCAGGTGAGGTAGTACGGGTCGAGCAGGCTGATCTGGAAGGCGGAGTGACCGACCGCCCAGTGGTACGTGGAGTACGCCGTCTCGAAGACGATGTACGGCACGCCCAGGTTGGTGATCAGCTTGCGGGCCTTGCCCCCGGAGAACGTGAAGTTCCGGGAGAAGTAGCCGGTGATCACGATGAACACCGGCATGTGGAACGTGTAGACGAACAGGTACAGGGCATGCGCGAACCGGACGTCGCGCAGGTTGACGATCGAGTGGCCCATCACGACCAGGACGATCGCCAGGAACTTGGCGTTGTCGAAGAACGGGTCCCGCCGGCGGCGTGCGCGGGGGGCGGGCACGGCGGGCAGCGCGGGCGAGACGGCGTACAGGTCGGGGATCGTTGGCGGGGACGACGACGGGTAATGGGCGTAGTTCGCGGTCGGCGAGGTCATCGATTCCAGGAAGTGGAGGCGGAGTTCCGGACCCCGGGGAGATCACGGGGCTCAGAAACGACCATACCGACACTCGGAGGCACACGCAGGACAACGGCCGAGCTCTGAGGAACCTCTCAGGAACGGCGCGGACCGGCGGGTCTAGGACTTGTCCGAGCAGACGTCGGCGGCGGCGTTCACCGCTCCGGCGGCGCTCGAGGAGGGGATCTCGGCCGACTGCGCGCTCTTCAGCCCCTGCCAGTCGGGGCCCAGGACGAGGTCCACGGTCCCGGCCGGAGTGTCCTGTCCGGCGACCGGCTTGGCGTCCGGGACGACCTGGGCCAGGGCGGCGGCCTGCTGGTCGGCGCCGGTGCCGTAGCGCACCTCGGTCTTGCTCGGCCTCGTGCCGGTCAGGGTGCCGACCTTGACCACCTGGAAGCCGCGCGCCTTGAGCTGGTCCCCGGCCCGTCCGGCGAGCCCGGGGGTCGCCGTGCCGTTGAGGACCTCGACCTTCACCTGCGACGGCGGGATCTTCACCTTCTTGGTGGCGGCCTGGGCCTGCACCTGGTTGTCGTTGCGGATCGCGGCGAACAGGTTGTCCGCGTCCGGCTGCCGCCACGCGATGCGGTTGGGGTCGGGGGCGTACGCCCCCCAGGGCACGGTGATGAACTGCACCTTGCCGGCCGACATCCCCTGCACGCTGCCGGCGACCTTCTTCATCTCGTCGATGGTGAAGTCATTGTCGGTGGTGACCGACTTGGTCGCGGCATCGAGGAAGCTCAGCAGCTTCGACGGGTTGCTCAGCGTGCCGTTGCTCGTCGCCTTCTTCACGACGGCGCCGAGGAACTTCTGCTGACGCTTGATGCGGTCCGTGTCGGAGCCGTCGCCGAGGCCGTGGCGCATGCGGACGTAGGCCAGCGCCTGCTCGCCCTTGACGACGTGCCGCCCGGCGGACAGGTACAGCTTGCTGCTCTTGTCGGCGACGCGCTTCGGGAGGCAGATCTCGACGCCGCCGAGGGCGTCCACGACCCGCTTGAACCCGGAGAAGTCGACCTTGACGAAGTGGTCGATGCGGATCTTCGTCAGCGATTCGATGGTCCGGATCGTGCAGGCGGCGCCGCCGTTGTTGAACGACGAGTTGATCATCGCGGCGCTCTGCGCCGGGATCGTGTGGCCGCTGCTCGACTTGCAGGCGGGGATCGCCACCATCGAGTCGCGGGGGAAGCTGATGCCGACGGCCTTCTTCCCGCCGGGGGACAGGTGCAGCAGGATCATCGTGTCGGAGCGCTCGCCGACGTCCCTGCCGTACTTGGCGTTCGCGCCGTTCCGCTGGTCCGAGCCGATGAGCAGGACGTTCAGCGCGTTGTTGAGCTTGGGCGGGCGTTTGCCGCCCAGTTGGGCGGCGACGTCCTCGTGCTTGATGTTGCCTTCGAGCTTCCGGTAGGCCGCGTAGGCGGTCAGGCTCGTGCCGACGAGGACCACCGCCATCCCGATGGACGCCCAACCGATCACGCGCCACCAGATCCCCCGCTTCGGCGGGGGACCGGACGCATCGTCCTGGCCCAGGTAGTCGTAGTCGCTGATCATCGGCCCCATCGGCTCGGCATTGATCCATGTAACGGGCGATCCGGTCAGATCACGGATGTCACATGTTCTACTGAGATTCGGCGTTCCAAACCTGTCTCGTCGAGGTTTTGGCAGATTATTACTGATCCACCCGAGGTCAAAGGCCCCAGCAGACCTTTCAGGAGACCCTCAGGTGTGTCGAATCCCACAGTAGTGAGCACCCGGCTGCCCTCTGGCGTGCCCAACGCGCGGGCCTCGGCGAGGAGTTCCGTCCCCGTCAGGGTCCGCCCGGCGAACTCCACCACCGGGGCGCCGGCATCGAGGACGCCGCCGGAGAAACGGTCGCCGTACGCGCGCACCTCCACCGCGTAGTCGATGACGCCCGGCGGGCACTCCGCCAGCGGCGCGCCGAGCGAGTCCAGGGACAGCCCGACGACGTCTGCGGCCGAGCGCGCCGCCTCGGCCAGCCGGGCGGGCTCCGCCGCTACGATGTCGGCGTCGCCCGGGATGGCGCCGTCGCCGACCGGCACCGCCGTCAGCCCGGCCGACCAGCATGCGAACAGCCAGACGGCGGTCTGCCAATGCCCCGGCAGGGCGAGGGCCACCCGTCCGGACGGTACCGCACCGAGCCCGTCGACCAGGAGGTTCGCGGTCTTGGCCACCCAGTTGTCGAACGTCTTCACCGACAGCTCGACGCGATCTCCGGTGGCGTCGTCGTAGAAGGTGACGAGCGGACGGGACGGGTCGGCGGCCAGGGCCCCGCGCAGGAGCTCAACGGGATGTGACATGAAAGTGAAGATTACGGCCACCCGGCCGTCAGGCTCGCGCGGCCGTTACTCTCCGGACTCGATGGACGACAACGACGGAGGTTCCGGAGCATCCCGGGCGGACCTCCTCCTCGCCCGGGTCACCGTCATCCCGGTCCTGCTCCTGGCCTCCTGGCTGGCGGTCGCCCTGCCGCTGCTGATGGCGGGGATCTTCCGGCCCTGGGCGGCGATCCCGCTGTACGTGCCGGTGGCGGCGGTCACGCTCAGGTTCGGCCTGCGGGCCGTACGGCCCACCGGCCTGACGATGGGCCGTGCCTCCTGGCGGCCGGTGGCGTGGCTCCTCGTGATCGCGGCGGCGTTCGGCGCGCTGCAGCTCGTGATGTGCTCCCAGCAGATCACCGTGCGCCGTGACCCGGCGTCGTACTTCAACTTCGCGACCTGGCTGGCCGGCCACGGCTCGCTGCCGATCCCGCAGATGCGGTGGGCGTTCGGCGGCGGGGACGGCGCGCTGACGTACGGCAGCCCGGCGTTCTACCAGCGCGGCGGCGTGCTCGTCCCGCAGTTCATGGCCGGGATGCCGCTGACCGTCACGCCGGGCGGCTGGCTCGGCGGCCCGTACGCGACGCTGGCGATGATGCCGCTGGTCGGCGCGCTGGCCCTGATCTCGTTCGCGGGCCTGGCCGCCCGGCTGATCGGCTCGCGCTGGGCGCCCGTCGCGGCGCTGGCGCTCGGGCTGACCTGGCCGATGATGATGATCTCCCGGTCGATCTACAGCGAGACCGGCGCGCTGATCCTCATGTTCGGCGGCGTGTCCCTCACGCTCGACGCGGTGCGCGCGGGCCGCCGCCTGCCGGCGCTGCTCGGCGGGCTGTCGCTGGGCCTGACGATCCTCGTGCGCATCGACGGGGTGCGCGACGTGCTGCCGGTGGTGGCGTTCGCGGGGCTGCTGCTCGCGCTGCGGCGGCGCGTCGGCCTCCCGCTGCTGGCGGGCCTGACGGTCGGCGTCGGCGCCGGACTGCTCGAGGGCTTCGTGATGTCCCGGCCCTACCTGCACTACCTGGGCGCGTCGCTGTACCCGCTGCTGTTCATCGCGGTCGCGGTGGTCGCGGCCTCGGCGGTCGCGAGCCTGGTGATCCGCCGCTGGGGGCTGCCGGACCTCACGCGGTTCCGGCTGCCGGACCTGGCGGTCCCGGCGACCTTCGCGGTGCTGGCCTTCTTCGCCGCCCGCCCGATGCTGCAGACCGTGCGCCGGGTGCCGAACAACCCCGACGACCGGGTCAACGCCTCCTTCATCGCCGCCCTGCAGCGGTCCCAGAACCTGCCGCTCGACCCGAACCGCCAGTACTCGGAGCTGAGCCTGCACTGGGTGGCGTGGTACATCGGGATCCCCGCCGTCCTGCTGGCCGCCGTGGGCGCCGCGGTGGTCCTGCGCGACCTGCTGCGGCGGCGCCGCACCGCCTGGCTCCTGCCGTACGCGCTGATCGTCTGGACGACGGTGGCGACCCTCTGGCGGCCCGGCATCACGCCCGACCATCCGTGGGCGAGCCGCCGCCTCATCGGCATGGTGATCCCCGGCCTGCTCCTGTTCGCGCTGTGGGCCGTCGCCTGGGGGGCGCGCCACGTACGGCGGTTCCGCCCCGGCCGCGCGGCCACGACCGGAGTGGCGGTCGTGGGCGCGCTGATGATCCTGGTGCCGACCGCGTGGGCCTCGGCGCCGATGGCCGTGACGCGGACCGAGGAGCGCGAGGTGTCCCAGGCGCGGGCGATGTGCCGGGCCATCGGCCCGAACGCCTCGGTGCTCTTCATCGAACGCGTCACCGGCGACCGGTTCGCCCAGCTCATCCGCGGGATGTGCGGCACGCCCACCGCCCGCGTGCGCATCGCCGCCGGGTTCAAGACCGCCCCGGAGCAGGACGTGCGGCGGGTGATCCAGAAGGTCGCCGCGGCCGGCCGCCGCCCGGTGCTGCTCGGCGCCGACTCCGTCGACGTGGAGCCGTACGGCCAGGCCAGGCGGGTCTTCCACATCCACACCCGCCGGGACGCGAGCACCCTGGTGTCGGCTCCCCGGGGCACGTGGTCGCTCACGATCAACGTCTGGATGGCCGATCCCGTGTACAGAGGGTGAACGTTGCGTACGCTTGGAACCGTGCACCGGAGCGGGCGACTATCCTCGCCGGGCGTGACTACCACGCCCCATGTGACGATCGTCCTGCCGTGCTACAACGAGCAGGACCACGTCATCGACGAGGTCGAGCGCATCTGCAAGGCGATGGACGCCAGCGGGCACACCTACGAGTTGCTGGCCGTCGACGACTGCTCGACCGATGACACCCTGGCCCGGCTCGAGGCGGCGGCTCCGCAGTTCCCGAACATGCAGGTCGTGCCGTTCCACCGCAACGGCGGGTCCGGCACCGTCCGGCGGATCGGCTCCCAGCAGGCGCGGGGCGACATCGTCGTCTGGACCGACGCCGACATGAGCTACCCGAACGAGCGGATCCCCGACCTGATCGACATCCTCGACCAGGATCCGACCATCGACCAGGTCGTCGGCGCCCGCACCACGGAGGAGGGCACCCACAAGTTCCTGCGGGTGCCGGCCAAGTGGTTCATCCGCAAGGTGGCCGAGCGGCTCGCCGGGCAGAAGATCCCCGACCTGAACTCCGGACTGCGGGCCTTCCGCAAGGACGTCGCCGCGCCCTACCTGAAACTCCTGCCGCCCGGCTTCTCCTGCGTCACGACGATCACCTTGGCGTTCATGTCGAACCAGCACGACATCCGCTATGTCCCGATCGACTATTTCAAGCGGTCCGGCAGCTCGAAGTTCCACTTCGTGCACGACGCCTACCGCTACATCCTGCAGGTGCTGCGGATGGTGATGTACTTCAACCCGCTGAAGGTCCTGATGCCGCTCGCGCTGTGGCTGCTGGGCCTCGGGGTGGCCAAGGGCATCCTCGACATGGTCCTGCACCCCCTGCGGTTCGCGATCAACACGGTGCTGATCTTCGTGACCGGGCTGATCATCGCGTCGATGGCGTTGCTGGCCGACCTGATCGTGCGATCGCGGGGAGACACGTGAGAATCGCGATCATCGGGCCCGCGTTCCCGTACAAGGGCGGCGGCGCCCATCACACGACCGAGCTCGCGCACCGGCTGGCCGCCGCCGGACACGACGTGACCCTGGAGTCGTGGAAGGCGCAGTACCCCTCCTTCCTCTACCCGGGCGAGCAGACGATCGCGACGCCGGAGGGCGAGCCGTTCCCCGGCACCCGGCACGCGCTGGCCTGGTACCGCCCGGACGGCTGGCTGCGCCTCGGCCGCCGCCTGCGCGCCCAGGACCTCGTCATCCTCGTCGTGCTCTCGCCCGTGCAGGTCCCGGCCTACCTCGGCATGCTGCTGGGCCTGGGCGGCCGGAACGGCCAGGGCCCGCGCGTCCTCGCGCTGTGCCACAACGTCCTGCCGCACGAGCGCAAGCCGTACGACGTGCCACTGATGCGCCGGCTGCTGAAGCGCGTCGACGGCGCCCTGGTGCACTCCGCCCAGCAGGCGCAGCTCGCCCGCGATCTGGCGCCGGGCACGACGGTCCGTACGGCCGTGCTGCCCGCGCACCTGCCGACGCCCCCCCAGGGGACCAGAGTGTTCACGGGCGCGCCGCAGGGCTCCCGCGACCGTCTGCTGTTCTTCGGCATCGTCCGGCCGTACAAGGGCCTGGACGTGCTGCTGCGGGCGCTCGCGCGGGTGGACGGCGTCGCGCTGACCGTGGCGGGGGAGTTCTGGGGCGGCGCGGACGAGACCCGCGCGCTGATCTCCTCGCTGGGACTGGAGGAGAGGGTGGAGGTGCGGCCGGGATACGTGCCGGCCGCCGAGGTGCCGGAGCTGTTCGCCCGCGCCGACGCGCTCGTCCTGCCCTACCGGACCGCGACGGCCTCGCAGAACGTCTTCATGGCGTACGAGCACGGCATCCCCGTGATCGCGACGCGCGCCGGCACCCTCGCGGATCACGTCCGCGAGGGCGTCGACGGGGTGCTGTGCGAGCCGGACGACGTCGACTCGCTGACCGACGCGCTGCGCCGGTTCTACGCGCCGGGCGAGCCGGCGCGGCTGCGGGCGGGCGTGCGGCCCGTCGACTCCGAGCCGCACTGGACCGCCTACCTCGATCAGCTCCTCACGGCCGGCCCGCTCGTGCCGAGGGGGGCCGACGGTGAGGCGCGGTCGGCCTAGACCTGCCGGTCCTAGCCGATGTGCGGCGTGATCGACTTGAGCAGGGCCCGCTTCGGCTTGGCGCCGGTGATCTGCTCGACGACCTCGCCGCCCTTGAACAGCAGGAGGGTCGGCAGGCCGAGCACGTTGTACTTGCCCGGGGTCGCCTGGTTCGCGTCGTAGTCGAGCTTGGCGATCTTGAGCTTGCCGGCGTACTCGGCGGCGATCTCGTCCAGGATCGGCGCGATCATGCGGCACGGCCCGCACCACGACGCCCAGAAGTCCACCAGCACGGGCGTGTCGCTGGCCAGGACCTCCTGGTCGAAGGTCGCGTCGGTCACGGTGATGGGTTCGGTGGCCACGCCAGCCATTATCTCTCCTTCCGGTACGCCGCCGAGTGCGGCGTCGGGCGACACGGATCACAAGGCCGGTGGCCCTGGCGATATTCCAGCGGGCAGAGATTAGTCGACCGGGCCGGCGACCGGCTCCACTTCGTCCTCGGCGAGGACGGGGTGTCGGGTACCCAGGAGTACGGCGGCGCCCGCCCACGCGAGGTCCGCGACCGTCAGCACGACGCGGGAGGTGAGCGCGACGACCAGCGGCGCGCCGGCCGCCGGCAGCACCGGCCCCAGCGTCACCGTCAGGGCGGCCTCCCGCACGCCCACGCCGCCCGGCGCGATCACGATGATGAAACCGGCCGTGAAGGCGAGGGCGTACGCCCCGGTGGACAGGAAGAGGCCGTGCCCGCCGGCCGCCCGCACGAGCAGCCACGTGTGCGCGCCGAACAGCAGCCAGCCCACCGCCGTCCAGGCCACCGCGCGGGCCATCGTGCCGAGCCCGGCGGTGCGGGCCAATGGCGGGCGCCGCACCAGGCGCAACGCGCGGTTCAGCGCGAACGCCAGGATCCGCGGGTGCAGCATGGCGAGGAAGATCGGCGCGAGGGCGAGCAGCCACCAGTAGCGGCGGGTGGCGTCCGGCGAGGTCAGCGGCAGCGTCACGGCGGCGACCGCGCAGCCGGTGGCGACCGTGGTGGCCATGGACAGCACGCCGGCGCTCGCGCCGCGATCGCGCGGCACCCGGTGCTCCTTGGCCAGCTCCATCTGGGCGACCAGCGCCCACACCGACCCGGGGATGTACTTGCCGAGCTGGGAGACGAAGTAGACCCGCACCGCGGCTCGCAGCGGCAGCGGCGAGCCCAGACCGGCCAGCAGGCGGCGCCACGCGAGCATCCACGCGCCGAGGCCGAGCACGCCCGCCAGCAGCGCGGCGCCGGCGTACGGCCAGGACAGCCGGGTCAGGGCGTCGCGTGTGTCGTCCCAGCGGGCGAACAGCCCATAGCCGCAGAAACCGAGCGCGACGACGACCAGGGCGACGCGCGCCAGGCGGCTCGCTCGCAGGCGGGAGATCACCTCGTCAGACTAGTCGGTACGCGCCGATGAACACTCGGTGATCAGCGGGTACACGGTCCGCCGGGGCCGTAAAGTGAACTCGATGAAACTCAACGACGCGAAGGCCTTCGTCGGCCACCAGGTGCACGTGTGCCGTTTCCGCGAGGCCGGGACCCTCCTGCGCTGGATGGGCGACGACCTGCGCGGCAAACGAGTGCTCGACGTGGCCGGCGGCGACGGCTACTGGGCCGGGCAGGCCCGCAAGCGCGGCGCGTACGCGGTCTCGATCGACCTGGCGCGCGGCAAGATGCTGTACGGCCGGACGCTGAAGCACCCGCCGGCCCTGATCGAGTGCGACGCGCTGAAGCTGCCGTTCGCCGACGGCACCTTCGACGCCGTCCTGTCGGTGTGCGCGATCGAGCACTTCGACGACGGCGGCACGGCGCTGGACGAGATGTCGCGGATCCTGAGGCCGGGCGGCGAGCTGTTCATGTCCGCCGACGTGCTCAGCCGGTCCCGTACGTGGCCCAAGCTTCGCGAGGCGCACTGCGCGAAGTACCACGTGCAGCACACCTACACCCACGAGAGCCTCGGGCAGCTGCTCGCCGACCGCGGGATGGAGCTCGCCGAGTACTCCTACCAGTTCCGCACCAAGGCGACCGAGCGCCTCTACCTCTCGCTGTCGGCGTACGGCGGCCGGGTCGGGTTCAACGCCGCCGCGCCGCTCACCCCGCTCGTCGCGCTCGCCGACCGGCGGAGTCCGAACGACCGCGGCAGCATCGTCCTCATCAGGGCGCGCAAGAAGGGCTGACGTCCCCCTGTCGGCGATCGATCGGCGTAGGCTTCGATCGGGAGTGATCCCGACCACATCGGCACCGGACGGAGGGGGCGACTGACACCGTGGTGCCTCGTGTGCTGATCGACGCGACCGCCATAGCCGCCGACCGCGGCGCGCTCGGCCGCTACGTCGACGGGCTGATCGGCGCGCTGCACCGCGCGGACGCCGATCTGGCCGTCGTCTGCCAGCGGTCGGACGAGGAGCGGTACGGCCAGCTGGCGCCGAAGGCGCGGGTCGTCGCCGGCCCGACCTCGATCGCGCACCGCCAGGCGCGCCTGGCGTGGGAGCAGTCGGGCCTGCCGCTCGTCGCCCAGCAGGTGGGCGCGCACGTCATCCACGCGCCGTACTACTCGATTCCCCTCCGGCCGGGTCTGCCGACCGTCGTCACGGTCCACGACATGGCGTACTTCACCGACCCGGAGGCGCACAACCCGGTCAAGACGACGTTCATCAGGTCGGCGACGCGCACGGCGGTGCGGCGCGCGACCCGGGTGATCGTCCCGTCCAAGGCGACCCGCGACGACCTCGTCCGGCTGCTCGGCGCGGACCCGACCCGGATCGACGTCGCCTACCACGGCGTCGACCACACGATCTTCCACCCGCCGACCGAGGAGGAGCGGCGGCGCGTCTCCGACCGGCTGGGCCTGCACGGGCGGCCCTACCTCGCGTTCCTGGGCGCGCTGGAGCCGCGCAAGAACGTCCCGAACCTCATCCGCGGCTGGGTCCGGGCGACGGAGGGCCTGGAGGGGCCGCCCGCGCTGATCCTGGCCGGCAGCGGGGGCTGGGACGACGAGCTGGACGCCGCGCTGGCCGACGTCCCCTCCCATCTGAGGGTCATCCGGCCGGGTTACCTGCCGTGGCCGTCGCTGCCGGGCTTCTTCGCCGGGTCGCTGGCCGTCGCCCTGCCCAGCCGGGGTGAGGGGTTCGGCCTGCCGGTCCTGGAGGCGATGGCGTGCGGCGCCACCGTGCTGACCACCCACCGTGCCTCGCTGCCGGAGGTGGGCGGCGACGCCGTCGCCTACACCGAGCCCGGCATCGAGGACATCGCGGCGGCGCTGCGGGCGCTGATCGACGATCCGGAGCGGCGGCGGCGGCTCGCCGAGGCGGCGCACGTCCGTTCCCGGGAATTCACCTGGGCGGCATCCGCCGAGGCGCATCTGGCGGCGTACCAGCGCGCCGTCGAACAGTAAGGTGACTGGCCGGTACTCATGAGGGAGGGGCATCCTGGAAGCGATCCTGCTGGTCGGCGGTAAGGGCACGCGGCTGCGGCCGCTGACGATCTCGACGCCGAAGCCACTGCTGCCGACGGCCGGGGTGCCGCTGCTGGAGCACCAGCTGCGCAAGGCGAGCGCGGCGGGCATCCGCCGCGTCGTGTTCGCCACGTCGTACCGCGCCGCGATGTTCACCGAGGCGTTCGGCGACGGGTCGCGGTTCGGGCTGGAGCTCGTCTACGTCACCGAGGACGAGCCGCTGGGCACGGCCGGCGCCATCCGGAACGCCGCCGCGAAGCTGACCTGCGAGGACCACAGCCCGGTCGTCGTGCTGAACGGCGACATCCTGTCCGGCCACGACCTGGTGTCCCAGGTCGCGATGCACGAGAAGTCCGACGCGGCCGTCACGATGCACCTGACCCTGGTCGACGACGCCCGGCGCTACGGCGCGGTGCCGACGACCTCGGAGGGCAAGGTCATCGCGTTCGTGGAGAAGTCCCCGAAGCCGCCGACCAACCAGGTGAACGCCGGCTGCTACGTCTTCCGCCGCTCGGCGATCGACGCGATCCCCACCGGCCGGGTCGTGTCGGTGGAGTACGAGACGTTCCCGGAGCTGCTCGCCTCCGGTGAGACGATCATGGGGTACGTCGAGGGCGCGTACTGGCTGGACGTCGGCACGCCGGCCACGTTCGTCCAGGGCTCCTGCGACCTGGTGCTCGGCCGGATGGAGTCGCCCGCCGTGCGGCCGGGCGGGGGCGTGCTCTTCCTCAACGGCTCGGTGGTCGCCCCGGAGGCCGCGGTCTCCGGCGGCACGACCGTCGGCGCCGGGGCCGTGGTCGAGTCGGGCGCGACCGTGGAGTCCAGCGTGCTGTTCGACGGGGCCGTGGTCGAGCGCGGGGCGCGGGTGTCGCGTTCGGTGCTCGGCCGGGGCGCGCGGATCTGCGCGGGCGCGGTCGTGTCGGACGCCGTGATCGGCGACGGCGCGATGGTCGGCCCGGGCAACGAGCTGCGTGACGGGCTGCGGCTGTGGCCCGGCGTGCAACTGCCGGAGACGGCCGTGCGGTTCTCCGCCGACGTGTGAGGGGTTCCGGCCGTGCTCACCGACGCCCGCACCCCGGCCCGCAGCCGGACGTGGCGGCCGCCGTGGCCGGTCGACGTGCTGCTGACGCTGTCGCCGCACCGTAGGGGCACCGGTGACCCCGCCTTCGCCGTGACGCCCGACGGCGCGGTGTGGCGGGCCTCGACGACCCCGGACGGGCCGGGCACGCTGCGGCTGCTCGGGCGCGGTGGCGAGGTCGAGGCGGAGGCGTGGGGGCCCGGCGCGTCCTGGCTGCTCGACGGCGTGCCCGACCTGCTCGGCGCCGCCGACGACCCGGAGTCGTTCCGGCCGGAGCACGAGGTCCTGCGCCGGGCGAGCCTGCGCCTGCGGCACCTGCGCATCGGCCGGACCCGCAACGTCTTCGAGGCGCTCGTCCCGGCGGTGCTCGAGCAGAAGGTCGTCGGCAAGGAGGCGTGGCGGGCCTGGCGCTACCTCGTGCGCCGGTTCGGTGCGCCCGCGCCCGGTCCGCTGGACCTGCGGGTGCCGCCCCCGCCCCGGACCTGGGTCACGATCCCCTCCTGGGAGTGGCACAAGTCCGGCATCGAGGCGGTCCGGGCCCGTACGATCATCGGCGCCGCGCGGGTGGCGAGCCGGTTGGAGGTCGGCGACACGCTGGACGCGGACCGGCGGCTGCGTTCGCTGAGCGGCATCGGCGTGTGGACGTCGGCGGAGGTGCGGCAGCGCGCCCTCGGCGACGCCGACGCGGTCTCGGTCGGCGACTACCACATCCCCGGCATCGTCGGCTGGGCGCTGAGCGGCCGGAAGGTCGACGACGCGGGCATGCTCGAACTGCTCGCACCGTACGCCGGCCACCGCTACCGCGTGACCCGCCTGCTGGAACTGTCCGGCGCGGCTCCACCGCGCAGAGGGCCGCGAATGCCCGTCCGCGACTACCGCCACTTCTGACCACGCGAACCGCTCCGCACCAGTCTGGCGGTACGCCGGTGAGGCGGAGTGTTCCACATGTCCGGGGTAGGCCAGCGCGGCGGCTAGGAAGTGGCGGATCGTAGTGGGCGCGGGACTCATCGTCTGGCACATTAAGCCGCTTAAGGCGACTCCGTCAGCGCACAATGGGCTGATGTTGCGGATGCGACTTGCCACAAGCGATGACGGTCCCGAGGTCGCCGAGATGGTACGAGCCCGGTGTGACTGGCTGGAGCAGAACGGCCTGGAGAGCTGGCGGGACGCGATAGACGACCTGGCCGCCCAGTGCGACAACCCGGCCGGTGACGTGTGGGTACTGGCCGACGACGAACGCGGTGTCGTCGGCCAGGTGGTGGTGCAGGACCAGGGCCCACCGTGGGGGTGGACAGACGCCGAGCGCGCTGAGGCGGCCCTGTACCTGTCAGGGTCGATCACTGACCCATCGCTGCGGGAGCGGAAGCTGGGCACGGTGATGTCGTGGTGGGTGGTCGATCGAGCCGCCCAGCTCGGCGTGCCGTGGGTGCGTCGCCACTGCCACTTCGCGGGGGTGGCCCGCTACAACGAGACGCAGGGGTTCGCGGTGGTACGCGAGGAGCAGCGGACGCACGCCCGGCTGTACATAATGGCGCGGCGGGCGGAGCGGCTCGATCTGTCATCGTGGTTCGGGTCCGGGGTCAGGTCAGGAACGCTCTGACGGCCTGGTCGAGCGTGATGACCTCGACCAGCTTGGAGTGGTATTCCTCGCGGTAGCGCCCGTCCTCCAGTTCGCCGACGAGGACCTTGAGCCCGTCCGGGTCGAGGAGATCGGCCTCGATCAGCGGCGAGCCCTCCGCCAGGATGCGCCACAGGATCGGCAGCCCGTTCACCTGGAGCGATTCTTCGACCGCACGGGCACCGGGGACGAGTTCGCCCGCTGGGAAACGCGCTCACGAACAACGATCACGGTACGGGCACCGTCGGTGGCCGCGACCTGCTCAACCATCGGATGCGCGAACGGCGTCACACGGGTTCCCACCGGTGACGTACGAGGTCCCGTCCCACCTCCATACCGATGAGGGGCCTGTTTCGATCCGTTCAGGGTTGAGCTGAAGGGTCAGCACAGCCGACTCCTTTCGCTGCTGAGTCAGAGCGGGGACCTGCCGGTGGCCGGTCCCCGCCCGAGATGCGGATTCTTCGGGTCACCTGGCCGTCGTGTCGTAGGTCCTGGCCCCGTCCGAGGAGCCCGCCTTCTTCTTGTAGTCGTTGCGGACCGGTGGCGTCTGCACGATGTGATGCGTCGTCCCGGTGAACAGGTGATCGGTCTCCGGCGTCGGGTCGGCGGGCGCCTCGAACGCCTCCGGCAGGGACGCCGCGCTGGTCTCGGGCGCGGTAATGGTCATCTGGTGCCTCCTTCGGGTAGGTACGCACGGCGGATGGCCGTGCCCGTCAGCATCTGCTCCGCGACGGTGCGCGGAACAGCAGCGGCCTGGACACAGTCGTTTCCACGGGGCCCGGGCGACCCGACAGGTGACCTGCTCACCGCTCACGCCGGCACCCCGATCCGCTTGAGTTCGGCGTCGGTCAGGACGACTTTGTTCGCGGCGACGACGACGTGCACGGTCTTGGATCGCTGGTCATACGTCACCCAGCGCACGGCGGCCAACTGGTCGACGATCGACAGACCGCGGCCGTACTCCGCGAGCTGGCCGCCCTGGTCCACGCCGGCGATGGGCCGGTGGTCGGGGTCGGTGACGGCCAGGTGCGCATACCGATCGGTGACGATCATTCGGATGCTGATCGGCGACATGTGGTCCGGCCATTCGCACAGCGCGCGGGCGGCGTTGACCGCGTTGGTGACGATCTCGCTGGTGATCAGCCCGATCTCGTAGGCGTCGAACGGTAGACCGAACACCTCGGACGAGGCGAAAGACCGTGCCCGGGCCACTTCGCTGGGCTGGGCACGCAGGTCACGCCACGCAGGGCGGCGAGGTGTGGGGAACGGGCGGTCGGTGACCGCTAGGTCTACTGGCACAGGGAATCACTCCCCGTCGGGGTCATCGAGTGAGATGCGGCGAGGGCAACATCACTCTGCGTATGGGACTGGTAGCTCGGTTCTCTTCCAGGGAAGCCGAGCGGACGCCTGCACCCCAGAGCATCCGTGACGCGGTACTGGTGCAGTCGTGAGGCATCTCTGCTGCATTCGCGCTGCATCGCCGATTCACGTCTTACGCTGACGTTGGCTAACTCGACGACGGCGAGTCGGCTTCATCACGCGGAGGACTTTCGATGACGGCAGCACGACGGCCTCGGCTGGCCGAACGCCGAAGAACGTGCGGGTTCACTCAGGAGTCGCTTGCCGCCGCGCTCGGGGTCGATCGATCCACTGTTGCCCGATGGGAACGCGGGCAATGTGACCCCCAGCTCTACCACCGATCCAAGCTCTGTGAGCTCCTCCAGGTCAGCCTGGAGGAGCTGGACGAACTACTGACGATCGATGCGACAAGGATGCAGGTCCACGCGTCGCCCGCTCAAAGACGGGTGCTCCAGGGGCGTGTTATCGCCCCCACAGTGGTCACACCCGATGTCGGCTCTGATGGACTGGAGGACATGAACCGTCGGGAGTTGCTTCGTCTGCTGAGCGTCGCGGGAACGCTGGTCGCGGTGCCTGATGTCGTCACCGATGGGCATGCGGATGACTCCGAGCAGATCAGCCAGTACGAGCAGCTGAACTCTCACCTGTGGCAGGTGTACGCCCTGTCGGAGTCCAAGTGGTCCGTGTACCCGGTCGTACGGCAACAACTGGACTTGCTGACCGGGAGTCTCGACCGTGCGCACTCGTCCGCCGCGCATAAGCGACTCTGCGTCGCAGCCGGGGATCTCCTCCAACTCGCCGGAGAGATCTTCTTTGACTCCGACCGGTATACCGAGGCGGCGCACTGTTACAAACTGGCGGCCGATGCGAGCAAAGAGGGCGACGCGTTCGACCTGTGGGCGTGCGCCTTGACTCGACATGCCTACCTCGGTATGTACGAACGCCGATTCGAGGACGTGATGCCGATCTTGGAGGGGGCCGCCAGGGTCGCCCGACGTGGTGATGGGCAATTGTCTACGCGGCATTGGGTCGCTGCGGTGCAGGCGGAGGCGTATGCCGGGCTGGGGGACCTCGACGCGTGCCAACGTGCCCTCGACGAAGCCGAGCAGGTGAAGGCGCTGACCGGGTCTGTGATGCCGGGCGGCTGGCTCCGCTTTGACGACTCGCGATTGGCCGAAGAACGCGGCACCTGTTACGCCACCCTGGGGCGGGCCGACTTGGCCTCGGAAGCGCTGATCAAGGCTCTCGGCGCGGCTACATCGCCGCGCCGACGCGGAAGCATCCTGACCGACCTTGCCGCCCTGGGCATGCAGACCAGAGACCTTGATCGGGTCCTTGATTACGGCGGGCAAGCGGTCGAACTGGCAGAACAGACCCGGTCGTCGGGGTACATCGGCCGCAAGCTCCGAGGATTGCGTACCCAGCTTGCCCCGTTGGCGTCCGACAGCCGGGCGGCTCAACTCAGCGAACGAATCGCCCAACTCTGAGGAGACGATATGCAGGCACAGTCGGACACCCAGCGAAGCGAAAACGGCCGTATCTTCCGGGAAGCGTGGATCGCCGGAGTGCGCAAGCACTATCCAGGTGACCCCAAACCCGGATACGTCGCCCCGTGGGACGAGACCCCCGACTGGGAACGCCAAGCCGCAAGCGCGGTGTACCGGCAAGTGGCTGATTTCGTCGCGGTGTCCGGCGGAGCAACCGACAAGCTCACCCGAGAACAAAAGGGCCGCTTTGTCGCGCTATGTTGGATCGTCCAGATTTACAAGCATATCCCTGACCCGAAACCATCCTACGTCGCGGATTGGGACGCGCTTCCGGAATGGCAACAACAGACCGATATCGATATCTTCGAAGAGATCGAAAAGCGTGCTTGATCAACGCGATTCCCCTTCGGGCTGTTCACAACGCGGTCAGGCTGCGTGACCGGACGGCTCGCACGTGACCTGAGCCGTCCGGTACGGGAAGGGAGCGACGAACCAGACGCCGGCCGTGAGCGTCGGCCCGCAGACCAGGGCCGGTGTGTTCTCGCTCCGACACGCCCTATCGTCCGGGGGCAGTGGGAATACCTGGTACCGGCCCGGCGTAGGTTGCCAGCATGAGTGATCTGGTCGCCCCGGCACCCTCACCCACCGCCATCCGTCGCGCGCTCGCCCGCGCGCGCGACGGCAAATCGCTCGACGTGTCCGAGGCCGAGGTGCTGTTGCACGCCCGCGGCGAGGACCTGGAGACGCTGCTGACGTACGCCGCCCGCGTCCGTGACGCCGGGCTCGAGGCCGCCGGCCGGCCCGGCGTGATCACCTACAGCCGCAAGGTCTTCATCCCGCTCACGCGCCTCTGCCGCGACCGCTGCGGCTACTGCACGTTCGCGACGGTCCCCGGCCGCCTGGACGCGCCCTACCTCAGCCCCGACCAGGTTCTGGAGATCGCCCGGCAGGGCGCCGAGCTGGGCTGCAAGGAGGCCCTGTTCACCCTCGGCGACCGGCCGGAGGACCGCTGGAAGCAGGCCGGCGAGTGGCTGCACGCGCACGGCTACGACGACACGCTCTCGTACGTGCGCGCGATGGCGATCCGCGTGCTGGAGGAGACCGGGCTGCTGCCCCACCTCAACCCCGGCGTGCTGGGCTGGCGGGACCTGCAGCGGCTGCGGCCGGTCGCGCCGTCGATGGGCATGATGCTGGAGACGACGTCCCGGCGGCTCTTCGAGGAGAAGGGCGGCGCGCACTTCGGGTCCCCGGACAAGGACCCCGCCGTGCGCCTGCGCGTGCTGGAGGACGCCGGCCGGTCGAACGTGCCGTTCACCACCGGGATCCTCATCGGCATCGGCGAGACGGTCCACGACCGCGCCGAGTCGATCTTCGCCATCCGCAAGGTCATGCGGGAGTACGGCGGGATCCAGGAGGTCATCGTCCAGAACTTCCGCGCCAAGCCGGACACCAAGATGCGCGCCACGCCCGACGCGGAGCTGGAGGAGCTGGCCGCCACGATCGCCGTGACGCGGGTCGTCCTGGGGCCCAGGGCGCGGGTGCAGGCCCCGCCGAACCTGGTCGACTCCGAGTACGCCCTGATGCTGCGGGCGGGCATCGACGACTGGGGCGGCGTCTCGCCGCTCACGCCGGACCACGTCAACCCCGAGCGCCCGTGGCCGCAGATCGACGAGCTGGCCGCCCGTACCGCCGACAGCGGGTTCACGCTGCGGGAGCGCCTGACCATCTACCCCGAGTACGTCCGGCGCGGCGAGTCCTGGCTCGACCCCCGCCTCGCCGCCCACGTGGCCACGCTGGCGGGCCCGGACGGCCTGGCCCGCGAGGACGTCACGCCGGTCGGCCTGCCCTGGCAGGAGCCGGACGGCAGCTGGGGGGAGGCCGGACGAACCGACCTGCACGTGGCGATCGACGCCGAGGGCCGTACGAAGGACCGCCGGGACGACTTCGACGAGGTCTACGGCGACTGGTCGGAGGTGGGGACGCGGATCCGGCCCGCCGAACGCTTCGACGCCGACGTCGCGGCGGCGCTGCGCAGCGCCGAGCGGGACCCGGCCGGGCTGTCCGACCAGGACGCCCTCGCGCTGCTGCAGGCCGACGGCCCCGAGCTGGAGGCCCTGGCGCGGCTCGCCGACGACCTGCGCCGCGACGCCGTCGGCGACGACGTGACCTACGTCGTCACGCGCAACATCAACTTCACCAACGTCTGCTACACCGGCTGCCGGTTCTGCGCGTTCGCCCAGCGGCGTACGGACGCCGACGCGTACACGCTGTCGATCGAGCAGGTCGGGCAGCGGGTCGACGAGGCCTGGGCGGCCGGGGCGACCGAGGTGTGCATGCAGGGCGGCATCCACCCGGACCTGCCGGGCACCGCCTACTTCGACCTCGCCCGCGAGGTCAAGAGGCGGGCCCCGGAGATCCACATGCACGCCTTCAGCCCCATGGAGGTCGTCAACGGCGCCGCCCGGACCGACCTGTCCATCCGCGACTTCCTGCTCGAGGCGAAGGCGGCGGGCGTGGACTCGCTGCCCGGCACGGCCGCCGAGATCCTCGACGACGACGTCCGCTGGGTGCTCACGAAGGGCAAGCTGCCGACCTCGGCGTGGATCGAGGTGGTGACGACCGCCCACGAGCTCGGCCTGCCGACGACCTCCACGATGATGTACGGCCACGTGGACACGCCCGCGCACTGGGTCGCGCACCTGAGGCTGATTCGGTCGATCCAGGAGCGCACCGGCGGTTTCACCGAGTTCGTGCTGCTGCCGTTCGTGCACCAGAACGCGCCGATCTACCTCGCCGGCCTGGCCCGGACGGGCCCGACGGCCCGGGAGAACCGCGCGGTCCACGCGCTGGCCCGCGTCCTCCTGCACGGGGCGATCCAGAACATCCAGTGCTCGTGGGTGAAGCTCGAGGACGAGCTGTGCGGTCAGGTCCTGCGGGGCGGCGTCAACGACCTCGGCGGCACGCTCATGGAGGAGACGATCAGCCGGATGGCCGGGTCGGAGAACGGCTCGTTCAAGACGATGTCGGCGCTGGAGGGACTGGCCGCTCGGGCCGGGCGTCCGGCGCGGCAGCGGACGACGCTGTACGGCCCGGTGCCGGAGGAACGGCGCGCCGCGGCGCTGGCGACCGACGGCGTCGGCCGGTTCCTGCCACTGGCCCACTGAGGGCCGAGGGGGATTCCTGTCGCCCGCCCGCTGAGGGGCGGGTGGAGGACGGACAGGGCGGTCCGGCGCCCTGTCCGCCGCGTCACCTACTTGATGAAGCGGATGACGTGGGCGGTGTGCCGTCCCGACCCGTACAGGGTGGTGACGTGCACGCTGTGCGAGCCGCGGGGCGGCGCGGCCTCGATGATCTTGTTGTTGCCGATGTAGAGCGCCACGTGGGTCGTGGAGTAGATGTCGTCACCGCTGCCCCAGAAGATCAGGTCGCCCTTGCGCAGCGACGACCAGCTCTTCTTCGGGCCCCGGCTGTACTGCTGGGTGGTGTTGGCGCCGATGTCGATGCCCGCGCCCTTGTAGAACGCGTACAACGTCAGTCCCGAGCAGTCGAAGCCGTACCGGCGGTAGTCGTTGTAGCCGCCGGGGCTCAGGCTCGCGATGCCGCAGGACGGGCCGCCCTTGCCCCCGGCGCCCCATGAGTAGCTGCGGACCTTCTCGGTCTCCGCCGTGGCGACGGCGATCACCCGGTTGACGCGGGTGGTCACCGATCCGCCGCGGGAGCCGACGGCGCCGTTGTTGCGCCCGTGCACGGCGGCGCTGCTGTAGCAGTTGCTGGAGCCGGGGGTGTCGCCGCCGCTGCTCGTGCTCCCACCGCCGGTGTTCGACGTGCCGGTGCTGCACCGGGGAACACCCGGAACGAAACCGGTGTGGCCGGTCCTGACGTAGACGTCGGTCACCCAGGCGCCGTCCGTCGTCTTGTCCCAGATGTTGGATCCGTAGGCGTACTCGCCCGGGTCCTGGCAGACGACGGGGACCTTCTGTCCCTTCTTGTACTTGTCGGCCGTGACGACCTTCGCGTTGAGCGACTTGCCGGCGCGGGTGTTCAGGGCGGCCGTGGCCACGAAGTAGTGGGCGGTCACCTTCTTGCTGGACGACGTGGACTCGACGTTCGACGACGAGCAACCGGCGAGCGCGGCGACGCCGATGGACACGGCGGCGACGCTCAGGCCGGTGACGAGTGGTCGTCTCGTGGTCATGGGCGGGTCCTTTCCTGGCGCGGCTAGGGGACCGCGCCGGTCGGGGTTGCGGGGGCAGTGATCATGGCACCGTGCGCAGAGTAATTCCGGATTTTCACAAACCCGGTCGAATCAGACACAGAATGTCACGCAAAGTAAGTACCTACTGGCGAGTATAAAAATCGCTCATTTATTCTCATTGAGCGTTCAAAGCTGATGAAGCGTTCAGAGAGTGCATTAACGGTGTAGTCCGCCGGGCGCGCTATTCTCCGGCTCATGGCCGTGACCAGGAGGGATCCCCGGGTCCGTCTGCTGGTCGTCGGAGCTGCGGTCCTCCTCGCCGGCCTGTCCACCGGCTGGTATCTCCTGCGCGACCGCCCGCAGGCCTGCCAGGGCAAGACCCTGCAGGTCGGCGTGGTGGCCGCCCCGGACATCACCCCCGCGCTCGCCGCCATCGCCGCCCGCTTCAACGTGCAGCCGCACGAGATCGGGGGACGGTGCGCCCAGATCGAGGTCGAGGCGCGGGACCCGGCGACCGTCGTCCGCTCTCTCGCCAAGGGGGACCCGGCCGGCGCGGACGCGTGGGTGCCCGACTCCTCGATGTGGCTCGACCGCGCCCGGGCCGCCGGAGCGCGGACGGTCGGTTTCGGCTCGCCGCTCGCCGCGTCCCCCGTGGTGATCGCGGCACCGCGCGCCGTCGCCGCCGAGCTGCGGGACGACGGGACCGCCGCGAGCTGGCACCTGCTGGAGAAGGCCCCGCTGCACGCGTCGGTGCGCGTCCTCGACCCGGCCCGAAACGCCGCCGGAGCCGCGGTCGCGCTGGCGGCCCGGGCCACGATCGGTTCCGTCACGGCGCGGCGCGACCCGGACCCGGACCGGCTCTACGCCTCCTTCGCCGGACTGGAGGACCTTCGCCGCCCTCTCGTGGCCGCCTCCGAACAGTCGGTCGTCGCCTACAACGACGCCCACCGGCCCAATCCGGCGTCGGTCATCGTCCCCGAGGAGGGCACTCTCCTCCTCGACCACCCGTTCGTCGCGGTGAGCGCGGACTCGCTGCGCGCCCAGGCCGCCGACGCGTTCCGCTGGGCCCTGCAGGCGCAGCAGGCCCGCGACACCTTCCAGTGGTACGGCTTCCGGACCACGGACGGCCGCATCGACGCCCGTGACGCGACCCGCCTCGGCCTCCGCGCGACCCTCCCCAAGATCCTCCCCGCCCCGACCCCGGCCCAGGTCGCCGCCGCCATGCGCGCCTGAGCGTCACGCGCGGCCGGATACGGCGGCCGGTGAGTCGGCGCCCCAGTCCCAGAGCGCCTGCAGCACCGGGCCGAGGCGCTCCCCGTGCGGCGTGAGCCGGTACCGCGTACGAGGCGGCACCCCGGTCTCCCGGCGTCGCTCGAGAACACCGGCCTCGACGAGATGCGCCAGCCGGTCGGACAGCACCTTGTCCGAAAGGCCCCGCAGCGCCGCGCGAAGCCCGCTGTAGGAGTGCTCACCGCCGAGGAGCTCCCTGATCACGAGGGTCGTCCAGCGGCCGCGCAGCGCCGCGAGCGCGACCTCCACCGGACACGCCGGCGTCGGCTCGGCGACCTCGGCGCGGGGATCGTCCGGCAGGCCGGGCCGGGGCCGACCAACCGTTTGGTGAGCCATGAAGGCGCCTCCTAGCGTCTGCAGCGTCTGAGAGATGTCTACCTGTTCCAAGGAGAGATGAATATGCGGCGGCTCGCGGAGCGTCCCGAGGACGTGCCCCTGGTGTTCGCGGAGCGGTTCAACAGCGGTGATCCCGACGCGGTGGCCGAGGTCTACGAGACCGGCGCCGTGTTCGTTCCCGAATCGGGAGCGCCGGTGACGGGCGCGGAGGTCCACGCCGCCAACGCCCGGTTCCTGGCCCTCGGGCTCCCGATCACGGTCCGTCCCCGGCACGTCCACACCACCGGTGACCTCGCCCTGCTGATCGTCGACTGGACCATCGAGGGCACGGACCCCGGCGGCCGGCCGGTGCGCATCGAGGGCACCGCCACCGACGTCGCCCGCCGTGGACCCGACGGTCATTGGCGCTACGCGATCGACAGCCCCTTCGGTGTCGCTCAGAGCGGGATGTCGTGAGTGCCGAGGATTTCCGTCGCTCCAGCGACGGAAATCCTCGGCACTGAGCTGTGCGACGTCGGGTGATCGGGTTCCTTCGCCGGCGTGAGACCGCGGCGGCTCAGCGGCGGAGGATGAAGTCCTCCGGGTCGCGGGGCGGGCGGTCGCGTGGGGGAGCGGCGGGATGGCCGACGCCGACCGCGCCCATCGGGTCCCAGTTCGGCGGCAGGCCGAGCGTCTCGCGGACGACGTCGGCGCAGAACAGCGTGCTCGACACCCAGCACGAGCCGAGTCCCTCGACGGCCAGCGCGACGAGGAGGTTCTCCACGCCCGCGCCCATGGCGACCAGGAACATCTCGCGTTCGGCGCGGGACCGGCGCGCGTCCGGGTAGTCGTGCGCGCCGTCCGCCACCAGGCACGGCACGACGAGGTACGGCGCGCGGCGCAGCACGTCGCCGCGCTTGAGCCGCCGCGTGATCGACTCCTCGCTGAAGCCGTCGCCGCGCAGGTCGGCCTCCCAGGCGTCGCGCATCGCGTCGAGCAGCCGGTCCTTGTGCTCCTCGACCAGCACGAAGCGCCAGGGCGTCGTGTGGTGCGGGGCGGGCGCGGTGATCGCGGCGGCCACCGCCCGGTGGACCGCGGCCGGGTCGACCGGCTCGGGCGCGAACTCCCGGACCGTACGGCGGGCCGTCAGCACGTCCGCCGAGCCGTACCGGAACATGTCCTCGTCGGGCGAGCGGACGAGGGCCCGCGCACCCGGCCCGTCCTCCTCGGTCACCAGGCCGGCCAGACCGCGCACGACCGCGACCGGGACGCCGGCCAGCTTGCCCTTCACGAGTTCGGCCGCCGAGGCGAGCTCGTCGGCGACCGAGACGACCGTGGCGTCGAGCCGGTTGCCGTACGCGTCGACGCGGCCCCGCAGGTCGTCCAGCGGTGAGACGCCGGCCGCGCCGATGGCGGCGTCGGTGAGGCCCAGCCGCCACGGGCGGCCGAGCGTGTCCGAGACGATCACACCGACGCGGACCCCGGTCAGCTCGCGCAGGCGCGCGCGGATGCGGCGCGCCGACGCGTCGGGGTCCTCGGGGAGGAGCAGCACCGTGCCCGGGTCGGTGTTCGACGCGTCCACGCCCGCCGCCGCCAGGACCAGGCCCTGGCGGGTCTGCACGATCCGGGTGGCGCCCCGCCGGGCCACGACCCGCACGGTCTCCGCGTCGATCGCCTTCTCCCGGTCGTCGGCGACCAGGACCCGCCCCTCCGCCTTGCTGACGATCTTGGAGGTGACGACGACCACGTCGCCGTCCCGCAGATCGGCCCCGGCGATCAGCCCGGCGACGTCGTCGCCTTCGCGCACCTCGGGAAGGCCGTCCAGCCCGAAGACCTCGAATCCGCTCACGCCAGCTCCAGGGCCAGGTCGACGGCGGCGCGGGCGATGTCCGCGGCGGCGTCGACGTCCGTCATCAGGAGCGGCCGGGAGCGGACGGCGATGCCGCCGAGGTCGCCCTCGAGCGCGGCGTCGGCGGTGTCCACGAGCCAGCCGTCGAGCAGGTCGGCGCCGTAGTGCGCGGCCACCGCTCCCGCCGAGGTCTCCACGCCGATCGCGGTCAGGCAGGCGTCGGCCATGCCGCGCACGGGGGCGCCGCCGATGATCGGGGAGACGCCCACCACGGCCTTGGCCGCGACCGCCGGGCGGATGCCCGGAACGGACAGGATCGTCCCCACGCTCACCACCGGGTTGGACGGCGGGAGGATCACGAAGTCGGCCGCGTCCAGGGCCTCGAGGACGCCGGGCGCGGGCTTGGCGTCCTCGGCCCCGACCGCCACGATCGAGCGGGCCGGGACCTGCGCGTGCAGGCGCACCCACCACTCCTGGAAGTGGACGGCCCGCCGACCCTGCTCCTCCTCGATGACGACGTGGGTCTCCACTCGGTCGTCGCTCATCGGCAGCAGGCGCACGCCGGGCTTCCAGCGTTCGCACAGCGCCTCGGTCACGGCGGACAGCGGATATCCCGCGTCCAGCATCTGCGTGCGCACGATGTGCGTCGCGAAGTCACGGTCGCCGAGGGTGAACCAGGAGGGGCCGACCTCGTACGCGGCGAGTTCCTCGCGGATCGTGAACGTCTCGTCCGCGCGGCCCCATCCCTGCTCCTCGTTGATGCCGCCGCCGAGGGTGTACATCACGGTGTCCAGATCGGGACAGACCCGAAGCCCGAAGAGTGAAATGTCGTCGCCGATGTTGCCGATTACGGTGATGTCCGCCTCCGGGGCGGCCTGCCGTAGTCCGCGCAGGAAACGGGCTCCCCCGATTCCGCCCGCCAGTGCCACGATGCGCATGCGGACAAGTCTGGCACCTCGGGGAGCGGCGGACGCCCACGGGCCGCCGGTCAGTATGCGAAGCTGGCAATGATCCGATTACTCACAGGGAGTACACGCGTGAACAACGACGCCGTGCAGCGGCTACGAGGACCCGGGGCGTGGATCCTCCTCGGTTCGGTCGTCCTGCAGTTCCTCAGCGGACTGATCGGCCTGTCCACGGGTAAGGGAACGACCTTCACGTACCGCGCCTACACCTTCGTCGCGTACGACAACTTCTTCGCGGGCGTGGCCACCGTCGCGGTCGTCGTGGTGGCGGTGGCGCTGGCGTCCCGGCTCGGCGGCCCCCCGATCGCCCAGGCCCGCAACGTCGCCCTGGCAGGCGTGATCCTGCTCGGCGTCATCGCGCTGTTCGACGTGATCGGCATCCTCGCCGGCCTCGCCGCGGGCAACGGCAGCGAGGCCGCGGTCCTGGACATCCCGGTCAGCGCGAAGCTCGCGATGTTCCTGTACGGCGTCGCGAAGCTCGCCGTGCTGGCGGTCGGCGCCTTCTACGCCTTCTCGACGTTCCAGTCGCTCCAGCCCACACCGCCGGCCGTTCCGCAGTATCCCCAGCAGGGTTACGGCCAGCCGGGGCCGCAGTACGGTCAGGCGTACGGTCAGCAGCAGCCTTACGGTCAGCCGGGACAGCCCTATGGACAGCCCCAGGTGCAGCAACCGTATGGTCAACAGTCGCCATATCCGCAGCAGGGGTACGGCCAGTCTGCTTACTATCAGCAGCGACCGGCCCAGCCCGCCCAGCCGGCGCAGCCGGCCGGGCAGAGCGAGGGTGAGTGGACGCGTGCCTACGGCAGCACGGAGCAGCCGGCGCCGCAGGAGACGAAGGAGACCTCATCGGGATCCGGGGAGTCGGATCAGTCGCCTCCCGCGGACCCGTACCGGCCTCCGGAGTAGTCGGCGACGGCAGAAACACATAACCGCGGGATTCTGTGGAGTCACTGATCGTCTCTGCAGGTCAGCACGGCTTTACGGTCGTGACACCCCGTGCCGTGCCCATTCGGCTTGACGTCCCTGGTCATACACGCGTGTAATTTCATGGGTGTAGTTCTGCCTTCCCGGGGGACTGTGTCGGGGAAGGTGACCAGGGGGGGACTCCACGGGGCGAGGAGGTGCGTCTGTGAGCGAAGTGCTCATCCCGCTGACGCACGGTGCAGACGGCGAAGAGTTGGGCTGGCAGGAGCGCGCGCTGTGCGCGCAAACCGACCCGGAAGCTTTTTTTCCGGAAAAGGGTGGCTCGACCCGTGAAGCCAAGAAAGTGTGCCGTGCCTGTGAGGTGCGGGCGGAATGCTTGGAATACGCGCTGGGGCATGACGAGCGGTTCGGGATCTGGGGAGGTCTTTCCGAACGTGAACGCCGGAAGCTCAAGCGCGCGGCAGGCTGAAATCCGCCTCCGCGGCGTCTGACGCCCGCGGCGACCATTTCACCGGGGTCCTGCCGGACGGCTTGACGCGGTCCGGCAGGGCCCGGCGGCGCGCCGCGTGAGACGCCGCCTCAGTCGTCGCGGGACTCGTAGGTCGGGTCGATGGACTCCGGCGCGAGCCCGAGCAGATCCGCGACCTCCTCGACGACCACGTCACGGACCAGCCGGACGCGGTCGCGCTCATCGTCGCCACCACGCGCCTCCACGGGCCGCCGGTACACCACGATCCGCGCCGGCCTGCCGTCCGCCGCGGGCAGCAGGCGCCCGAGCGGAACCGGATCGGCCGGGTCCACCCACGGCTCGACGGGCGGGACCTCTTCGACGGCGAACTCCACGCCTGTCAACTCGCGGCTCCACCGCTGCTCGAGCCGGCGCGCCTCCTCGCGGACCAGATCGTCGAAGCGCTCGGCGCGGGTCCGGGAGATCGGCGCATCGGGCGGCGCGAGCGGGCCGCGCAGGCCGCGTCCACGGCGGTCGCGGCGGCGTGTGCTGGAGCGTGTCACCCGGGATCGCACTCCTTGAGCATAGTCCGGACCTCGCCGGACCGCCCCCCGCACAAAGATCCGTTATGCGGTCGCGCGTCGGAAATACGGCGACACGAAGTGAGGATAGTGGCGCGGGGGCGGCAGGAGGAGATACGTTCCCGTCGTGAGCCCCGTCCGCATCTGCTCCCGCACCGCGTGCAAGCAGTCTGCTGTCTACACGCTCACGTACGTCTACGCCGACTCGACCGCTGTTCTGGGCCCGCTGGCAGCGTACGTCGAGCCGCATTGCTATGACCTCTGCGCCGAGCACGCCGAGCGCCTGACCGCCCCCGTCGGCTGGGAGCTCGTCCGCCTCCCCGCCGAAGAGTCCGAGCCGACCACTGACGACCTCGAAGCACTGGCCAACGCCGTCCGTGAGGCCGCGAAACCGGCCACGCCGCGGGAGGAACCGGTCGGGCAGGGCATCGAGGTCGGCCGGCGCGGCCATCTGCGGGTCCTCCGCTCCGACACGCCCCGCAAACCCTGATCCGCTCCCGGTAGGCTCATGACCGCAATGCGACGACCGGGCCATGAGCAGGGGGGCGCACGTGGGCGACCTGGCCAAGATCTTCAAGGCGTACGACGTCCGGGGGATCGTGCCCGATGACTTCGACGAGCGGATAGCCGAGGCGGCCGGTGCCGCCTTCGTCCGCGTCACCGGCGCCACGGCGATCGTCACCGCCCACGACATGCGCACCTCGTCGGGCCCGCTGTCCGCCGCGTTCGCGCGGGGCGCCGCCGCCCAGGGCGCCGACGTCACGGAGGCGGGCCTCGGCTCCACCGACCTGCTCTACTACGCCAGCGGCAGCCTCGGTCTGCCCGGCGCGATGTTCACCGCCAGCCACAACCCGGCCCGGTACAACGGCATCAAGCTGTGCCGGGCGGGCGCCCGGCCGATCGGCCGGGACACCGGGCTCGGCGAGATGCGCCGGCTGGTCGAGGAGGGCGTTCCCGCCCACGACGGCCCGGCGGGCACGGTCCTCGGCGCGGATCTGCTCCCGGGGTACTCCGCGCATCTGCGGTCCCTCGTCGACCTGTCGGGCATCCGTCCGCTCAAGGTCGTCGTCGACGCCGGCAACGGCATGGCCGGGCACACGGTGCCGGGCGTGTTCGCGGGTCTGCCGATCGACCTCGTCCCGCTCTACTTCGAGCTCGACGGCACGTTCCCGAACCACGAGGCCAACCCGATCGAGCCGGAGAACCTCCGCGACCTGCAGGCGGCGGTCCGCGAGCACGGCGCCGACATCGGGCTGGCCTTCGACGGCGACGCGGACCGCTGTTTCGTCGTGGACGAGCGCGGCGAGCCGGTCACGCCCTCGGCGATCACGGCCCTGGTCGCCGTACGGGAGCTGGCCAAACACCCCGGCGCGCGGATCGTGCACAACCTGATCACCTCCCGGGCCGTACCGGAGATCATCCGAGAGCACGGCGGCGAGCCCGTCCGCACGAGGGTCGGGCACTCGTTCATCAAGCAGACGATGGCCGAGGCCGGCGCCGTCTTCGGCGGTGAGCACTCCGCCCACTACTACTTCCGCGACTTCTGGTTCGCCGACTCCGGCATGCTCGCCGCGCTGCACGTCCTGGCCGCGCTCGGCGAGCAGGCGGGGCCGCTGTCCGCGCTGCTCGCCGCCTACAGCCCGTACACGGCGTCCGGTGAGATCAACTCCGAGGTCGCCGACCAGGCGGCCGCGACGGCGCGGGTGCGCGCCGAGTTCGCCGGCCGGCCCGGCGTCACCCTGGACGAGCTCGACGGCCTCACGGTCGGGCACGCCGACTGGTGGTTCAACCTGCGACCGTCCAACACCGAACCCCTCCTCCGCCTCAACGCCGAGGCGGCCGACCCTGAGACCATGGCCGCGGTGCGCGACGAAGTGCTCGCCGTCGTCCGAAAGGAAGAAAGTTGAACATCGACGCCTGGCTGCTGGAGATCCTGGCCTGCCCCAACTGCCGGGGCGAGCTGAAGGCCGACGAGGCGGCCGACGAACTCGTCTGCACCGGAACGTGCAAGTACGCCTACCCGGTGCGCGACGACATCCCGGTCCTGCTGGTCGACGAGGCACGGACCCCGGCCTGACATGACTTTTGTCGAGGTCGACCCCGGCCGCCTCGACGACCCCGAGGCGCTGGCGGCCGCCGATCCCGGAGACATGCTCCGGTGCGTCGCCTCCGCCGCGGCGCAGGTCCGCGAGGCGCGGCTCTACACCGCCGAAGCGGGCGTCGAACGCATCGCTCAGGGCGGGCGGCCCCGTGCCATCGTGGTCGTCGGCACCAGCGGCTCCGGCCTCGCCGGGGAGATGCTGGCGGCCGTCTGCGGGCAGGGCTGCCGCGTGCCGATCATGACCGTACGAGGTCACCGGCTCCCCGGCTGGGTCGGCGCGGCCGACCTGGTCATCGCCGTGTCCGGGCCGGGCGGCACCGAGGAGACCCTGACGGCGGCCGTCGAGGCCGTGCGCCGGGGCTGCCGCCTGCTGTGCGTCGGCGCCGGCGCCTCACCGCTGGCCGAGATCGCCGTCCAGGCCGGCGTGCCGTTCGTCCCCGTACGACCGGCCGGGCCGGAGCGGGCGATGCTGTGGGGCCTGACCGTCCCGCTGCTGCTCGCCGCCCGGGCGCTCGGGCTGACCGACGTCACGGCCGCGACCCTCGAACGGACGGCCGAGGTGCTGGAGGACATGAGCCACCAGTGCCGGCCGGCGAGCGAGTCGTTCGTCAACCCCGCCAAACAGGTCGCGCTGGAGCTCGCCGGCTCGCTGCCCGTCATCTGGGGCACGTCACCGCTGACCGGGGCGGCCGCCCATCGCTTCGCGAGCCGGCTCGCGGCCGACGCCGGCTACCCCGCCCTACACGGTGAGCTGCCGGCGGCCTGGCACGACCAGGCGGCGATGTTCGACGGTCCGTTCGCGGCCGGCGCGGGCGGCTCCGCCGAGGAGGACTTCTTCCGCGACCGGGTCGAGGATCCGGAGCCGACCCGGCTGTCCCTCGTGCTCGTCCACGACGTCGAGGAGCACCCGCAGGTGACCAGGCGGCGGGAGATCGCCGCCGAGTTCGCCCGCGACCGCGCCGTACCCGTGGTGGAGCTGACGACCAGGGGCACCCATCCTCTGGAACGGCTCGCCGGGCTCATCGCGCACATCGACTACATCAGCGTCTACCTGGCCCTGGCCGTCGGCGTCGACCCGTCGGCGACCATCCGGGAGCCCGAAGAGAGGAACACGTGAGTAACACCGGCCGCGCGACGGGCAGGAGCGACCGTGAGTGCTGAAGGCGGTACCAAGGCGATCATCGCGGCACTCGGGGCGAACCTCGGTATCGCGGCTGCGAAGTTCGTGGCGTTCGCGTTCACCGGATCGGCGTCGATGATGGCCGAGGGGGTGCACTCGATCGCCGACTCGGGCAACCAGGGCCTCCTGCTGCTCGGCAGCAAGCGGTCCAAGCGGGCCAGGACCCGCGAGCACCCGTTCGGCTACGGCAGCGAGCGCTACTTCTACGCCTTCATCGTCGCGGTCGTGCTGTTCACCGTCGGTGCCCTGTTCTCGCTGTACGAGGGCTGGCACAAGGTCACCGACCCCCATGACGTCGAGGACCCGATCTGGGCGTTCGGCGTGCTGATCTTCGCGATCCTCCTCGAGGGCTCCTCGTTCCGTACGGCGATGAAGGAGGCGGGCCGGACCCGGGGCAAGCAGAGCTGGGTGTCCTACATCCGCCGGGCCAAGGCGCCTGAGCTACCGGTCGTGCTCCTGGAGGATTCCGCGGCCCTGCTCGGCCTGGTCATCGCCTTCGTCTGCGTCGCGCTGGCGGTCGTCACCGGCAACGGGATCTGGGACGGCGTCGGCTCGATGGCCATCGGCGTGCTGCTGGCGTTCGTGGCGATCGTGCTGGCCATCGAGACCAAGAGCCTGCTGATCGGTGAGGCGGCCGCCACCGAGGTGGAGAAGCGGATCGTCACCGAGCTCGAGTCGGTCGACGAGGTCGACCGCGTCATCCACATCCGGACGCTGCACGTCGGCCCGGAGGAACTGCTCGTGGCAGCGAAGATCGCGGTGACCCACGACGACACCGCCGCCGAGGTCGCCAGGGCGATCGACGCGGCCGAGAAGCGCGTACGGGCCGCCGTCCCGATGGCCCGCCACATCTACCTCGAACCCGACCTGGACCGCTCCGGCGTGCCGGACGCCTCGTAGCCCTTAGGGAACCGCTTCAAACGGGCACCCGCTGAACGAAGACCGCCGACCCCACGGTACGGGGTCGGCGGTGATTGGTCGGTGCGGACGGCGAAGACTCCGGTCACACCCTGTCGGTCGTACGGCCCCGCCGGCGTCCGCGGATGAAGCCCCCGACGAACAGCGCCACCACGCCGGCACCGCAGATCAGCAGGCCGGCCATGTGCACCATCGGGGGGAAGTCGATGTGGCGGAGCATGGGCTCCCTCCAGGTCTTCTTTGTAGTGATGCTTACGGAAGGAAACCGTCCGTGACGAAGCCCCGGCGGCAAGCCGTGCCCGGCTTTCACTCGCCAGGACGCCCGCATGACATAACGGTATAAAAGGTGCAGCCCTCCGCCCGGTGGCGGAGGGCTGCTGTGCTGGCAGGGACCGCGTCAGCGGTCCTCGTTCGGCGCCGTCACTCGGTCATCCGAGCGATCGGCGGGACCGGCTGAGCTACTGGACCGGGAACGGCAGCGGGTCGCCCGGCCCGGGCTGCGGAAACGGGTTCGGGCACGGGTTGGTCGGCGGCTGCGGCCTGGTGGGGTTCCTGGTCATGGACGTGCTCCTTCTCTGCGCTGTGGTCACCGTCCGCGCTTTTGGCGTGGTCGGCCTCGGTCCGGATGGATCCGAGTGATCTAGACAGTACGACGTCCGGTGCTCGGCGCAATCCGATCTCGGGGAAGACCTCGGCTCGGCTGGTCCGATGAGTGCTGCCGGAAAGATGATGGGGCTATCCGGGGGAGCCGCCGGGGGTGACCAGGCCGGACTCGTAGGCCAGGACGACGGCCTGGGCGCGGTCGCGCAGGCCGAGCTTGGTGAACACGCGGGCGACGTGCGTCTTGACCGTGTGCTCGCTCACCACGAGACGGGCGGCGATCTCGGCGTTGGACAGGCCCCCGGCGATCAGTTGGAGGACCTCGGTCTCCCGGGCGGTGAGCGTCTCCAGCGCCGGGACGGGCGTCGGCCTGTCCCGCCGCTGCCGGGCGAACTCCCGGATCAGCCGTCCCGTCACCTGCGGGGCCAGCAGCGCGTCGCCCCGGGCGACGACGCGCACGGCGGCCACGAGGTCGTCGGCGGTCGAGTCCTTCAGCAGGAAGCCGCTCGCCCCGGCGGCCAGCGCCTCGTAGACGTACTCGTCCACGTCGAACGTCGTCAGCACCAGCACCCGCGTCGATCCGCCGGCCGGGTCGGCGAGGATGCGCCGCGTGGCCTCGATGCCGTCCATCTTCGGCATCCTGATGTCCATCAGCACGACGTCGGGCCGGTGGGTCTCGGCGAGGCGCACGGCCTCCCGCCCGTCACCGCACTGCCCGACGACGTCGATGTCCGGCTGGGCGGCGAGGAGGGCGGCGAAGCCGGCCCGGACGATCGTCTGGTCGTCGACGATCAGCACTCGAATCACGATCGACGATTCTGGCCTACCGGAAGCTCCGCCTGCACCGCGAATCCGCCTTCCGGCCGCGGCCCGGCCGCGAACCGGCCGCCGAGCATCGTCGCCCGCTCGCGCATGCCCACGAGGCCGTGGCCCATGACCTTCGTACGGCCGTCGTTCACCGTCGTGGGCGGGGCCGTCGTGCCGTCGTCGGTGACGCGGACGGCGAGCCGGTCGCCCTGGTAGTCCAGTTCGACGTTCACCTGGGCGCCCGGGGCGTGCCGCCGCGCGTTCGTCAGGGCCTCCTGCACGATCCGGTACGCCGACAGCTCGATCGTCGTCGACAGGGGCCGGGCGCTGCCGCGTACGGTCAGCCGCGCCTCGCCGCCGGCGCCGCGGTGCGAGTCGATGAGCTCGCCCAGCCGGTCCAGTCGCGGCTGCGGCGTCACCTCCGGCTCGGCGCCGGGTTCGGCGCGCAGCACGGTCAGCAGCCGGCGCATCTCCTCGAGGGCCTCCCGGGCGGCGCCCGCGATCTCACCGAAGCCCTTCTTGGCCTCGGGGGACAGCTCCCGCATCGTGTACGGGGCCGTCTCCGCCTGCACGGCGATCATCGAGACCGAGTGGGCGACGACGTCGTGCAGCTCGCGGGCGATCCGGGCGCGCTCCCGCAGGATGGCCTGCTCACGCTGGGCGGCGTTGAGCTGGGTGAGGGTCTCGCTGCTGCGCTCCCGCTCCTCGTCCACGCTCGCCTCGGCGGTCTCCACCGTACGGCGGGCGTCGCCCAGGCCGATGGCGGCGATGACGGCCGTGAACCCGGCCAGCCACGGAATGTCGTCCAGGCTGCCGGAGGCGAGGTACACCACGCCGACGGCGACGACGCTGCACACGCCGAGCACGCCCGTGGACTGGCGGGGGAGCTGCTGGGCGAGGAGGAACAGCGTGTACAGCCCGGCGAAGGCCGTCGTCAGCAGGACCTGCTGCCCGGACAGCAGGCTTGCGGCGAGCGCGCCCAGCACGATCGCCGACGCCGGCCGCAGCGACTCCCGGCGGAACATCAGCGGCAGCGTCGCCGCCAGCGCGAACGCGCCGGGCAGGCTCACGACCTGAAGGTGGTGCAGGGGCAGCTCGATCAGGGCCGCCACGGCGAGGATCGCGCCCGTCACCGGACCGTACGCCCACGACTCCCCGAACCGGCGCCAGGCGTGCACCCAGCGCAGCAGCGGCGGCGTCTTGGGCGGCCGGGCCGGCGGGGCGGGCGCTCCCGCCGGGGTCGGCGGCTGCCGGGTGAACAGGGTGCCGTCCGGCGTCGCGTACGCGGGCGGTCCGCCGTAAGGCGGAGGCGCCGCGGGCGGAGTGCTCCGGCCGTACAGGGCGGCGACGAGGCGGCTGGTGATCGGGCGCAGGAGCCGGCCGATCCCGGTGAGGATCCACAGAAGGACCTGGCCCACCGCGGTCACGACCTGTGCGGCCACGCGCCACGCCGTCGGTCCGGCCTCGTGGAGGAAGTCAGGCTTGTCGCTGGTCACTCTTTACCATGACATGTCTTCGGGGGTGTTCGCCTCACCGTACGGAGCGATTCCGTCTCGGCCCTGAGTGCCCCGATGTCCACCTCTGGAACGATTCCGGATCCATCCTTGCGGGGGACGACCTGCCGCCGTCCGCGGCGTACTTTTGCACTGTGACGAGGCGCCGGCGCTCTCGTACTAGGGGGTCCGAGGTCGCCGGCGTCCGGGCCGGGCCATCTGGATCTCGGGGGTTCGGATGGCGCGGCCGATCGTCCCTCGCCGAGGTGGCCGCAGTCCGTCCGGGTCTCCCGCGGGTAATGTCCCGTGGACGGCTGGTCGGGGCGACCATGGGCTGGGGAAGGCCCCGATCCGGCCTCCTCGGCGAGGGCCGCACTCGAAGGCCCGCCGATCATGCCGGCGGACGCGCCGGCCTCGGGCCTCCACGGCCCGTCCGCGCTGACCGGGCCGGTCGTCGCCGGTGGGCTGCTGGACGATGAGCCCACGCGGAGGCCACGACCGCCGTACCGGCGATCGGCTCCCTGATTCTGAAGTCAGAAATTGCTGGTGCCACATCACAGCGCGGCAGCGCGCTTCGCATTGGGTCTCTGGTCCTAACCGCACCGGGGCCAGAGGCTCAATTTCGGCCCTCGGGAATCACATCCCCCATCCGCGTCCGAGGGGGCGATGCTCGGCGTCCGCGGAGATGGGGTTTCCGGCGAAGTGAGCGAGAACACGTGAAGCCAATTGCGGCGTAAGGCGGGGGATGTGGCGCAAGGCCCTCTTCCGGCGATACGATCATCGCGCCGGATCTCACCCCCTGCCAATCGAAGGTGAGTTCTCCACTCCCGACACCCGCGGCGGAGAACGCTGAGACGCCTCGCGCAAGGAATGGTCCGGTACATGTACCCCACTCCCCATCGGTGGCTCAGGAACGCGCACATCATGCCCCGGGCAGATCGAGCACGCTCTTGGCGGCCGATCAATCAGTACTGCTCTCTACCGAGAGGATGCCTCGCAATGAAGAAGGGTCTACTGGCGGGCGCGGCGGTCACCGCGTTCGCGATTTCCGGTCTCGGGCTGGCCGGCACCGCGTCGGCGGCGCCGGTCTCCGCGGCGACCGACTACTGTCACCTGACGGTCAAGGCGAAGACCAACACCAGGATCCACAAGAAGCCCAGCATGTCGACGAAGGGCAACCCCGTCCTGGGTGTGTTCCTCAAGGGCCACAAGGCCTGCTCGCCCGGTGCGCAGCAGGGCGGCGGGTACAAGTTCTCGGGCAGCTGCAAGACGTACGGCACGAACCACTACTGGAACGCCCTCTACAAGAAGAAGAGCGGCAAGTGGGTCCGGATCGGTTACGTTCCCAACAGCTGCACCACCTGGAAGCTCACCAAGTAGGACCGCCTGCCGCCACCAGGGGACGGCCGCTCCTGGTGGCGGCATCTTGGCCCATTCCCGGATCTCCGCCGCCCGCGACATTCGATTCGGGGCGGCCGTCACCGGTGCCGGTTCGGGTGCCCCGGCATGCGGGAGGCCGCCGGCAGGCGGAATCTCGGAATGGCGGACCAAGGCCGGGGCGGGGAGTGGCATTGATGCGCGTTCCCATATTGCTCGAATAAGCGTGCGGCCGGCCTGAGAATCGGTTCCGGCTCGTATGCCGCCCGCGTCTTCGCGGTCGTCCGGCATCCAGATCATCGAGTACGGATCAAGGTCGGCGACGCAGGAGGCGCAGTGCCTTCTCCTTCTCGAAGTCCAGGGCGCGCGCCGGCGGCGCCGACAGCCGGCCGACGCGCTCGCCGAGCTCCCGGACGCCCGCCCGTACCTCCGGGTCGGCCAGCACGCGCAACCCGAACGCGAGCTCCGCGGGGCTGATGTCGTACCTCCGCTCCAGCGCCAGCGCGAGCGCCACGGCGCGCAGCTCGGCCTCGCCGAAGCGGCGGTGCCCCTGCCGCTCGCGGGTCGGCGGCAGGAGGCCGAGGGTCTCGCGGTAGCGGAGCATGCGGGGGGACGTGCCGAGTCGCCGTGCGGCCTCCGTGATACGCATGGGCACCATTCTGACAAATCAGTGTTAGATACGGCGCCTGCCTCGTGCGATCCTCAAGCGGCCCCGCCTAGACTCGCTGTGAAACCGAATCCCAGGGAGCAAACGAACCATGGACTACAAGGTCGCCGACCTGTCGCTGGCGGCGTTCGGCCGCAAGGAGATCCAGCTCGCCGAGCACGAGATGCCGGGTCTCATGGCGGTCCGCGAGGAGTACGCCAAGGACCAGCCGCTGCGCGGCGCGAAGATCATGGGCTCGCTGCACATGACCATCCAGACGGCCGTGCTGATCGAGACGCTGGTCGCGCTGGGCGCCGAGGTCCGCTGGGTGAGCTGCAACATCTTCTCCACCCAGGACCACGCCGCCGCCGCGGTGGTCGTCGGCCCGAACGGCACCGCGGAGGACCCGCGGGGCGTCCCGGTGTTCGCCTGGAAGGGCGAGACGCTGGAGGAGTACTGGTGGTGCACCGAGCAGGCGCTCACCTGGCCCGGTGGTGACGGTCCCAACATGATCCTCGACGACGGCGGCGACGCCACCCTGCTCGTCCACAAGGGCGCCGAGTACGAGAAGGCCGGCGCCGTGCCCTCCGCGGCCGAGGACGACCCGGAGGAGTGGAAGGTCATCCTCGACCTGCTGCACCGCACCGTCGACGGCTCCGGCAGGTGGACCGCGATCGCCGAGCGCATCAAGGGCGTGACCGAGGAGACCACGACCGGCGTGCACCGCCTCTACGAGATGCACAAGAACGGTGCGCTGCTGTTCCCGGCGATCAACGTCAACGACTCGGTCACCAAGTCCAAGTTCGACAACAAGTACGGCTGCCGGCACAGCGTCATCGACGGCCTCAACCGCGCCACCGACGTGCTGATCGGCGGCAAGGTCGCCGTCGTCTGCGGCTACGGCGACGTCGGCAAGGGCTGCGCCGACGCGCTGCGCGGCCAGGGCGCCCGCGTCATCGTCACCGAGATCGACCCCATCTGCGCGCTGCAGGCCGCGATGGACGGCTTCCAGGTCACCACGCTCGACGACGTCGTCGACATCGCCGACATCTTCGTGACGACGACCGGCAACTTCAACATCATCCGCGCCGACCACATGGAGCGGATGAAGCACCAGGCGATCGTCTCCAACATCGGCCACTTCGACAACGAGATCGACATGGCCGGCCTGGCGAAGATCCCCGGCATCGTGAAGGAAGAGGTCAAGCCGCAGGTCCACACCTGGACCTTCCCGGACGGCCACTCGATCATCGTGCTGGCCGAGGGCCGGCTGATGAACCTCGGCTGCGCCACCGGCCACCCGAGCTTCGTGATGTCCAACTCCTTCACCAACCAGGTGATCGCGCAGATCGAGCTGTTCACCCGCACCGAGAACTACCCGATCGGCGTGTACACCCTGCCGAAGCACCTCGACGAGAAGGTCGCCCGCCTGCACCTCGACGCGCTCGGCGTCAAGCTGACCAAGCTCACCAAGGAGCAGGCCGCCTACATCGGCGTCGACGTCGAGGGCCCCTACAAGTCGGACCACTACCGCTACTGAGGTCTACCTCGTCGTGACGTACGACATCGCGGACCCCGGACTCGCCGAGTCCGGGGTCCGGCGCATCGAGTGGGCCGACCGGTCCATGCCCGTGCTGCGGCGCATCCGCGAGCGCTTCGCCGCCGACCGTCCCCTGGACGGCCTGCGGGTCGCGGCGTGCATGCACGTCACCACGGAGACCGCCAACCTGATCCGTACGCTCCAGGCCGGCGGCGCCCAGGTGGCCCTGGCCGCCTCGAACCCGCTGTCCACCCAGGACGACACCGCCGCCGCGCTGGTCCACGAGTACGGCGCCGCGGTGTTCGCCCGGCAGGGGGTCGACCGCGACGGGTACTACCGGCACATCCACCAGGCGCTCGAGATCGCCCCCGACCTCGTCCTCGACGACGGCTGCGACCTGGTCAACATCCTGCACACCGAGCGCCTCGACCTGCTCGACGGCGTACGCGGCGGCTGTGAGGAGACCACCACCGGCGTCATCCGCCTGCACCAGATGGCCCGCGAGGGCGCGCTGCGCTTCCCGATGGTGGCGGTCAACGACACCGACACCAAGCACATGTTCGACAACCGGTACGGCACCGGCCAGTCGACCCTCGACGGCATCGTCCGCGCCACCAACACGCTGCTGGCCGGCAAGACGATCGTCATCGCCGGGTTCGGCTACTGCGGCCGCGGCCTGGCCGAACGCGCCCGCGGCATGGGCGGCCGCGTCGTCGTCACCGAGATCGACCCGGTCAAGGCGCTCGACGCCGTCCTGCAGGGCTACCGCGTCCAGCCGATGGCGCAGGCCGCCGAGCACGGTGACGTCTTCATCACCGTCACCGGCAACCGGGACGTCATCCGCGCCGAGCACCTCGCCCGAATGAAGGACGGCGCGATCCTCGCCAACTCCGGCCACTTCGACGTGGAGATCGACGTACGCGCGCTGGCCGACCTCGCCGTGGAGATCCACCGCGACGTACGCCCGCAGGCCGACGAGTACGTCCTCGCCGACGGCCGCAGGCTCGTCCTGCTCGCCGAGGGGCGTCTCGTCAACCTCGCCGCCGCCGAGGGCCACCCGGCGGCCGTCATGGACATGTCCTTCGCCGACCAGGCCCTCACCTGTGAGTGGATCGCCGGCCAGGACCTGGTCCCCGGCGTGTACGACGTCCCAAAGGAGATCGACACCGAGGTCGCCGGCCTGAAGCTGGCCTCCATGGACGTAGCGATCGACGCCCTCACGCAGTCCCAGGAGGACTACCTGTCCTCCTGGCGCCAGGGCTCCTAACATCGCGTCGCACTGGCGTTCGCTGCGTCTAGAGCGCAGCGAACGCCAGGAATCTGTACGTGGCCGTTGGGTTGAGTCAGGCAGCAAGAGAACCCCCGGCAGACGGCGCGGGGGCTCTCTCGCTGCTCAGCTGTTGACGACGGCGACTTCGACACAGGCGTCTTGCTGCTGCGAGCGCAACGCCTTGCGCCAGTCGATCTCGTGGGTCACGTCTCGGGGTGAGTCCATGGGCGCACGTTCTCTAGTAGTGGGCTGATTAGGTTTCGGTGACCTCGGTGGCCAGCTTCGAGATCGTAGCCTCTGGGCTCAGAGCCTTCCCGATGAGACGACGGAAGACACGTTCGTACCGCTTTACGTCCTTGTCTTCTTCGATGAGAAGCTCGCCCGCGATCGTCGGGACGTAGACGGCGGCGGGATCGCCCTCGAAGGACAGGATCGTGAACGCTCCACCGGTGCCCGGGTGCGGGCCGGCATCGTACGGCAGGAGCTGAACGATCACGTGCGGCAGGTTCGCCAGCTCGATCAGCCGCTGCATCTGCTCGCGCATGACCTTCGGGCCGCCGACCGGTCGGCGGAGCGCCGCCTCATCGATGATCATCTGCAGGCTCACCGGATCGTCAGCGGTCAGGATCTGCTGGCGTTCGACCCGAATCTGGACGCGTTTTTCGATCTCCGCTTCGTCGATCTCGGCCGGTCCCTCTTTGATGAGGGCGCGAGCGTACGCATCGGTCTGTGCCAGGCCGGGGACGACCGCCAGCTCGAAGGTGAGCACCTCGGCCGCTTCGGCTTCTAGGCCGATGTAGGTGGAGTACCGCTCGGACAGCATCTCGCGGTAGGCGTGCCACCAGCCTTTCTGGCGGCCTTCGCGTGCCCAGCGCAGGAGTTCCTCGCGCTCGCGGGTGTCGGTGACGCCGTAGATGTCGAGCAGGTCCTGAACGTCGCGCGGGTTGGGCCGCACCCACTGAGCGTCTTCGATCCAGCGTTGTTTCGCCTCGGACCAGTTCGCCTGCTCGGCGACCTCGATGACGCTCAGCCCTTTCACGGCGCGGAGGCGTCTGAGCTCGGCGGACAGGCGGCGTCGGCGCAGAGTCGGGCTGCGACGTTCTGGCATGGGGGCGATGGTATCGACCGTCATTCCGCCCCCTCTCGTGAAACGGCCATACGCCTCAAACCATGAGGCTTAAGGCATGGGCTTGAAACTTTAGGGCCCAAGGTTCATCGTAAGGGCTACTACTCGGCCTGCCGGGCCTACCCGCCCCGGCACGACTACAGCGAGTTGATCTCCTGTGACACCCGATCCCGCGGTCGTCGCCGACCGCTCCCCATATCCCCCCGCATCGGTGCCCGTGCGTCTTTCGCTGCACGTCCGGCGTGACGCCGTCCGTCAGGCTCGGCGTTTCGTCGCCGACGCCGTGGCCGGGCACCCCTACGACTCCTACGAGGTCGCGCTGCTGGCGTCGGAGTTGACGACCAACGCGATACGCGCCGCCGAGGCCATGCACCCCTCCTGCCCGGAGGACATCCGGCCGATCAGCGTCGAGCTGACCGTCACCGATCGGTACGCGCATCTGGCCGTCAGCGACCCCGGCACCGAACCGCTGCCCGCTCAGCAGCACGGTGGCCTGCTCGCCGAGCGCGGGCGCGGCCTGGCCATCGTCGACCAGCACGCCGCCGCCCGGTGGGTCACCTGCACCGACCACGGCAAGACCGTGCACGCCCTCATCACCGCACCCGGCGTCATCCTGACGGCCGCTGAACTGGCTCTGCTCCGGGAGGCGTCGTGATCCGGCGGCTCCTCGCCTGCCTCGGCATCCTGATCGTCAGACCCGACCGGTCGGCGTGGCCGTCTCCGCCGCGTCGGCGCGAGCCGCCGGATCCGTCTCCTGCCCAGCTCGCCGAGATCCAGGACCTGTGCTCCCAATGGCTGGTCATGTGGTGCTGGTACCGCCGCGAGTACGCCGCCATCGCCAGGTTCGGCTCCGAACCGACGATCATCTACGACCGAAACCCCCGGCATTTAGTGTTCCAATGCCGCGCAGCCGAACTGGCGATGCCGATCCCATGAGCATGCACGCGTCGCGCTGGCGTTCGCTGCGCCTAGAGCGCAGTGACCGCCAGGGATCATTGAGCCAGGCCGCCTTGGACGTACGGCCACGCGGCTCGCATCCGGCTCGCGGGACTTCGCCGTCGTGGTGGTCACATCGCCGCCGTTGCTGCCGGGGCAATGACCGGTTTGCCGGTCCTGGTGGGTCCATACTGGCGCCGACGTGACGGATGATCCGGCCGGATGGCTCCACGCTCGGATCGGCCGGGCGTAAAGCTCGGGAACGCACGCGTGGGCGGGTGGCTCGTCCCGATATGGGGGCCGATCTTGGCGGCTTCGCCGAGCATTGTGCACGGCTCCATCCACGAAGCACACCTGCAGGGCGGCGTTCCGCCGGGTCGGGAGCGGCAGCCTGACGGGGTTTCGATCGGCACCCGGTTCGGTCCGTCGCGTAGATTCTGGGCATGCCGCGCGGTACGTACGTTCATGAGCCCGGGGTCGAGGAGCGGTTCGCCTGTGACCTGGACGGCGGCGGCTGGCGCTACACCGCCGAGCGGTCCGACGGCGGCACGATCGAGCTGGTCGCCGACAGCCGCTGGCGGCCCGCCCGGCTCCAGGTGACCGTCGGCGAGCACGTCCTGCGGGGCGGCGCCGTCGGCGCCGAGCTCATGTGGGTGACCGCGGGACGGGAGCACGCCGCGCGGGCCACCGGCTTCCTCGGCGAGTCGCCGGGCCTGCTGGTCGCCGTGGCCCGGTCGCTGCGCCTGGCCGAGCGCGAGCGCGTCGACCTGCGGATCCTGCTCGTCACCGCACCGTCCCTCGCGGTCCGCACCGTCCCGCAGCGCTGGTCCCTCGCCGAGATCGCCTGGCACGACGCCGACGGCGAACGCGTCCCGGTGGAGCGCTACGAGATCACGGATCTGGAGACCGGGGAGGTGTCGGAGTTCCACCTGGCCGGCGACGTGGTGGTGGCAGCTCCGGGTATCGAACTGGTCAACCTTGAGAATCCCCCGAATTTTTCCTAAGAACTTCTGACAACCTCGGGGTCATGTGCGGTGTCATACCGATCATGAAACACGTGTTCGTCGGCGTCGGTGTGGTCGGTCTCCTCAGCGGCGGGCTCGTCGTGGCGTCCGGGGGCTCGGCGATGGCCAAGTCCGATCTCACCCTCAGCGCCGCGCACAAGGTGATCCATCGGGGCCAGCCCCTGCATCTGGCCGGATCGGTCGGCGACGACGCCGGGCTGCGGCGGACCAGGTTCTGCCTGCAGGTCCGGGACGCCGGGCACTGGAGCCAGCTCGGCGAGTGCGTGGAGCCGTACCGCGCCGACGGCTGGACCGCCGTCTTCGGGTTCGACACCCGCCTGCTCACGCGCGGCAAGTACTCCTTCCGTGCCGTCGGGGTGGGCCTGCGGCACAAGAAGCACGTGATCTACGGCCCCTCCCCGACGGTCCACGTCACGGTGCGCTGAACCGTCTCGGGGCCTAGTACTCCTAACCTCGTCAGCGGCCAGCGAGGCGGAGCCGCAGATGTCTGCCGTCTCGAGAGAGACGTGCGGCGATGGAGAAGATCCGCAAGCGCAGACGTTCGGGCTCCCGGCATCGGGCGGGGAGGCCACCGAAGTCGAGCATCTGGGCCCAGGCGGTCAGCTCACTGGCGAGGCGACCAACTCGCACCAGAGCTGATTCTGGGCGAAGCCGTGCAGGGGAGGTTCCGCATGCCGGGGTCTTTGGCGCCGCGGATGCGGTCTTCGCAGCGGGCCCCGCATGCGGTGGCGTACTTCCAGGTCGGCGAGCTGCACGTGCTTGGCGCCGGGGCGGCGGATCGTCACCGACCTTCAGGCGCAAGCCGATGCGGCCGGGTTGATCATCTTGGATGTCAGCGTGGACTCCGCGATCGCCCTGGGACATCAACACGACGCCGGGGCTCGTCCCCGGCCGGGTGGGCAGAAGATGCCTGCAGGCGAGGCGGTTCCCAAGCCAGACGACCACGCATTGGGACGCTCGCGCGGTGGGCCGACCACCAGCTGCACCTGAGCTGCGAATACCTGTCTCGGCTTCTCCCGCCGACCTCCGCAACGGCATCTGCGTACTTCAGTCAACCCGAGTCTGAGTTATCGGTCAAGGTACGTACGCAAGATGCTTCAAGGACGGTTTTCGTATTTGAGCTTCTGGTCCCTATCGCGATGATCCTTAGGTCTCTATCGTTGATCAACTACTGGGACTTAGTGTGCCTTGAATTCATCGAGTGGAGAGGATCCACCATGGAACACGGACGAAAGTCTGCCCCGCGGTCGGGCGTAGCCGTGGCGGTTACCGTGGCGGCGGCTGCCGTCGCCGTCGCCGTCGCGCAGCCCGCCGAGGCCGCAGGGAACGCCCCGACCAAGGAGGCGACGTCGATCGTCGACCTTACCGGCGTCTCGCAGGAGGCGCTGGCGTCGCTCGGTCGGTCCGCGCTGGCGCTCGCCGTCGCGCGACACCTCGACAGCGCGGGTGCGGTGGCCCCGGCCACGGCCTTCAACAGTGCGGTGGCTCCGGCTACGGCCTTCAACAGTGCGGTGGCCCCGGCCACGGCCTTCAACAGTGCGGTGGCTCCGGCCTGACCCCTTCATATATCCATGGCTCCGCTTCTCCCGTAGGAGGCGGTGGGACGATGTTGGGCTGATGCATTGATCCGGACGGTGGCGGACCATCGTCCGGATCCTCGGCCGCCTTTTGTTTGGAGCGAAACGTGACGGTTGATCCGGTGGATCTGCTGCGGCGATTTGAATGGCCCGACGGGGTCCTGCGGGTGGACGAATTCGAAGCCGCGGGCTGGCGGCCGGTGCCGTTCCAGAGTTTTGTGCTCAAGGTGCACAGCAGGTGCAATCTGTCGTGCGACTACTGCTATATCTACGAGATGGCCGACCAGTCCTGGCGGAACAGTTCGAAGGTCATGAGCGACGCCGTCATCGATCGTACTGCTGCCCGTATCGGCGAGCACGCCCGTACACACGGCCTGACGACGATCGACGTGGTACTGCACGGTGGTGAGCCTCTGCTCGCCGGCGCCGACGTACTGGGCCGAGTCGTTACAGCAGTACGTCGTGAGCTTCCTCTGTCGACGCAGCCGCAGTTCATAGTTCAGACCAACGGCATTCTTCTGGACGATTCAATGCTCGACGTGCTTTCCGCACACGACATCAATGTCGGTGTCAGTATCGATGGTAACGCCGAGGCGAATGACCGCCATCGCCGTTACGCCGATGGTCGTGGCAGCCATGAAGCCGTCCTCCGTGGTCTCAACGCACTCCGTGCCCCTTCCTACCGTCGCCTGTACTCGGGCCTGCTGTGCACGGTCGATCTCGCCAACGACCCGGTCGAGACTTACCGCTCGTTGGTGAGTCATGAGCCGCCGATGATGGATTTCCTGCTGCCCCATGGCAACTGGACGACCCCGCCCCCGGGGCGCGACGACGATCCGAGCCGTACGCCCTACGGGGACTGGTTGGTCGCGGCTTTCGACACGTGGTACGGCGAGACGACGCGGAAGACATCAGTACGGCTCTTCGAGGACGCCCTGAACCTGCTGTTCGGCGGCCACAGCACTTCCGAGCAGATCGGTATCGCGCCCGCCGGTGTGGTCGTGGTCGATACGGACGGCTACGTGGAGCAGGTCGACACTCTGAAGTCGGCCTACGACGGCGCCCCGGCCACCGGCTTCTCCGTACGCGACGCTCCGTTCGACGCGGCACTGCGTCACCCTTCGGTTGCGGCTCGTCAGTTGGGTATCCAGGGGCTGTGTGACGCCTGCCGCTCATGTCCTGAGAGAGACGTCTGCGGTGGCGGCTATTACACCCACAGGTACCGGGCGGGTAACGGGTTCCTCAACCCGACCGTGTACTGCGCGGACATGCTGCGTTTCGTGTCACATGTGCGCGGCAGGGTCAGTGCGGACATCGCGGCGTTGAAAGACGCGACGGCCTAGCTAGCCCGTGGGCGGGAGGAACCGCGGCGGGTTCGCGGCGCCGGGAGCGCCGCCGAGCCACTCCGGGACCGGCATGGGGCCGCCGCCGTAGGACGGGGGCGCGGGAGGCGGCCCGCCCACCGCGACGAAGGCCGGGCCGCCGGGCCGCCCCGGGCCGGGTGGAACGCTCACGGCGAGCGGCAGCCCGCGCCGGG
>NZ_JBFAUT010000061.1:0-51580 GCF_040679475.1 Actinoallomurus sp. NPDC052274
ACCTGTGATCGCCTTGCTGTGCTGCTGATCCTGCCGCTTGGTGCCCGTGGGCTCGTCGTTGATCACGAGCGCACGCACCTTGGGATGGGGGGGTGTCGCCCGCCGGGGCGTAGGGACCGGGGGGCGGGGTGTCGCTGGGCGGGGCGTACGGCCCCGGGGACGCCCACCCGGCGGACGGCGCCCCTTCGGCCGCGACCTGCGCGCCCTCCTGCAGGATCGTGGTGGGCGCGGGCGCGCCGGCGCCCGGCAGGGCCACGCCCTCGTGGCTGAGCAGGCGCAGCAGGACCTGCTGGGCGGTGGGCCGCCGCGCGGGATCCTTCACCAGGCAGGCCGTGACGATCTCCCGGAGCGGCCCGGTCAGCATCCCGAGGTACGGCTCCTGGTTCAGGATGCGGTTCATCACGGCGGGGATGGAGTCCTGGCCGAACGGCGGCGAGCCCGTCGCGGCGAACACCATCGCGGCGGCCCACGCGAACACGTCCGTCGCCGGGCCGACGACGTGCCCGGAGATCTGCTCGGGCGACATGTACGACGGCGTGCCGACCGCCGTGCTCGACAGGGTGCCGGTGGCGTCCAGGGCCCGGGCGATCCCGAAGTCGATCACCCGTGGGCCGTCGGAGGCGAGCAGGACGTTCGACGGCTTGAAATCACGGTGGACGATCCCGGCCTCGTGGATCGCCGCCAGCGCGGTGACCGTGCCGATGGCCAGGCGCTGCAGGGAAGAGCCCCAGCGGGGCCCCTCCGCGTCGACGACCTGGCGCAGCGACGGACCGTCGATGTACTCGCTGACGAGGTAGGGCGTGTCGCCCTCGACGTCGGCGTCGAGGATCTGGGCCGTGCAGAACGGCGCCACGCGCTTGGCGCTGGCCAGCTCCCCGGCGAACCGGGCCCGTACCTTCGTGTCCCCGCTGAACTGCGCGTGCAGGAGCTTGACCGCGACCTGCCGGCCGTCCGGCGCCTCGCCGAGGTAGACGACCCCCTGGCCGCCCTCGCCGAGGCGGCCGGCCAGGTCGTAGACGCCCACGCGTTCCGGGTCACCGGCTCGTAGCGGGCTTCCGGGCATGGGGCGTCCTCCCTCGGACGGGTTCGGGGGCCTACTGCTTGCTGAGGGTGCCGCTGGCGAGCGGAGCGCCGCCGGCGGTCTGGCTCATCTGCCAGGTCATCGACGAGCCGCTCAGGGTCAGCGTCACGTACGAGGGGGACAGGCACTGGTTGGTCCCGAACGACGTGAGGGTCTGCTGGAACGTCACCTGCTTGCCGTCGTCGGAGATCTGCGGGTTGTCCAGGCTGCCGGAGCAGGTCTCGTACCGGACGTTGCCCGACTTGATGAGGCGGTAGAGCGTGAGGTCGATCTCGTGCGACTGGCTGGTGCCGAAGGCCACATTGCTCGTCGGCATGCCCTTGCCGCCCCAGCTTCCCTCGAAGCCCGACGGCAACCGGTCCTTGTTGACCTTGTTCCACAGGCCCGCCCCGACGGCGATCGGCAGGCCGATCGCCAGCAGCAGCACGACGACGCAGCCGAGGCCGACGAAGAGCGGGGCGTTGCCGCTCTTCTTCTGGGGGCGCGGCGGGGCGTACGGCGCCCCCTGCGGGTGCGTCGGCCGGCCCTGCCCCTGCCAGGGCGGGGGCGTCTGGGGTCCCGGCCGCATCATCGGGTTCGGCGTCGCCGGGCCCGGGTGCATCATCGGGGGCGGCGTGGCCGGGCCGGGACGCATCGGCGGCGGGGTCGCGGGACCCGGGTGCATCATCGGCGGCGGCGGGGTCATGATCGGCGGGGGCGGCGGCAGCTGCGCGGCGATCTGGGTGCCCTTGTCGAGCAGGTCGTTCCGGTCGGCCGCCGGACCGGGCGCCGCGCCGACCTGGCCCAGCAGGCGCAGCAGGAGCTGGTGCGCGGCGGGGCGGCGGCGTGAGTTCTTGTCCAGGGCGGCGGCGACGAGCTCGCGCATCGTGCCGTGCAGCCGGGACAGGTCCGGCTCCTCGTTGAGGATCCGGTTGATGATGATCGGGAGCGTCTCGGCCTCGAACGGCGACCGCCCGGTCGCCGCGAAGACCATGGTGGCGCCCCACGCGAAGATGTCCACGGCCGGCGTCAGCGGCTCACCGGTGAGCTGCTCCGGGGCGAGGTATCCGGGCGTGCCGACCACCATGCCGGTCGCCGTCACCGAACTCTGCTGGGAGTCCACGGACCGGGCGATGCCGAAGTCGACCACGCGCGGGCCGTCGGACGCCAGGAGAACGTTGTTCGGTTTGAAATCGCGGTGGACGATGCCGGCCTCGTGAATGGCCGCGAGCGCGGTCGCCGTGCCGATCGCCAGGCGCTCGAGCGCCGCCCCCTCGAAAGGGCCCTCCTGAAGGACCACGTCGTACAGCGGCGGGCCGTCGATGAACTCGCTGATGATGTAGGGCGGCCGGCCGTTCAGGTCGTAGTCCAGGACCCGCGCGGTGCAGAACGCCGAGACCTTCTGTGCCGCCTCGGCCTCGCGCGCGAACCGCGTCCGGGCAGAGGAGTCGGAGTTCATCTGCTCGTGCAGCAGCTTGATCGCCACCGGGTCCCCCGACGGGGACCGACCGAGGAAGACCGCGCCCTGGCCGCCCTCTCCGAGCCTTCCGACTACCTGGTATTGCCCCAGCGCGGCCGGATCGCCCGGCTCCAGGGGAGCGGCATCCGGCATGTGTGACCCCTTCCAACAACCCTTATCCTGTGCACCCGCCAGGTCCGTACAGGCGGGAAACCATATCGCGTTACCTGTGACGTTCGCCGTCATCATCCGGTTCACGGCGGAGGGCTGTCACCGCTTCGCCATGGGCCGTGTGATTTACGCCACATCGGACATCTCGGAAGCGCGGTGAGAGGAGTCACGGAGTGATACGACGCGCCTTGCGTGTTCGGGGTCAAATCCCGTGACAGAATTTCCCGCCCGGATCGGGCACAAGATGAGCCCCCCGAGCGTTAGACCCGCGCGACGGGGCGCATAACTAAGGACCGAGGGGGATGGAGACAGAAGATGGCCACCGACTACGACAGCCCACGCAAGACTGATGATGACCTCAACGAGGACAGCCTGCAGGAGCTGCAGGCGCGCCGGGCGGACAAGAGCACGGGTGTCATCGACGAGGACCTGGACGCCGGTGAGGTGACCGAGCTGCCGGGTGCGGACCTGTCGAACGAGGAGCTGAGCCTCCGCGTTCTGCCGCGCCAGGCGGACGAGTTCACCTGCGCCCGCTGCTTCCTCGTGCACCACCGCAGTCAGCTGGCAGAGGAGAAGAACGGTCAGCTGATCTGCCGCGAGTGCGCCGCCTGACGCCGGGTTCACCCGTGTCCGAGGGAGAGCTCGCCCGTAGGGAAGACGGTGACGACCGGCTCGGCCAGGAGATGGCGGAGCTGGTCGGCCGATTGTCCGACGATGAGATCGATAACGGGACCCGCGGTCGCCTGCTCGGCCGGCTCGCCCGCCTGCTGGCGGCGAGAGCGCGCCGGGCGCGCGCCGCGGGTCTCGCGCGCGGACGCTGGCTGACGGACGTCGTCGCGGAGATCGGCCCGCACATCCCCGTCCGTGACCTGCAGACCCTCCGCGCCCACCACCAGGGCCTCACCGGGGAGCGGCTGGCCGACTCCCTCGTACGCGCCGCGCAGCGTGCCACGACCGCGGTCGGCGCCACCGGAGGCGCGCTGGCGGCGGTGGAGTTCGTCACACCGCCGCTCCTGCTGTCCGCGCCCGCCCAGATCGTGGCGGAGACCGTCGCCGTCGCCGCGATCGAGGTCAAGCTGATCGCCGAACTGCACGAGGTCTACGGCGTGCAGGTGCCCGGCAGCGGCACGGCCCGGGGCGCGGTCTTCCTGCAGCTCTGGGCCCAGCAGCGGGGTTTCGACCCGCTGCAGCCCGGCAGCGTCGCCGCCGCGCTCGGCCTGGCGGCCAGAACCGGCCTGCGCAAGCGCCTCATGCGCACACTCGGCCGGCACCTGACCACGATGGGCCCCTTCCTGACCGGCGCCGTCGCCGGCGGCACCCTCAACCGCACGGCCACCAAGCGGCTGGCCGACACCGTGCGCCAGGACCTCCGCCGCGCCATCGGCGCCCCCGCGCCCCGGCCGGGCGCCGGCGAAGACCCGGCCTGATCCGCCGCCCCGTCCCCCTCCTCGTCGACATCGCCGGGCGGCGCCTCGACCGACCGGTCGTCCCGACGTCGCCGCACTTCGCGCGGCGCGTCGCGGATCGGGTCACCGGATGAGAACGGCGCCCCCGGTCGGTCCGTGGGGCGCCGGGCGCGACCTCGCTCAGGCGACGCTCTTGGCCTTGTCGACCGCCGTGCGCAGTGCGGCGGGCAGCTCGCCGGTGCTCTTGTGCCAGCGGTTCGCGGCGGCGCGGGTGGCCAGCAGCCGCGCGACCTCCATGCCGACGCCCATGACGACGGCCCAGGCGATCGCCTCCTTCAGCTCGACCTCCGGCGACTCCGGGTTGGTCGGGGGCTCCTTGCCGATGGCCCGCTTCCACCCGAACGTGATCGCCTTCCGGGCCGCGAACCCGGCGCCGAAGGCCGCCGCGCCGGCCACCAGCCGCCAGCCCAGCTCTCCCTTGTCCGGCATGCGTTCTCCTTCTCCCGCGTTCCCAGTGTGACTTCCGGTTCTGTCGATGATCCGACCCTCTCACAGGCGATCACCTGACGAGGCCCGACTCCGCCGTCGTCCCCAATACCATGGGCGCCATGACAGACAAGCCACGCCCGCCGGAGAAGCCCACCCTCGACGGTCTCGAGGAGAAATGGGCCGTACTCTGGGACGAGCGCGGCACCTACCGCTTCGACCGGTCGAAGGCGCGTTCGGAGATCTACTCGATCGACACGCCGCCGCCCACCGTCAGCGGCTCCCTGCACGTCGGTCACGTCTTCTCCTACACCCATACCGACACGATCGCCCGTTTCCAGCGGATGCGCGGCCGCGAGGTCTTCTACCCGATCGGCTGGGACGACAACGGCCTGCCCACCGAGCGCCGCGTGCAGAACTACTTCGGCGTCCGATGTGACCCGTCCCTGCCCTACGACCCGGCGTTCGAACCCCCGGACAAGCCCGGCCGGCAGATCCCGGTGTCCCGGCGCAACTTCGTCGAGCTGTGCGACCGGCTGACCCGGATCGACGAGAAGGCCTTCGAGGACGTCTGGCGCCGCGTCGGGCTGTCGGTGGACTGGTCCCTGCTCTACACGACGATCGGCGCGCCCGCCCGCGCCGCCGCCCAGCGGGCGTTCCTGCGCAACCTGGCGCGCGGCGAGGCGTACGTCTCGGAGGCCCCGACCCTGTGGGACGTCACGTTCCGCACCGCGGTCGCCCAGGCCGAGCTGGAGGACCGCGAGCAGCCCGGCGCGTTCCACCGGATCCGCTTCCACGGTTCCGCCGGGCGTCCGGTGTACATCGAGACGACCCGGCCGGAGCTGCTGCCCGCCTGCGTCGCGCTGGTGGCCCACCCGGACGACGAGCGCTACCGCGAGCTGGTCGGCACCACGGCGCGGACGCCGCTGTTCGGCGTCGAGGTGCCGATCGTCGCGCACCGCCTCGCCGAGCCGGACAAGGGGTCCGGCATCGCGATGATCTGCACGTTCGGCGACCTGACCGACGTGACGTGGTGGCGGGAGCTGCACCTCCCCACCCGCGCGATCATCGACTGGAACGGCCGGATCCTGCCTGACCCGCCGGCCGGCGTCGCCCCGGAGCCGTACGCCGAGCTCGCCGGGCTGACCGCGCACTCGGCCCGCGAGCGCGTCGTCGAGCTGCTGCGGGCGTCCGGCGACCTCGACGGCGAGCCGCGGCCCCTCACCCGCCCGGTGAAGTTCTACGAGAAGGGCAGCAAGCCGCTCGAGATCGTCACCACCCGCCAGTGGTACATCCGCAACGGCGGGCGCGACCCGGAGCTGCGCGACCGGCTGCTGGCCCGCGGCGCCGAGCTGACCTGGCACCCGCCGTACATGAAGGGGCGGTACGACAACTGGGTGGAGGGGCTGGCCGGCGACTGGCTGATCTCCCGGCAACGGTTCTTCGGCGTGCCGATCCCGGTCTGGTACCCCCTGGACGGCGACGGCGAGCCGATCTACGACCGGCCGATCACGCCGCCGGAGGACGCGCTGCCGGTCGACCCCTCCTCCGACGCCCCTCCGGGCCGCACCGAGGACCAGCGCGGCAAGCCGCACGGCTTCATGGCCGACCCGGACGTCATGGACACCTGGGCGACCTCGTCGCTGACGCCGCAGCTCGCCGGCGGCTGGGAGCGGGACCCGGACCTCTTCGGCCGCGTCTTCCCGTACGACCTGCGGCCCCAGGCGCACGACATCATCCGCACCTGGCTGTTCTCCACCGTCGTGCGGGCGCACCTGGAGCACGACTCGCTGCCCTGGACCGACACCGCGCTGTCCGGCTGGATCCTCGACCCGGACCGCAAGAAGATGTCCAAGTCCAAGGGCAACGTCGTCACGCCGATGGACCTCCTCGTCCAGCACGGCGCCGACGCGGTGCGCTACTGGGCCGCGAACGGCCGGCTCGGCACGGACACGGCGTTCGACACGGGCCAGATCAAGATCGGCCGTCGGCTCGCCATCAAGATCCTCAACGCGTCGAAGTTCGTGCTCGGCCTCGGCGACGTCCCGCCCGGCGCGTCCGTGACCGAGCCGCTGGACCTGGCGATGCTGACGGCGCTGGCCGAGACCGTCCGCGAGGCCACGGCCGCCTTCGAGGCGTACGACTACACGCGTGCCCTCGAGCGCACCGAACGGTTCTTCTGGGACCTGTGCGACGACTACCTGGAGCTGGTCAAGGCCCGCGCCTACGGCGCGCCGGACGGCGAACCCGGCCAGGGGGCGATCTCCGCGCGGGCGGCGCTGCGCGAGGCGCTGTCGGTGGTCCTGCGGCTGTTCGCGCCGATCCTGCCCTACGTCACCGAAGAGGTCTGGTCGTGGTGGCGGGACGGCTCCGTGCACCGGGCCGCCTGGCCGATCGCCGACGCCCCGGCGGGCGGTGACGCGGCGGTCCTCACCGCCACCTCCGACGTCCTCCGGCAGGTCCGCAAGGCCAAGTCGACCGCGAAGGTCTCGATGCGCGCCGACGTCGAGCGGGCGGTGGTCCGCGGCGCGGACGTCGCCCGCCTCGCCGTGGCCGACCTGCGGGCCGCCGGCCGGATCGCCGACCTGGCGCTCGACCCGGTGTCCCGGGAGGAGGGCTTCACCGTCGACGTGACGCTGGCGCCCTAGCGGTACAGCAGGGCGAGGACGACAAGGACGGCGACGCCGATCGCGTTGGTCAGGATCGGCATCCGGGTGACGCGGCGGTCGTCCCACTCGTCGTGCCGGCTGGCGTACCGGGCGGTCGCGGTGACCGCCCGGCCGACGCCGAAGCCGGTGCCGGTCAGGACCGTCGCGAGCGGCCCCTGGTGCGCCAGCACGAGCCCGAGCGCCACGACGTACGGCGCGCTCGCCGAGACGTACGTGCGCACCCCGGTGCCCAGTTCGAAGCCGAACTGCAGCGAACCGCGCCGGATTCGGCTCTGCAGCACCTCGCGGGGGATCTGCCGGGCGTTCTGGGGGAGCGGCACGCGGATCCAGCCGGCCTCGCGGGCCACGCCCGCCACCGCGATCACCAGGATCGCCCCGATCCGCACGGCCCGGGGCAGCGGCGCCGCGAAGCCGGACAGCAGCCACAGCACGGTGGCGCTGAGCGTGCCCCCGAGGAGCAGCCCGAGGGAGAAGACGGCCAGGACCTCGCCCTGCCGTACGTGAGCCCGCCAACCTGGCGAGAACAGCACGAAGTCGCTGTTACGCGTTCAAACCGAGCCGGACAGCGAGTATCCGGCCAGCGCCCCGACCGACGCCCAGCACAGCACGGTCCGCTGCGCTGCCGCCGCCGCGACGGCCAGCAGGGCCAGCGCGGCGAACGGCAGCAGCGGCTCGGTCAGCCCCCGGCGCAGCCGGCCGGCCGGCCGCGTCTCACTTGGCGCAGGCAAGGGCCCACCGGCAGACGGTCTTGTACCAGTGCCCCGCCGCGCTCTTCTTCCAGCCGTCGTGGCAGCGCCAGGTCACCGACTTGGTGCAACTGCCGCACTCATGGGCGTACGCCCAGATCCAGCCGTCGTACTTGCCCGCGTAGCACTGGTTGGGGCGGAGCTTGAAACGCCCCGGATCGGAGACCCCGGAGCGGTGGTACCCCGTGTACTTGCCGCTCGTCCGGCAGGCGCTGGACAGCACGGTGCTCGGCCCGCAGCCGGGGGAGCAGTCGAACGGCGCGGCGTACGCCGGGCACTTGCCGTAGATGTCGTAGTAGCCCGGCGTCAGGGTGTAGCCGGCGGCGAGGGCCTTGCGCGCGGGGGCGAAGACCCCGAGCGCGGACAGGCCGACGGTGGTGCCGGCGGCCAGCGCGCCGCCCAGCATGGACCGGCGCGCCATCCCCTCGGCCGTCGCGTGCGGGATCCGCCGGGCGGCCCGCCGGGCGCCCTCGGGCCGTGGGCCGCTCAGCGTGGGAATGTCGTCGAGTTCGAGCATCGGGCATCCTCCCCGTTCTCTCTCACACGGTCGCCGTGTCCGCGTCGGTGATCGGCGGCACGGGCGCACCGGCTTCCACCACCCGGCCGCCGGCCTGCACGATCAGCCCGTGCAGCGCGCGCACCGAGCCGACCGGCTCGGCCGTCCGGATCCGCCCGTCCGAGCCGACGAGCACGGCGTACGGCGTGGCCGGGACCTGGTACTCCTGGAACAGATCGCCCTGATCCGCCAGGACCACCATGTTGTCCGGCGGGGTCACGTCGAGGGCGTCGTCGAAGAACAGCGCGCGGATCGGCGGAGCCTCGGACTGGCCCAGCGCCTCCTCGAAGACGTCGTGGCAGGCGGGGCACTCCGCGCCGAGGAACAACAGCAGCGTCGGCCGGCCCGGCTCGGGCGCGAGCCGGGCCAGACCCGGCGCGGTCATGCCCGTGGTCAGGCCGTCGTCGAGCGTGCGGGGCCCCTTGGTCAGGTGGTGCACCTGGCGGACCAGCCCGGCCACCACGAGGGCGAGCAGGAGGATGGCCACCCAGGTCACCAGCAGGGCCGTGGTCTCGAAGGTCATCCGGCGACGCTCCTTTCGGGGTCGGCCATGGCCGTCGGCAGCGACCACAGCAGCACCGCGAACGTTACGGACGACAGGCCCACGAGCGCCACATGCACCCCGTGCGAGGCGGTGGCCGAACCGGCGCCGGCCGACGCGGTCACCGACGCCAACGCGAGCGCCGCGGCCCGCCCGGCCACCCAGCCGCTCATGGGGGTGTCGTCGGCCGAGCAGCCGCACGGCACGGCCCGGTTCTCCGCACCCGCCACGCGGTCGCCGCGTCCCCGCCCGCTCGGCCGGGTGCGCAGGACGTACAGCCCGTACAGCGCGTAGGCCACGAACAGCAGGGCGCTGCCGGTCGCGCCGAGCGTCAGCGCCCGGGGCCGTCCGGCCAGCAGCGCGTACCCGGTGACCGCCCCGAGAACGCCCTCCAGCGCGCCGACCGCGACGGCCACCGGCCAGACCAGCGGGGCGGGGACCGTGCGGTGCGCGGTCAGGGCGGCGGGCAGGACGCGCGGATGCAGCAGATGGCCCGCGAAGCCCACGAGCAGGATCAACGTCACCGTCCCGGCCGATACACCGGTCAGCATCGCCGCCATCAGGCGACGGTCTCGACGCGCAGCCCGCCGATCCGGTTCGCCACCGCGGCGGCCTGGCGGGACTCGTGCGGCAGCACGGTTACCATGGCGGATGACGTGGCGAGCAGGAAGTACGTGGTGTCGTCGTCGAGCGTGTCGCGGAACAACTCCCCGCTGTGCACCTGGGCGCCCGACCACGCCGGGAGTCTCCGCGCGGTCGTCTTGGTGAGCGCGGTGATCTCGAGCAGGCCGATCCCGGGGATCTCCTTGGCCACGTCGGCCGGCTCGGCGATGCCCGCCCGCTTGGGATTCCGCGAGGCGACCGTGATGCCGTCCTGATGTTCGGTGACCCGCAGAAGCTGGAAAAGGCGCACGGCATCGGCGGCCTTGGCGCTGTACATCGGGACGAACAGGGAATATTTCCGCCCCTGCCACATCACGGCGAGGAGATGGTCTTCCAGGCCGACGCGTTGGTCATAATGGGTCACCCGCGTCGTGCGAAGTGTGCCGCCCTGAACCGAGAATTCATCGTCGAAGTGCCGAATGCCGAGATCCTCGGCCCACGCGGACGCCGCCTGGCGGTCGCCGGAGGTCAGCTCGTAGATCCTCCCGTCCACGGCGTACCGCGTCACGGAGGTGAAAGGAAGAGTAAGATCAAGATCGCCGGAAAGCTGGAATCGATAGCCGTCCAATGCCCGATGTATCACCCCGTGCGCCATCACGCAGTCCTTCCCCGTTCGACCGACCCGCCTAGCGAGGGTCTTGGTTAACACAACGTAAGAGCATTTCGGCTTGTTGGCGAGATACCAGAGCACGGATGCCCGAATGTGGCCAATCGTGCATCGGAGTGAACACGACAGGTCACGAAGACGTCGGCTTGGTAATGAGTCGATGACGGCGGTCCGGGTAGGGCGTGGTCCGGAGGAGAACAGTGAGCGATCGGGATTCGGGAGTGCCGCGGACGCTGGCGACCGTGGCCGCGTTCTGCTGGCGGCTGATCGTCGTCGGCATCGTGATCTACGCGGTCGCGCGCATTCTGGACAAGCTGCGACTCGTCGTTCTGCCGTGCGCGATCGCGCTGCTGCTGTGCGCGCTGCTGTACCCCGTCACCGCCCGGCTGCGCCGCCGGATGCCCTCGCTCGCCGCGACCTGGTTGACGATGCTGCTCGCCCTCGGGGTGCTCGGCGGCGTGGGCACGTTCGTCGGGATCCAGGCCAACGACCAGTTCCCGCACCTGGTCACCCGGATACAGCGGACGGCGACCCAGTTCCAGCACTGGCTGGTGACCGGGCCGCTGCACCTCAAGAACTCCCAGCTCCAGTCGGCCGTGGACCAGTTGCTCAACCAGATCCAGCAGCAGCGCGGCAAGCTGGTCAGCACGGCCTTCACCGGCGCCACCGTCGCCGGCGAGGTGCTCGCGGCCATCGTCTTCCTGTTCTTCGTCACCTTCTTCCTGCTGAAGGACGGGCCGGGGATCTGGCGCTGGCTCATCAGCGGAACGGGGCGGTACCACGACCGCGTCGACCGGGCGGGCCGCGCGGCCTGGGAGACGCTGTCGCAGTACGTCCACGGCACGGTGATCGTCGCGCTCATCCACTCGATCGTCATCGCCGTGACGCTGATGATCATGGGTGTGCCGCTCGTGGCGCCGCTGGCGGTGATCGTGTTCTTCGGGAGCTTCATCCCGATCGTCGGCATCCTGGTCGCCGGGGCGCTGGCCTTCCTCGTCGTCTTCAGCTTCAAGGGCTTCGTCGCCGCCCTGGTCTTCCTCGGCATCCTGGTCATCGAGCAGCAGCTCGAGGGCCACGTCCTGCAGCCGCTCGTCGTCGGCCGCTGGGTGCGCTTCCACCCGCTGGGGATCATCATCGCGATCTCGGTCGGCGCGGTCGTCGGCGGCATCCCCGGCGCGGCCGTCGCGGTCCCCACAGCTGCGGTCATCTACCGGGCGTGGCCGGCGCTGCGCGGTGCCGACCAGGCGTCCCCGACGGAACGCCCCGCCCGTGCCCCCCTGCTGGGCCGGAGCCGGAAGAACACCGCGCCGTCCGATGCCGCGCGGGCGGGCACCGGGACGGTCGTGCCGGACGAGGCGTCATCGTCTGATCCACCGGCGGATCGGGCGGCGGGCGACCGGTCCCCGGACGCCTCCTGAGCGGCACCGCGCCGGGCCCGTCCGCGCGCCGGAGGAGCCGCCGGGGCGGCCTCGTCCCGCGGGCCGGGGCGGAGCCGGGCCGGGTCCGTCCACGCGCCGGGGCGAGGCCGGGCGGGGTCCGACGCGGCGCCGGAGGCGGCGGCGGCGCCCCGCCCCGGGCGGCGGAGCCGTGACCGGCCGCGCCGCGCTCATCGGCGCGGGGCCGCACAGGCGGTAGTGTCACGGCCTGTGACGCGCGCCGAGGCGAGCGCCGCCATCAAGATCGCGACGAGGTGGAGCCCTTGACTGTGGAAGTTCTCATCCAGCGGCTGGATCCCGGCCTGCCCGCGCCGTCGTACGCCCACCCGGGCGACGCCGGGGCCGACCTGGTCACCACCGTGGACGTCGAGCTGCCGCCCGGGGCCCGCGCACTCGTGCCGACCGGAATCGCGATCGCCATCCCCGACGGCTACGCCGCCTTCGTGCACCCGCGCTCCGGGCTGGCGGCTAAATTGGGAGTGACGATCGTGAACGCGCCCGGCACCGTCGACGCGGGCTACCGGGGAGAGATCAAGGTCACCCTGCTGAACACCGACACCGAGCACACCGTGCGGCTGACGCGCGGCGACCGTATCGCGCAACTGGTCATCCAGCGCGTCGAGCGGGCCGTCTTCCATGAGGTACAGGTCCTGCCGGGCTCGGCCCGCGGAGACGGTGGTTTCGGATCCACGGGCGGGTACGCAGGAGCCGTGGGGGGCCGCGCCGCGGACGCGGCCGTACAGCACAACGAAGGAGCGTGAGTCGTGTTTCGACGCCGTCGTCGGGACGAGGAGCCCGAGAAGAACCTCGAGCCGACCGACGAGGAGACCGTCGCGGCCGAGGAATCCGAGGCCGAGGAGCCCGGATCCGAGGGGGAGCAGGAGAGCGCGGCAGTGTCCCACGGCGGCCCCTGGGACGCCGAGGCCGACTCGATCCCCGAGGTGGAGCGCGTCGACTTCGGCGCGTTCCAGGTGCCCATCGCCGAGGGGATCGAGCACCAGCTCAACATCGAGGACGCCGAGCAGGACGCCCAGGGCAACCTCGTCGGCGGGCACTTCGTCGCCGTCACCGTCGTGATCGGTGAGAGCGGCCTGCAGCTTCAGGCCTTCGCCGCGCCCAAGAAGAGCGGTCTGTGGGACGAGCTCCGCCAGGAGATCGCCGAGGAGATCAAGCAGGCGCAGGGGGAGACCCAGGAGGCCGAGGGGCCGTTCGGCACCGAGCTGCACGCCATGGTCCCGGTCGCCATCCCGGAGGAGCTGAAGGACCAGGTGCCGCCGGAGATCGCCGAGCAGGGCTACGGCTGGCAGCCGGTCCGCTTCCTCGGCGTCGACGGCCCCCGCTGGTTCCTGCGCGGCGTGGTGCAGGGCGCCGCCCTGCAGGACCCGGAGCAGGCGCGGGCCGTCGAGGAGATCTTCGCCAACATCGTGGTCAACCGTGGCGACTCTCCGATGCCGCCCCGTGAGCTGCTGGAGCTGTCCCTGCCGGACGGCGCCCAGCAGGCGATGGGCCAGCAGGAACAGGAGGGCGGCGAGGACGGCGGGTCCCCGTTCAACCCTTTTGAGCGCGGCCCGGAGATCACCGAGGTCCGCTGACCCGACCCCGAATCCCGCCCCCGGCACCGGCCGGGGGCGGGATTTCGCGTTTTTGAGAGCTGTGACCGCTCCGCTGCGTACAGTGACTTGCCGACGTGCGAGACTGGCGACGTGTACGGAGGTGATCCACCGATGACGGAGGCGTTTGCCGTGCCGCCCGATCATTACCGAACGAGCTGGACGATCGAGGAGGTGCTGGCCCTGCCGGAGAACGGCATGCGCCAGGAGCTCCTCGAAGGAAGACTGGTGGTATCCCCCGTGCCTCCGAAACCGCATCAGTGGGCCGCCAAACGGCTGGAGAGGCTCTTCGACGACGCGGCGCCGCCCGGCCTTGCGGCGAACCGCGAGGTCAACCTGCAACTCGGGGCCGATCTTCTGATCCCGGACGTCATGGTCGGATCGGCCGCCGCGCTCTCCGACTCCGACCCGTACATGAACGCCGCGGACGTGACGATGGTGGCCGAGATCCTCAGTCCCGGTAACACGGCGTTCGGGCGCGCGTGGAAGTCCCAGCGCTACGCGGAAGGCGGCATTCCCTTCTTCGTCGAGGTGGAGCTGTCCGGGGTCGCACAGGTCACCGTCTACGAACTGCGCGGGCGGGGATACGCGAAGATCGCCGCGGCGCACGCGGGGGAGATCCTGAAGCTGGCGGAACCGTTCGAGCTGAGCTTCGACCCGGCTGAGCTCGTCGGGGCGCGCTGAGGGCGTGGGCGTGGACCGGGGGCGGGCGGGTTCGTAACCTGGGGGGACGACCAGGTTCGCGACGGCGCTCGGGAGGACTCCGTGGGGACGGCTCTGACGCAGGCCCGCTGGACGCACGTCGCGCTGCCGACCGGGGACCTCGACAAGGCGATCGAGTTCTACACGACGCTCACGCCCTTGGTGGTCGTCGAACGCTTCGCGGACGCCGCTGGCGAGAGCGCGTGGTTGTCCAACGACAAACAGGTCGAGACGCCGTTCGTGCTGGTCCTCGTGTCGTTCAACGAGGACAGGGGCGGCGAGCTGGGGCTGCTCGCCCCGTTCGCGCACCTCGGCATCGAGGTGCCGCGGCGGGAGGACGTCGACGCGCTCGCCGACCGCGCCCGGGAGCTCGGGTGCCTGCACTGGGAGCCGCGCGACATGCCCGGCCCGGTCGGCTACATCTGCGCCCTGAAGGACCCGGACGGCAACGTCGTCGAGATCTCCCACAACCAGAAGGTCTTCGAGACCGTACGCCGGCTGTGGGGCGAGGGCTCCTGACCGTACGGGCGCCCGTGCGGGGCGGCGGACCGTGGGTGACGCCGAGCGGTCCCATGTGATTCCATGCACTGGGTTGCCGTTCGAGGAGATGGAACATGTCCGTTCTGCGCAGCTCACAGTGGTATTCGGGGCAGGACCGTAACGCGTACATCCATCGGGCCTGGATGCGCCGGGGCCTGCCCGGTCACGCCTTCGACGGGCGGCCGCAGATCGCCATCGCCAACACCGCCTCGGACCTGGCCCCCTGCAACAGCCACCTGGACGAGGTGGCGGAGAGCGTCAAGCAGGGCGTGTGGGAGGCCGGCGGCGTCCCGCTGAACCTGCCCGTCGTGTCCCTGGGCGAGACGCAGTTGCGCCCGACCGCGATGCTGTGGCGCAACATGGCCGCGATGGCGACCGAGGAGATGCTGCGCGGCAACCCCGTCGACGGCGTCGTCCTGCTCGGCGGTTGCGACAAGACGATCCCGTCCCTGCTGATGGCGGCGGCCTCCGTGGACCTGCCCGCGGTCGTCGTGCCCGGCGGGCCGATGCTGTCCGGCACGTTCCGCGGCGTGCCGCTCGGGTGTGGCACCGACGTCTGGCGCCTCAGCGAGGAGGTACGCGCCGGCGAGCTGTCCGAGCGCGACTTCCTGGAGTCCGAGTCCTGCATGATCCGTAGCCGTGGCCACTGCAACACGATGGGCACGGCCTCCACGATGGGCCTGCTCGCCGAGGTGCTCGGCACCACGCTCCCGGGCACCGCGGGTCTGCCCGCGCCGGACAGCCGCCTGCTCGCCCGGGCGCACGAGACCGGCCGGCTGGCCGTCGAGATGGTGCACGAGGGACGCCGGCCCAGCGACGTGCTGTCGATCGGATCGTTCCGGAACGCGATCGTCGCGCTGGCGGCGCTCGGCGGCTCGACCAACGCGGTCGTCCACCTGCTCGCCATCGCCGGCCGGCTCGGCGTCCCCCTCTCCCTGGACGACTTCGACCGGATCGGCGCGGACGTCCCGCTGCTCGTGAACCTGCAGCCCGCCGGCCGTTTCCTGATGGAGGACCTCCACCGGGCGGGCGGCCTGCACGCGGTGCTCCGCCAGGTTCAGGACCTCCTCGACCCCGCCGCGCTCACCGTCACGGGGCGGCCGCTCGTGGACCACCTCGGCGACGCGGAGATCTGGGATCCGGAGGTCATCCACGGCCGGGAGTCGCCGCTGCGGCCCGCCGCCGGGATCGCCGTGCTGCGCGGCAACCTCGCGCCCGACGGCGCCATCATCAAGCCCGCGGCGGCCTCCCCGCGCCTGATGCGCCACCGGGGCCGCGCCGTGGTGTTCGACTCGATCGAGGACCTGCACGCCCGCCTGGACGACCCGGACCTCGACGTCGACGAGGATTCCGTGCTCGTCCTGCGGGGCTGCGGCCCGAAGGGCTATCCGGGCATGCCGGAGGTCTCGAACATGCCGCTGCCGGAGAAGCTCCTCAAGCAGGGCGTCCGCGACATGGTCCGGGTTTGCGACGGCCGCATGAGCGGCACGGCGTACGGCACGGTCGTCCTGCACGTCTCGCCGGAGGCCGCGGCGGGCGGCCCGCTGGGCCGGGTCCGGACCGGCGACCCGATCGTCCTGGACGTCGAGAACCGCCGAATCGACGTGGACATCCCGCAGGAGGACCTGGCCGGCAGGGAACCCGCACGGGCCCTGCTGGACAGCGTGGCCCGCCCGCTCCGCGGCTGGGAGCGGCTGTACGTCGACACCGTCATGGGCGCGGACACCGGCGCGGACCAGGACTTCCTGGTCGGTTCCTCGGGCGACGAGGTGGCCCGGGAGTCGCACTGACCCCGCCGCGTCAGTGCGACGTGAGCAGGACGCCCGTGTACGAGACGCCGGCGATCAGCACCCAGGAGGCCAGCCCGAGGAGAAGGGCGCGGCGGCCGGTCCGCGCCAGCTCCGGCAGGCGCACGGCGGCGCCCAGGCCGAACAGGGCAGCCGCGAACAGCACGTCCCGTACGGTGCTCGCGGCGGCCAGCGCCTCCGGCGGGAGCGTCACCGTCGAACGCACGGCCATCGTCGCCAGGAAACCGACCACGAACAGCGGCAGCGGCGCGGGCCGGCGCCGCCCCGCGCCCCGGCGGGTCCGCAGGGCGACCCCGGCCGTGACGGGCGCGAGCATGACCACCCGTACCAGCTTCACCGCGATCGCCGGAACGAGCGCCGCCGAACCGGCGAGGGTGGCGGTCGCGACGACCTGACCCACGTCGTGCACGCTCGCGCCGATCCAGCGGCCCGCGTCGTACGGCGACAGTCCGAGCAGGCGGGCGACGGGCGGCAGCACCGCGATGGCCAGGCTGCCGCAGAGCGTGACGAGGCCGATCGCCGTCGCGGTCTCCCGCTCCGCCTCCGCGTCGTCCGGCCGTGCGCCGAGCGCGCCGTCGACGGCGGCCACGGCCGACGCGCCGCAGATGGCGAAGCCCGCGGCGACCAGCAGGGACAACCGGTCGGACAGGCCGAGCCTGCGGCCGAGCCACCGCGTGCCCGCCAAGGTCACGGCCAGGACCGTCACCGTCATGAGGATCGTCCGCGCCCCCAGGGCGAGGATGTCGCCGAACGAGACCTGGAGCCCCAGCAGCACCACGCCCGCCCGCATGAACTTGGTCGCGGCGAACCGCAGCCCCGGCCGGGTCGTCGAGGGCAACAACCCGAGGTTCGCGGCGAGCACGCCGAGGATCAGCGCGGCGGTGAGCATGGGCACCGCCCCCGCCGCACGGTGCGCGCCGTACGACACCGCGACGGCCAGGGCGCAGGCGGCGACGCCCGGCACGAGTCCCCACCGGCGCCGTACCGGATCCGGCCCGGCCGGCCGCGCGGCGTCCGGCGTGGCGTCGGCCGTCGGATCCGGCCCGGCCGGTCGCGCGGCGTCCACCGCCGGGTCCGGCCTGCGCGGCTGTGCGGCGTCCGGCGTGGCGGCCGCCGCCGGACCCGGCTCGACCGGCCGTGGGGCCTCCGTGTGGCGGTCGGTGGCCGGGCCGGAGGGCGACGTTGGCGGGCGTTCGGTGTCCGGGGCTCCGTGGGCGGCGGCGTCGGCGCGTCGGGATGGCGTCCAGATCGACATGATCTCCAGCATCGGGCCCGCGCGGGCCCCGCAGTAGCAGGTGTTTCCCTGGCAGGTCATAGAGTTCGTCTATGACCTCCCGGCTTCCCGAACTAGAGGCCCTGGAGCTGCTGGTGGCCGTCGCCGAGACCGGCAGCCTGGGCCAGGCCGCCGCGCGCATGGGCATCAGCCAGCCCTCGGCCAGCGCGCGGATGCGCACGTTGGAACGCCGGCTCGGCGTGCGGCTGCTCGTGCGCTCGACCAGCGGGTCCCGGCTGACCTCGGCCGGCTCGGTGGTCACCGACTGGGCGCGTGCCGTCCTCGTCCAGGCGAACGCCCTGGTCGAGGGCGTCGCGGCGCTGCGCTCCCGCCAGCCGGACCGGCTCCGCGTGTCGGCCAGCCTCACGATCGCCGAGCACCTCGTGCCGGGGTGGCTCGTGGCGCTGCGCGAGGCCGCCCCCGGCGTCCACGTCGAGCTGAACGTCACCAACAGCACCCACGTCATCGAGCGGGTGCGGGCGGACGAGACGGACGTGGGGTTCATCGAGGGCCGCGGCGCGCCGCGCGACCTGCACAGCCGCGCCGTCGGCCGGGATCGTCTCGTGGTCGTCGTCGCGCCGGGTCATCCGTGGACGCGCAGGCGACGGCCGCTGCGCCCGGTCGAGCTGGCCGCCACCCCGCTGCTCCTGCGGGAGGCCGGATCGGGCACCCGGGAGACGTTCGAGGCCGCGCTCGCGCCGTACGGGGGCCCGGCCGCGCCGGCGCTGGAGCTGGGCGCGACCGCACCGCTGCGCGCCGCCGCCATCGCCGGCACCGCGCCGGCCGTGCTGAGCGCGCTCGTCGTCGCCGACGAGATCGCCGCGGGACGGCTCGTCGAGGTGCCGAGCGAGCTGCGGCTGGAACGGGTGCTGCGGGCGGTCTGGCCGCGCGCCCGTGAGCTTCCCGAACCCGCGCTGCACCTCCTCCGCGTCGCCCGCTCCTGAGCCGGCGCCGGTACGCCGCGTGGGTGTGAGCCGCCGGTCCGCGCGCGTGCCTCTTCCGTGTCGCCCGCTCCTGAGCCGCCGCGTGAGTGTGGGGCACCGGTTCGCGCGCGTGCCTCTTCCGTGTCGCCGCCTGAGCCGGCGCCGGTTCGCCGCGCGGTCGTGAGCCGCCGGGCCCGCGCTGCGGGCCATCCCTGGGTCGGCCGCCTGAGCCGCGCCGCCGGAGGGTGCCGTTAGGAGCGCGTTAAGGCGCCGACGGGCGGCGCTAAGGGTTCGTCAATAGCGGCGATAGCCGCCCATTTCGGGCGTTGACTGCAGGCGTGACCTTCAGATCGGAGGTCCGGCACGCCGGAGGCGGACGTGATGACACGCCTGAAACCCTCCGCGTGGATCGCAGCGACGGAGGAACGGGGCAATGGCTGACCTGGTGTACGTGCTGCTGACGGTGGCGATCTTCGCCCTGTTCGGCCTGGTCGTGAAGGCGGTCGAGCGGTTGTGAGCCTGGACAACCTGGTCGGGCTGATCCTGGCCGTGCTCGTGTCCGTCTTCCTGGTGGCCGCCCTGCTTTTCCCGGAGCGTTTTTGATGAGTACGACGGTCGCGGGGGTCCTGTTCACCGGATCCCTCGTGCTCGCCCTCGCCGTGGTCTACCGGCCGCTGGGGAACTACATGTACCGGGTCTACACCGGTACGCGGCACTCGCGGGTCGAGCGGGTGGTCTACCGGCTGGTCGGCGTCCATCCGGAGGCCGAGCAGACCTGGGCCTCGTACGCGCGGAGCGTGCTGGCGTTCTCGGCGGTGTCGGTGCTGTTCCTGTACGGCCTGCAGCGGCTGCAGAACCATCTGCTGCTGAGCCTGGGGTTCCGGCCGGTGGTGGCGCATCAGGCGTGGAACACCGCGGTCAGCTTCGTGACCAACACGAACTGGCAGTCCTACTCCGGTGAGTCGACCATGGGTCACCTGGTGCAGATGGCGGGCCTCGCGGTGCAGAACTTCGTGTCCGCCGCCGTCGGCATGGCCGTGGCGATGGCCCTCGTACGCGGCTTCGCCCGTCACCGCACCGAGCATCTCGGCAACTTCTGGGTGGACCTGGTCCGCGGCATCCTGCGGATCCTGCTGCCCATCGCCTTCGTCGCCGCGATCATCCTGGTGGCCGGCGGCGCGGTGCAGAACTTCCACGACCCGCACACGATCCAGACGCTCGCCGGCGCGAAGCAGTCGATCACCGGGGGCCCGGTCGCGAGTCAGGAGGTCATCAAGGAACTCGGCACCAACGGCGGCGGCTTCTACAACGCCAATTCCGCCCACCCGTTCGAGAACCCCACGGTATGGACGAACTGGCTGGAGATCTTCCTGCTGCTGATGATCGCCTTCAGCCTGCCCCGGACGTTCGGCCGGATGGTCGGCAGTAACAAGCAGGGCTACGCGATCGTCGCGGTGATGGCGACGCTCGCCGTCATCAGCGTCACGCTGCTCTCGTTCTTCCAACTGTCCCACCACGGAACGGTGCCGACGGCGATCGGTGCGTCGATGGAGGGCGTGGAGACGCGGTTCGGGGTGGCGAACTCGGCGACGTTCGCGGACGCCACCACGCTGACCTCGACCGGCGCGGTGAACTCCTTCCACGACTCCTACACCAGCCTCGGCGGCATGATGACGATGTTCAACATGATGCTGGGCGAGGTCGCGCCCGGCGGGACGGGCTCGGGCCTGTACGGCATGCTGATCCTCGCCGTGATCACGGTGTTCGTCGCCGGGCTGATGGTCGGCCGCACGCCCGAGTACCTCGGCAAGAAGATCGGCAGCCGGGAGATCAAGTTCGCGGCCGCGTACTTCCTCATCACGCCGATCTGCGTCCTGGCCGGCACCGCGGCGGCGATGGCCGGAACGTGGGGCCGCGGGGGCATGCTGAACTGCGGCGCGCACGGGCTGTCGGAGGTGCTGTACGCCTTCACCTCGGCGTCGAACAACAACGGATCGGCGTTCGCGGGTCTCACGGCGAACAGCCCCTTCTACGACACCGCGCTGGGCCTGGCGATGGCGTTCGGCCGCTTCCTGCCGATGATCTTCGTCCTCGCGCTGGCCGGTTCCCTCGCGCGCCAGGGCCGCACCCCCGCGTCGGAGGGCACGCTCCCCACCCACCGCCCGCAGTTCGTCGGCATGGTCGCCGGCGTGACGGTCGTGCTCGTCGCCCTGACCTTCCTCCCCGCACTCGCCCTCGGGCCGCTGGCCGAAGGAGTCCACTGATGCCCGCACGACTCGCCGACGCGCCCCGGACGGCGCCTGAGACGCCGGTGCCCGCGCCGGGCAGGGTGCAGGGCGGCCTGCTGGACCCGGGACAGTTGCTCAGGTCGCTGCCGGACGCGGTCCGGAAACTGGACCCGCGCACGATGTGGCGCAACCCCGTCATGTTCATCGTCGAGATCGGGGCGGTGTGGAGCACCGTGCTCGCCGTGGCCCGGCCGAGCTGGTTCTCCTGGCTGATCGTCGCGTGGCTCTGGCTGACGGTGATCTTCGCCAACCTGGCCGAGGCGGTGGCCGAGGGCCGGGGCAAGGCCCAGGCCGAATCGCTCCGCCGCGCCAAGACCGACACGATGGCCCGCCGCCTGGTCGACTGGGCGCCCGGCGGGCCGGAGCGGGAGGAGGCGGTGCCCGCACCCGCGCTGCGGCAGGGCGACCACGTCATCGTCGAGGCTGGGCAGATCATCCCGGGCGACGGGGACGTCGTCGAGGGGATCGCCAGTGTCGACGAGTCGGCGATCACCGGCGAGTCGGCGCCGGTCATCCGCGAGTCCGGCGGCGACCGGTCCGCGGTCACCGGCGGCACCAAGGTGCTGTCCGACCGGATCATCGTCAAGATCACCCAGAGGCCCGGCGAGAGCTTCATCGACAAGATGATCGCCCTGGTCGAGGGGGCGAACCGGCAGAAGACCCCGAATGAGATCGCCCTCAACATCCTGCTGGCCTCGCTGACGATCATCTTCGTGATGGCCGTCGCCACCCTGCAACCGCTGGCGATCTTCGCCAAGGCCAACCGGCCGGGCGTGCCGGACTCGCTCGCGCTGGGCGCCCACGGCGTCACCGGCATCGTCATGGTCTCCCTGCTCGTCTGCCTGATCCCCACGACGATCGGCGCGTTGCTGTCCGCCATCGGCATCGCCGGCATGGACCGGCTCGTGCAGCGCAACGTCCTCGCGATGAGCGGCCGCGCGGTCGAGGCGGCCGGGGACGTCGACACGCTGCTGCTGGACAAGACCGGCACGATCACGCTCGGCAACCGGCAGGCCGCGGCGTTCATCCCGATGGACGGCGTGACCGAACAGGAGCTCGCGGACGCGGCGCAGCTGTCGAGCCTCGCCGACGAGACGCCGGAGGGCCGCTCGATCGTGGTCTTCGCCAAGACCGCGTACGGGCTGCGGGAGCGCTCGCCGGGCGAGCTGTCCCGCGCGCGGTGGATCGAGTTCACCGCCCAGACCCGCATGTCCGGCGTCGACCTCGACGGCGCCGCCGGCCGTACGCGTCACCTGCGCAAGGGCGCGGCCGCGGCGGTCCTCTCCTGGGTGCTCGAGCACGACGGTCACCCGGCGACCGAGATCGCCCACATCGTGGACGGCATCTCCGCCGGTGGCGGCACGCCCCTGGTCGTCGGTGAGGTGGTCCGGGGCGCGGGGGCGGACAGCGCCCGGGTGCTCGGCGTGATCCACCTGAAGGACGTCGTCAAGGCGGGCATGCGCGAGCGCTTCGCCGCGATGCGCCGGATGGGCATCCGCACCGTGATGATCACGGGGGACAACCCGCTGACGGCCCGGGCCATCGCCGAGGAGGCCGGCGTGGACGACTTCCTCGCCGAGGCCAGGCCCGAGGACAAGATGGCGCTGATCAAGAAGGAACAGGAGGGCGGCCGGCTCGTCGCGATGACCGGCGACGGCACGAACGACGCGCCGGCGCTCGCCCAGGCCGACGTCGGGGTGGCGATGAACACCGGCACCTCGGCCGCCAAGGAGGCCGGCAACATGGTCGACCTGGACTCCAACCCGACGAAGCTCATCGAGATCGTCGAGATCGGCAAGCAACTGCTGATCACCCGCGGTGCGCTGACCACCTTCTCGATCGCCAACGACATCGCCAAGTACTTCGCGATCATCCCCGCGATGTTCGCGGCGCTCTACCCGGGCCTGGACCGGCTCAACGTCATGCGGCTGCACAGCCCGCAGTCGGCGATCCTGTCCGCCGTCATCTTCAACGCGATCATCATCGTCGCGCTGATCCCCCTCGCCCTGCGCGGCGTGAAGTACCGCCCGTCGAGCGCCTCCAAGCTGCTGTCCCGCAACCTGTACGTCTACGGGCTGGGCGGCATCGTCGCGCCGTTCGTCGGCATCAAGCTCGTCGATCTGCTCATTCAGTTCCTTCCAGGGATGTCCTGATGCGCCTGCCAAGTCTGATCCGTCGCCATCTCGCCGCGATCCGTGCCCTGCTGGTCCTGACCGTGATCACCGGCGTCGTCTACCCGCTCGCGGTGTGGGCCGTCACGTTCCTTCCCGGCCTGCACGGCCGGGCCGAGGGTTCGAAGATCGAACTGGCCGGCCGGGTCGTCGGCAGCCGCCTCATCGGCCAGGCCTTCACCGACCCGGGCGGGAACCCGCTGCGGCAGTACGTCCAGAGCCGGCCGTCCAACGCCGGGGCCGGCTACGACCCCACCTCCACCGGCGCGAGCAACCTCGGCCCCGAGGACGTCGTCGACACCCTCCCGCGGAACCCGGCCGACAAGGCGAAGGAGATCGCCGCCAAGACCGCGCGGGACTCCCTGCTGACCCAGGTCTGCGCCCGCAGCAAGGCGGTCGGCGAGCTCGAGGGCGTCAGCGGCGCCCGCCCGTACTGCACGCCCGGCGGCGTCGGCGCGGTCCTGTCGGTCATCGGCCCGCGCGACCGGGCCGGCCGCGTGACCCGGCCGACCCGCGTCGTCAGCGTCAACGAGCAGTGCGGAGTCGTGTCCCGGCCGTTCGTCGCCTCGTACGAGGGCGTGCGCGTCGAGTGCGCCGAGGCGGGCGAGGACTACGCGACGGGCGAGATCGTGCCGGTGCGCGGCGACGCCCCCGCCCGGCCGGCGGTGCCCGCGGACGCCGTCACCGCCAGTGGAAGCGGCCTGGACCCGCACATCTCCCCGGCGTACGCGCGCCTGCAGGCCCCCAGGGTCGCCAGGGCGCGCGGCGTCGCCACGGCCCAGGTCCTCGCCGCCATCCGGGACAACGAGGACGGCCGGACGCTCGGCATCCTCGGCGAGCCCCGGGTGAACGTCCTGCGGCTCAACGTCGAGCTCGACCAGAAGTACCCGTACCGCGGGTGAGAGGGGAGGTGACGGGCATGGCACGCGGCCGGCTGCGCGTCTACCTCGGCGCGGCCCCGGGGGTGGGCAAGACGTACGCCATGCTCGGCGAGGGCCGCCGGCGGAAGGGACGCGGAACCGACGTGGTGGTCGGCTTCGTCGAGTGCCACGGCCGGCCCCGCACGATCGAGCTCCTCGACGGTCTGGAGATCGTCCCCCGGCAGACGGTGGAGTACCGGGGGACGACCTTCACCGAGCTGGACACCGACGCGGTGATCGCCCGCGCCCCGAAGGTCGCCCTGATCGACGAGCTCGCCCACACCAACGTGCCCGGCACCCGGAACGCGAAGCGCTGGCAGGACGTCGAGGAGATCCTCGAGGCCGGCATCGACGTGGTCACGACGGTGAACGTCCAGCACCTCGACTCGGTCAACGACGTCGTCGAGGAGATCACCGGCGTCCCTCAGCGCGAGACGCTGCCGGACGAGGTCGTCCGGCGGGCCGACCAGGTCGAGCTGGTCGACATGACGGCCGAGGCGCTGCGCCGCCGGATGGCGCACGGCAACGTCTACGCCCCCGAGAAGATCGACGCGGCGCTGGGCAACTACTTCCGGATCGGCAACCTCACCGCGCTGCGCGAGCTGGCGCTGCTGTGGCTGGCCGACAAGGTGGACGACCAGCTCGACCGGTACCGCGCCGACCACGACATCCAGACGACCTGGGAGGCGCGCGAACGCGTCGTCGTCGCGCTGACCGGCGGCCCCGAGGGCGACACGCTCATCCGCCGCGCGGCGCGGATCGCCGACCGGGCCAAGGGCGCGGACCTGTTCGCCGTGCACGTCACGACCGGCGACGGGCTGGCCGGCGCCGGCCCCGGGCACCTGGCCCGCCAGCGGGCCCTGGTCGAGAGCCTGGGAGGCACCTACCACCAGGTCGTCGGCGACGACATCCCGCAGGCCCTGCTGGACTTCGCCCGGGGCGTGAACGCCACCCAGCTCGTCCTCGGGGCCTCCCGGCGCGGCCGGTTCGCCCAACTGCTGTCCCGGGGCGTCGGCGTCACCACCACCGCGCTGTCCGGGCCGATCGACGTCCACATGGTCACCCACGAGGAGGTGAACCGGCCCCGGTCGGCGGCCCGCCGCGCCGGCGGGCTGACCCGGCGCCGCCACGCCATCGGCTTCCTCCTGGTCGCCGCGGGCCTGCCCCTGCTGACCCTGCTGCTGGCGAACCTGCGCCACCAGCTCTCGCTGCCCAGCGACATCCTCGTCTTCCTCGTCGCGGTCGTCACGGTCGCGCTGGTCGGCGGCATCCAACCCGCGCTGTTCGCCGCGGTGATCGGCTCACTGCTGCTCAACTACTACTTCACCCCGCCGCTGTACCGGTTCACGATCGCGCAGCACGAGAACGTCCTCGCCCTCGTCTGCTATGTGGTGGTGGGGATCGCGGTCAGCGTCGTGGTCGAGATCGCCGCCCGGCGCACCCGGGAGGCGGCCCGCGCGCACGCCGACGCCGAACTGCTGTCCGATCTGGCGGGCAGCGTCCTCCGCGGCTGGGGCGGCGCCCGCGTGGACGCGCTGAGCCACCTGCTGCAGCGTCTGCGGGTGACGTTCGGCCTCATCGCGGTGAGCCTGCTGGAGCGGCGGCCGGAGGCACCGCTGACCCCGGTCCGGCAGCGCGACCCGGAGTGCTGGCGGGTGGTCGCCGCCGTCGGCGACGAACCGGCGTGCAGCCCCGACGACGGCGACGCCGACATCCCCGTGGACGAGGATCTGGCCCTCGTCCTGCGCGGCCGTACGCCGTCGGCGGCCGACCGGCGGGTGCTCGAGGCGTTCGCCGCGCAGGCCGCCGTCGCGCTGCGCCAGCAGCGCCTCGCCGAGGAGGCCGAGCAGGTCCGTCCGCTGGCCGAGGCCGACCGGCTCCGGACCGCGCTGCTCACGGCGGTCGGCCACGACCTGCGGTCCCCCCTGGCGTCCGCGAAGGCCGCGGTGGAGAGCCTGCGCACCGACGACGTCACCTGGTCCGAGCAGGAGCGCGCCGAGCTCCTGGCCACCGCCGACGAGTCCCTCGTACGGCTCGACCACCTCGTCGCCAACCTCCTCGACATGAGCCGCCTGCAGTCCGGTGCGCTGGGCGTGCACCGGGAGCCCGTCGCGGTCCGGGAGATCGTTCAGTACGCGGCCGACGAGGCGGGCGCGCCCGGCGTGCGGTTCCAGGCGCCGGACGCGCTGCCCGAGCTGCTGGCCGACCCCGTCCTGCTCGAACGCGTGCTGGTCAACCTGCTGTCCAACGCGATGCACCACAGTCCTCCGGGCGAGCCGGTGCTGGTCACGGCCAGCGCCCACGCGGGCCACGTCGAGGTGCGGGTCATCGACCGCGGACCCGGCGTCCCCGAGTCCGACCGAGACCGGATCTTCCAGCCCTTCCAGCGCGTCGGCGACCGCGAGGCCGGCGTCGGTCTCGGCCTCGGGCTGGCCCTGTCGCGCGGGCTGGTGGAGGCCATGGACGGCGCCCTGGTCCCCGAGGACACTCCCGGCGGCGGCCTCACGATGATCGTCTCGCTCCCCGTGTTCCGGCCCGACCTGGCCGACCCGGCGCTGACGGCGCACGTCGACGCGGTCCGCGAGCGGCGGTCCTCATGACCCGCGGCAGGAGAACACCAGGACCCGCGAGCGGCGGTCCCGTGACACGCGACGGAGCCGACGGATCGCGGGCGCCGGGCGCCCACCGCGAAGAGCGCGACCGGCTCTCGGTCACCGGCGGGCTCGCGGCCCTCTCGCTCGACGCCATGTCCTCGGTGGCGTACGGCCCGGAGGCCATCGTCATCGTGCTGGCCGCCGCGGGCGGGACGGCCCTCGGCTACACCCTGCCGGTGACGCTGGCGATCGCCGGGCTGCTGGCAGTGCTCACGATCTCCTACCGCCAGGTCATCGCCGCCTTCCCCCAGGGCGGCGGGGCGTACGGCGTGTCCAGGGCGTACCTCGGCCGGCGTACGTCCCTCGTCGCGGGTGCCTCGCTGATCGTCGACTACGTCCTCAACGTCGCCGTGTCGATCGCGGCGGGGGTGGCGGCGCTGACCTCGGCGTTCCCGGCGCTCCACCCGTACACCCCCGGACTCTGCCTCGCCGTCCTGGTCGCGATCACGGCGGTCAACCTGCGGGGGATCGCGCACAGCGCCCGGCTCCTGATCGCGCCCACCGTCGTGTTCGTCCTGTCGATCGTCGCCGTGATCGTCGTCGGCCTGTTCCGGGACCACCCCGTCGTCGTGGCGCACGCCGGCGCGCAGGCCGGAACGCTGAGGACCGTGGGCACGCTCCTGCTGCTGCGCGCTTTCGCGAACGGCTGCGCCGCGCTGACGGGCGTGGAGGCGATCGCCAACGCGGTGCCGTCCTTCCGCAGGCCGCGGGTGAGAAGAGCGCAGCGCGCCGAGGTGGCGCTCGGCGCGACCCTCGGCCTCATGCTGATCGGCATCGCCACCCTGATCGGCCGGTTCCACATCCGCCCGGTCCGCGGCGTCACGATCCTGTCGCAGGTCACCGCCGGGTCGTTCGGCCACGGCGTCGGGTACTACGTCGTCCAGTTCGCGACCGTGCTGCTGCTGGCCCTGGCCGCCAACACCTCCTTCGGCGGCATGCCGGTCCTGGCCCGTCTCCTGGCCAAGGACAACAACCTGCCGCATCTGTTCGCCCTGCGCGCCGAGCGGCAGGTTCACCGATACGGCATCCTGTTCCTCGCCGGGACCGCCGCGCTGCTGCTCATCGGGACCGCCGGCGACATGAACACGCTGGTGCCGCTGTTCGCGATCGGGGTGTTCGTCGGCTTCACCCTGTCCCAGGCGGGGATGGTGCGGCACTGGTGGCTCGACCGGCCGCGCGGCTGGCGGCCGCGCGCCGCCCTCAACGGACTGGGCGCCCTGCTCACCGGGATCGCCGCCGTCGTCGTGGCCGCCACCAAGTTCACCGAGGGCGGCTGGCTGATCGTCGTCGCCCTGCCGCTCATCGTGCTGCTCATGTCCCGCGTCCATCGGGCGTACGGCCGGATCGGGGAGCGCCTGGAGCTGAACCGTACGCCCGCCCGGCCCCGCCGCCGTCGCGCGGTGGTGCTCGTCCCGGTCGAGGGCGTCGACCGGTTGACGTACGAGGCGCTGTCGGCCGCGTTCTCGCTCGGCGAGCGCGTCGTCGCGGTGCACGTGGCCCATCCCGACGAACCCGAGGACACCATGCGCTTCGTCGAGGCCTGGCACCGCTGGGCCCCGGACGCCGATCTCGTCCTGCTGAACGACCCGCACCGGCGTCTCGTCGAGCCCATCGTCGAGTACGTCCGCGGAGTCGGCGAACCGCACGTCTTCGTCCTCATCCCCGAGGTGGAGCCGGCGCACGTGTGGCAACGCGTCCTGCAGAACCAGCGTGGCGCGGTGCTGGCCCACGCGCTGCGCCGCGACACCGACGTCGTCGTCTGCCGGCTGCGCTTCCGGCTGGGCCCCCGGCAGACGCACGTTCCGGGCGACGAGGCCCGCCAGATCGTCCGGATGCCGGACGCGCGCACGCCGCACTGATCATCCGCACGGGATCCGGCTCCGCGTCTCGATGCGCGGCATACAGGACACAATGCAGGAAGGGGGTGAATCAGTATGGCGATGCGGGGCAGGCTCAAGATCTACCTCGGTGCCGCGCCCGGGGTGGGTAAGACGTACGCCATGCTCGACGAGGCGCACCGGCGCCTGGCGCGCGGCGTGGACCTCGTCGTGGGGTACGTCGAGACGTACGACCGGTCCCGTACGGCGGCGCTGCTCGACGGTCTGGAGGCCGTCCCCCTCCGCCGGCTCGCCCAGGGGGACGGGGACCGCGACGAGATGGACGTCGACGCGATCCTCGCGCGCCGCCCCGAGGTCGCGCTGGTCGACGAGCTGGCGCACACCAACGTCCCCGGATCCCGCAACGTCAAGCGCTGGCGGGACGTGGAGGAGCTCCTCGAGGCGGGCATCGACGTCGTGTCCACCGTCAACGTCCAGCACCTGGAGTCGCTGACGGACGTCGTCGAGCGCATCACGGGCGTACGGCCCCGCGAGACCGTGCCCGACGAGGTCGTCCGGCGGGCCGACCAGATCCAGCTCGTCGACATGGCGCCGGAGTCGCTGCGCCGCCGTCTCGCCCACGGCAACGTCTACGACGCCGAGCAGGTCGACGCGGCGCTGGCCGACTACTTCCGCGTCGGCAACCTGACGGCACTGCGCGAGCTGGCCCTGCTCTGGGTCGCCGACCGGGTCGACGACGCGCTCGCCCGCTACCGGGACGAGAAGGGCATCACCGAGACCTGGGAGGCGCGGGAGCGGATCGTCGTCGCGCTGACCGGCGGACCGGAGGGCGACACGCTGATCCGCCGGGCCGCCCGCGTCGCCGCCCGCGCGGGCCGGGCCGACCTGGTCGCCGTGCACGTCGCACGGGCCGAAGGCCTCGCCGACGGGTCGCCGGAGGCCCTCGCCCGCCAGCGCGCCCTCGTCGAGGGCCTGGGCGGCTCCTACCACCAGGTCACCGGCGCCGACGTGCCCAAGGCGCTGATCGACTTCGCCCGCGCCGCGAACGCGACCCAGATCGTGCTCGGATCGAGCCGCCGCAGCGGCTGGCAGTACGTCTTCGGGCCCGGCGTCGGCGCGACCGTCGCCCGGGCGTCCGGCGACGTGGACGTGCACATCGTCCCCCACGACTACGCCGGCAAGGGCCGGGGGTGGGCGGCCGCCCCGCCGACGTCGCTGGGCCGCCGTCGGCGGACGGCCGGCTGGCTGCTCGCGCTGCTCGGCCCGCCGGCGCTCACCGGGCTGCTGGCGGTCGACGGGCACTTCGGGCTCCCCACCGAGCTGCTGTTCTTCCTGACGATCGCGGTCGGCGTGGCGCTCGTCGGCGGGCTGTGGCCGGCGATCGTGGCCGCCGTCGCCGGGTTCCTGCTGCTCAACTGGTTCTTCACGCCTCCGGTGCACACCCTCACCGTGGCCCACCTGGAGAACGCCCTGGCCCTCCTGGTGTTCGTGGCCGTGGCCGTGGCGGTCTCCACCGTGGTCGACCTCGCGGCCCGGCGCAGCGCCCAGGCGGCGCGGGCGCGGTCGGAGGCGACGACGCTGAGCATGCTCGCCACCAGCGTGCTCCGCGGCGAGGACGCCCTGCCCCAGCTGCTCGAACGCGTCAGGGAGACGTTCGGGCTGTCGTCGGTGAGCCTTCTCGAGCGCTCCGGCGACGACTGGGCCTGCATGGCGTTCGCGGGCCGGGAGCCGTGCGCCCGGCCGGGGGACGCCGACGTCACCGTCCAGGCCGGCGACACCGTGACCCTCGCGCTGGACGGCCGGGTGCTGCCCGCCGCCGACCGGCGCATCCTCGCGGCGTTCGCCTACCAGGCGGCGGCCGCGCTCGACCGCCGGCGCCTCGCCGAGGAGGCCAAGGAGGCCCGGCGGCTCGCCGAGGGCAACCGGATCCGTACCGCCCTGCTCGCCGCCGTGTCCCACGACCTGCGGACGCCCCTGGCCTCGATCAAGGCGAGCGTCGGCAGCCTTCGCTCGCCGGACGTGCGCTGGGACCCCGAGGACGAGGCCGAGCTCCTGGCCACGATCGAGGAGTCGGCCGACCGCCTCGACCGCCTGGTCGCCAACCTCCTGGACATGAGCCGCCTGCAGACCGGCGTCGTCAACCCGCTCGCCCACCCGGTCGCCCTCGACGAGGTGATCCAGCCGGCGCTGGCGAACGTCCCCGGAGACCAGGTCAAGATCGAGGTACCGGAGGACCTGCCGCCGGTCGTCGCCGACCCGGGACTCCTCGAACGGTCTTTGGCCAACGTCGTGGAGAACGCCGTACGGCACGGCGGCCCGGAGCCCGTCCGGGTGACCGCCAGCGAGCACCACGGGATGGTGGAGCTGCGGGTCGCCGACCGCGGGCCGGGCGTCCCCGACTCCGCCAAGCCCCGTATGTTCGAGCCGTTCCAGCGGCTCGGCGACCGGCCGCGGGGGAGCGGGGTCGGCCTGGGCCTCGCGGTGGCGCGCGGCTTCGCCGAGGCCATCGGCGGCGAGCTGCGGGCCGAGGACACACCCGGCGGCGGGCTGACCATGGTCTTCTCGCTGCCGACCGGACGCACGGCACGGGAAGGCGAGGAGCAGACGTGACACGGGTACTCGTGGTGGACGACGAGCCGCAGATCGTCCGCGCGCTGCGGATCAACCTGCGGGCCCGGGGCTATGAGGTCGACTCCGCGCCCGACGGGCGTACCGCGCTGGACCTGGCCGCCCGTCGCCGCCCCGACGTCGTCGTCCTCGACCTCGGCCTGCCCGACATGGAGGGTGCCGAGGTGATCAAGGGCCTGCGCGGCTGGACGAGCGTGCCGATCATCGTGCTGTCCGCGCGGCACGCGTCCGAGGAGAAGGTCGAGACGCTCGACGTCGGCGCGGACGACTACGTGACCAAGCCGTTCGGCATGGACGAACTGCTGGCCCGGCTGCGCGCCGCCGTGCGCCGGGCCGCTCCCGCCGAGGAGGCGGCCGTCATCGTCACCGACGACTTCACCGTCGACCTGGCCGCCAAGAAGGTCGGCCGCGACGGCGCGGACGTCCGCCTCACCCCGACCGAGTGGCACGTCCTGGAGGTGCTCGTACGCAACGCGGGACGCCTGGTCAGCCAGCAGCAGCTGCTCCGCGAGGTCTGGGGCCCGGCGTACGAGAACGAGACCGGCTACCTGCGCGTCTACCTCGCCCAGCTCCGCCGCAAGCTGGAGCGGGACCCGTCCCGCCCCCGCCACCTGATCACCGAACCGGGCATGGGCTACCGCTTCGAACACTGACCCCGGTACGGGCGACGAGCGACGCGGGAGGCTGGGGAGGAACCTCTCCTGTGTGGCATAAGGGGTCAACGGCGGGCCGGCGAGGTGTCAGACTGCCGTCATGCCCGACGGTTCCACGCTGGCCTCGTTGATCACGGCCGGGGGCACGGTCGGAGGGGTCGCGGTGACGCTGTGGGGCACCGTCCGGCGGGAGTCCGTCCAGGCCGAGCGGGACCGCAGGCGGCATGCTCTAGAGGCACGGCAGGCCGCGTACGGCGAGCTCCTCGGGCCGGCGACACAGCTCCGCGTCCAGCTCGAGCTGGCCGGTCAGCGGTCCTGGCGCGACCTCGACGTCAAGCTCGCCGCCATCGATGAGCACGTGCGCACGGTGGGGCAGCGGGCCGCGCAGGTGGCGGTCCTCGCTCCGGGCGAAACGGCCGAGGCCGCCCGCGCGCTCGCCGCCGCCGCGACCGCCCTCGCGGCGTTCGCCGCCAGGCACGCCGAGTTGAAGTACGACCCCGGGCCCGAGAAGAAATTCCTGATCGGGGAGATCAGGGCGCCGTTCGACTTCGCCGCGTTCGACGCGAGGCTCGCGGAGATGTACCGGGCGATCGACGCCGATCTCGGCGATCGTCACCCGGCCGAGCGCGGATCGTCCGGCCGGTGGGCGAGGATACGGCGGACGACCCGCCGCTGATGCCGTGGCAGGGCGGGGTCCCGTGCGGCCTCCGCGCGCCGGGCGAGGTCCGCGGCCGAGTCGCCGGCCCCGCGCAGACCCGCGACCCGCGCGGCGCACAGCAGCACCGGGCCGCTGTCGGGGGCCTCCTCCAGGGCGGCGTCGATCTCCTGCCGCGCCGCGTCGAACCGTCCCAGCGTGGCGAGTGCGAGCGCGCGCGCCGCGCGGGCGCCCGGCGGAAGGCGCCGCAGGCGGTCGAGGTCGCGCAGGGCCGCGTCGGCGTCGCCGAGGTCGGCCAGGAACTCGCCCCGCGTCCGGAGGATCTCCGGTGCGTCGCCCTCGGCCGACAGCACGGCGTCCAGGACGGTGATCGCCGCCCGGGTCTGTCCGAGCTCCCACAGCGCCCGGGCGAGTTCGGCCTGCACGGTGAGGTCCGTGGGAAGGCGCTCGGCGGCGGCGTGCAGCTCTTCGAGGGCCTCCGCGCCACGGCCGTCCGCCAGCCGGATCTGGCCGATGGCGGCGAGCAGCCGGCCGACGGCGGCGCGGTCCTGGCGGGCCTCGAACAGGGAGGCGGCCGTCTGGTAGTGCGTCTCCGCCTCCTTCCGCAGCCCCCTGCCGTGCGCGACGTTGCCGAGCAGGGACTCGGCCTCCGCGCGCAGCCGCAGATCGGACTTGGCCCCGAGGCGTACGGCGGTCACCGCCTGGCGCTCGGCCCGCGCGAACTCGCCGCTCGCCAGGGCGCGCGTCGCGGCGCGCAGCCGCTCGGCCGGCCCGGAGGCGCTCGGACGAGTGTCGATCATCTGACCGAGCGGTGCGACCAGCCGGGGATGCTGAAGCTCGTAACGGAGCTCTCCGCCCGAGCGCTCCGACCTGATCAGGTGGAGATCCTCGAGCGCGCGCAACACCGCCGGGGGCATCTGCGGCGGGTTCGGGGCGGGATCCCGGTCCGGGCCGGCGAAGGTGCGCTGCATCCAGGATCGGAGGCCGCCGACCGGCACGTCGTACTGCTCGGCGACGTCGGCGAGGGCCCGCGCGACGTAGCCGGTCAGCGCGGCCGTGCCGTGCGTCTGAACCGCCTCGGCGGTGATGGCCCCGGCCTGCGGCGGCAGCGATCGCCACAGCCGCTCGCACACGATCTGCGCGAACGCGGGCTCCACGACGGGGGTTCCCGCGCGCAGATCGTCGATGAGCGCCTCGGCGGCGCCGGGGGCGAACGACCGCGCCGTCCTCGTGAGCGGCCCGCGAACGGCCTCCAGCGCGGCCTCGGCGTCGAACGGGGTCAGCCGGAGCCGGGCGACCTCACCGTCGCCGAGGGTGCGTTCGTACGGTTCCAGGTCGGGCAGGGACCCGTCGCGGACGGACAGCAGCAGCCGCAGGTGGTGGTGTTCGTCCAGCGCCTCGGCCAGTTCGTCCGCGAAGGAGCGCCGGGCGCGCTCCCGTTCGGGCGCGTGCGGCGGCCCGGCGACGAGTTCCTCGGCCTGATCGATGACGGCGAGGAGGGGAATCCGGCGGCCGAGAACGTCGGTGCGCTGCGGCCGCCGGGTCAGGAAGTCGGCGACCGACCATCCCGCGAGGCGGCTGGCCGGCTCGGCCGGCGACCAGGACGACAGGAGCGCCAGGGTGTAGGGGTTGTGCTCGGGCAGGGCCGCCGCCGGGAAGACCGAGCCGTAGGACAGCCGCCCGGTCGGCAGGATCTCGGCCTCGGCGGAGGGCAGGAGGGGCCGCGCCCCGGCCTCGATCAACGAGGTCCGGCCGGATCCCGACGGCCCGTGCAGGACGGTCAGCCGATGCTTCCGCCACAGCTCGGCCAGCCGGTGGGACGCCGCCTCACGGCCGAAGAATCGGGGCGCGTCGGCCGTGGTGAACGCACGCGGTCCCACATAGGGCGGCCCGCTCACCGGGGGCGTCATCGTCTCGATCATCATGAGACCCGGCCGATCGGATGCGAGGGCGGTCTCACGGTGATCCCCCTGCCGTCACCGATGATCACGGAACACGTCGCCCGGCGACGGCGCCTGGGCGGCGGGCAGCCGAAAGGCGTTCGTGGCGGACACGCCTCACTCCTGGAACCCGGCGACGGCCTCGGTCCCTCGCGACTGTGCGTCGACCAGGTGCCGGAGCGCCTCGGCCAGGCATGAACCGTCGGCGGCGTCCAGATCGCCGAGGTCGAAGCCGGTGAGGTCGATCAATCCCTCGTCGGGAGCCGGATCATGACTCGGCGTCGTCGTGTCGTCGCGCATGCGGCGCTCCCTGGCCCGTCCCTGGCAGTCGCAACTGAGGCATTCCCCGAAGACGCGCCCGCAATCCGGCCTCCGGGGTTCATGTCTCTCCCTGTCGCCTAACTCTTACACCCCGGACGTGGGGATGTCGATCGGTTCTCGGGCGACGGGGCCGTGACCATTCGCTTTTTTAGGATGCCCAATATTGGCAGAATAGTGATCAACTGCGCGCCGTGTGCGCAATGGGTGTTAGGGAACGTTCACCGCAAAAGTGGACATCATCTCCGGGGTCCCGGCATTGGCCTCGTGCGTCTCGGGGTAATGAGTGTTTAGATGACCCCGTAATTCGAAGTGCATAGTGGCGGCGGAGGCGGCGCGTGGAATCCGAGAACGTGGGCAGGCGGCGTACGGCCGGACGCGTGCCCCAGGTGTGGGGCAAGATCCCGCCGCGCAACAAGAACTTCACCGGTCGCCAGGGGATGCTGGACAACCTGCACAAGGGCCTGACGAACCGCGTCACCGCCGTCATCCCGCAGGCGCTGCACGGCATGGGCGGCGTCGGGAAGACCCAGGTCGTCATCGAGTACGCCCACCGCTTCCAGGCCGAGTACGACCTGGTCTGGTGGATCTCCGCCGACCAGCCCGACCTGGTGCCCTCCTCGCTCGCCGGTCTCGCGCCCCGGCTCGGGCTGGAGTCGGCGCAGGCGGCGGGGATCGAGGACTCCGCGGCCGCGGTGCTGGACGCCCTCCGCCGGGGCGATCCCTACGACCGCTGGCTGCTCATCTTCGACAACGCCGGCGACCCGGAGAGCATCCTGCGGCTCGTTCCCGCGGACGGGCCCGGCCACGTGCTCATCACCTCTCGGAACCAGGAGTGGGAGAGCGTCGTGGACACCGTCGCTGTCGACGTGTTCACCCGCAGCGAGAGCATCGAGTTCCTCAACCGCCGGGCGCCCCGGTCGATCAGCGAGACCGACGCCCGGATGCTCGCCGAGAGCCTGGGCGACCTGCCCCTCGCCCTGGAACAGGCGGGCGCGCTGCAGTCGGTCACCGGAATGGCGCCCGACGAATACCTCGACCTGCTCAGCAAACAGCCCACCGAGCTGCTCAACCAGATCCGCGCCTCCGAATACCCCGCGTCGATGACCGCCGCCTGGCAGCTGTCGGTGAGCAAGCTCGAACAGCAGCTTCCCGAGGCCATGCAGCTCCTGCGGGCGTGCGCCTTCTTCGGCCCCGAGCCGATCCCGCTCGACGTCTTCCGGCGCAACACCTTCACCGGCGAGTCCGCGCTGAGCCCGGTGCTGGGCAACGCGATCCGCCGCTCCCAGGCGATCCGGATGCTCGGCCGGTTCGCCCTCGTCCGGATCGACTCCGACAGCCGGACCATCCAGGTGCACCGGCTGATCCAGGCGCTGCTGCGCGAGTCCCTGCCGGCCGACGAGCAGCGGGAGTTCCGGGTGGAGGTCCAGCGGCTCCTGGCGGGTGCCGCGCCGGCCAACCCGGACAACGAGACCGACTGGCCGCGCTATGCCGAACTCGTCCCGCACGTCCGGCCGGCGCGCATCGCGGAGTCGGCCGATCCGCGGGTCCGCAGGTTCGCCACCAACATCGTGCGTTACCTCAGCACCTACGGCGACCTGGCGAACGCCCGGGCGTTCGTCGAGGAGTTCCTCGAGACCTGGCAGGCCGACTCCGATCCCGACGCCCGCGAGATCATCGTGGCCAAGCGCCGGCTCGGCACGATCCTCCGCGAGCTCGGCGAGTACCGCCAGGCCCATGACCTGGTCAGGGACACTCTGGAACAGGCGCGCCGGGTGCTGGGCCCGGAGGACGAGACCACGCTCGGCCTCATCAACGGATTCGGCGCCGACCTCCGGGCGCGCGGTGAGTTCGCCGAGGCGTTGCGCCACGACGAGACCTCACGGGATCTGCACCGGTCGGTGTACGGCGAGCGCGACGGCCGGACCCTCGCGACGGTGAACAACCTGGCGCTCGACTACGCCCTGTTGAGCGACTACCAGACGGCCCGCGACCTGCACGAGGCGGCGTTCAACGCGCAGAGCGAGGCCAGCACGGGCGTCAGCAAGTCCAACGTCCTGTCCTCCTGGAACGGCCTCGCCCGGGTGGTCCGGCTGTGCGGCGACTACGTCGAGGCGCGCTTCCTCGGCGAGGACGCCTACGACTTCGGGCGCCAGGAGCTCAGCGCGGAGAACCTCTGGACGCTGCGCACCGGGAAGGACCTGTCGATCGCCATGCGGCGGGCCGGGGCGTACGACGACGCCCTCGACCTCGCGCAGGACATCTTCACCAAGTGCAACCGGCAGTTGGGCGCCGACCGCCCCGACACCCTGGCCGCGGCGATGTGCCTGTCGAACATCCTGCGGACGATCGGGCGGATCGACGACGCGCTCACGCTGGCCGAGGACACCGTGGACCGCTATCCGAAGGTCTACGGCGAAGACCACCCCTACAACATGGGCTGCCTGGGCAACCTCGCGCTGCTGTACCGCGTCCGCGGCAGGGCCGAGGAGGCGCGCGCGCTGAACGAACGGGCCCTCGCCGGCCTGCACGCCCAGCTCGGGAAGGACCATCACTATCCGCTGACGGTCGCCATCAACCTCGCCAGCGACCGCCACGCGCTCGGGGAGTTCGACAGTGCCCGTGAGCTCGGCGCCGACAGCCTCGCCCGGCTGAAGACGGTCCTGGGCGAGGAGCACCCCGTGACCCTGGGCTGCGCGGCGAACCTCGTGGTCGACCTGCGCGCCGCCGGCGCCGACGAGGAGGCCGAGGCGCTCGCGGCGGCCACGATCCTCGGGTACAACCGGACCCTCGGCCCCGAGCACCCCGACACACAGGTCGCCGCGATCGGTAACCGGCTCGACTTCGACTTCGACGCGCCGCCGATCTGAGCCGCCCGGCCCGCGCCGCGCCGGCCGCGCTCAGCCGGACTCCGAGGCGGCGCAGTTGCGCAGGCGCCAGCGGGTCCGGTGCTGTTCCGCCTCGCGGCGAGCCCGCAGAAGCGCCGGGGCGGGCACGGGTTCGGTCTCCCACGCCTCGAGCGTGCGCCGCATACCGGTCGCGAAGGCCAGCCCCTCGTCGGTGAGCTCGCCGCTGGCGAGGAGCGTCCTGGTCACCCGCAGCGCCGCGGTCCGCCAGCGCGCGAACTGCGCGTGGGCTCGCATGGCGGCCACGCCCCGCTCATGGTGGCGTTGCCGCCGCCAGAAACCGCTGACCCCGAGGTGGGCGTACGCCCCCTGCAGCAGACCCTCGACGGGCCGTGGATCCTCCCGCCACGGCGCGTAGTAGCGCCGCCCGGAGTCCGGCCGGATCAACGAGACGGTGTCCAGGACGGCCGCGAGCTTCGCGTGCTGGACCTCGTGCGCGAAGGTGACCGCCAGGCCGAGGGCGTCGACGGGCCGGGAGGTCCCGACGGCGCCGAAGGTCTCCCGGGACGACGCGCTGCGCTGACCGTTCGGCGGCGCGAGGAGGGGCACGAGGGCCCGGACGATCGTCTGGCACTCCGTCGCGGTCGTCCAGTGGTGACAGGTCAGGACCTCCCACGCCTCCTCGAGCAGCGACCGCCACTCGGCGACCTCGGCTCCGCCGAGCCGGTCGCCGACCATGGCGCCCGGCAGGCGCCAGGCGTCCAGGTCGTCGAGCACCGCGCGGATCGTGAGGCCGTGCGCGGAGGCGGTCACCGTCCGCAGGCCGTGCCAGCCGGGCGCGTCCGTGCGCGGGTCGGCCGGAATCGTCACCCGGACACCGGGCGCGGTCACCTCGGCGCCGCGACCCGACGACCGGACCAGGACCTCATCGCCGGGGACGTCCGCGCGGCCCAGCGACGGGAGCATGACCGCGCCATCCGCCGCCGGCACGCGGACGGCGCCTCGTACGCCCGCCCTGATCATGACCGCGGCCGCGAGCGCGCTCAGCCCGGCGGGGTCGGTGCGCGGGCGGCCCGGAGTCTCGGCGCCCTGCAGCACGCCCAGCACCCCGAGCGCCCAGGCCCCCGTCGCCGGGTGGCCCAGGACGGCCTCGGCCTCTTCCGGATGGCGCCGCTGCAGATCGGCCAGGAGGCGGTACGCCTGCCGCGTCCGCTCCGCCTCGACGTGTCCCACCCGGCGGGCGGTGTCCATCACCCCCCAGATCAGGAGCAGCCTCTTGCCGAGCTGGGCCTCGGCCAGCCAGCGCGCCACGAGGGCGCCACCCGACCCGTGCGCGAGCACGTCCAGATCGTGCGGGGAGAGCCGGCGGCGGGCGAACTCCATCGGCTCAGGACCGCCCGGGGAAGCGGGCGGTCAGCCCGGCCTGGACGCGACCGCGGATGTGCGCGATGAGGCGGAACAGGTCCGGGCAGTACACCGACGGATTGGCGAAGCCGGCCCCGGCGCGGTACCGGTGGGCGTAGAGGCCGGCCCCGCAGACGCGCCGCACCGCGCAGGAGCGGCAGGCGGGCGCCAGCGCGTCCAGCCCGATCTGCCGGGCCGCGACCGAGGGCAGGAGGAGGGCCGCGTCGAACGAGTCCCGCTCCACGTGCAGGCCGGTGGCCGGGGCGCCGGGGAACGCCGACTTGAGCGCGGAGATCTGCTCCATCGCGCCGTCGGTCTCGATGACGATCACCGCGACCGGGGACAGCCCGATGCTCTCGGTCGTACTGGCCCCGCCGAGCAGCAGCTGCATGATCTCGCCGAAGGTCCGCACCCGCGTCTCCTGGCGGGGGGCGTCGTACCACCGGTCGAAGGCGGCGATGAGCCAGTCCGCGTACGGGGTGTCCGGGCCGTCGGGCACCCGCCCGGGCGGCGGCGTGCTCCAGTTGCCGTGCGGCAGCAGGAAGTCGATCTGCGGTGGACCCCAGGCCAGGAGCGCCTCGTAGGTCCGTACCGGCGGGTTGCGCAGGTCGATGGTGCTCAGCAGCCCGGCGAAGAGGTGGCGATAGGGCCCATCGGTCAGCAGGGCGAGCCCCGCCTTCACGGCGGCGTGGCTGCCGCGCCCGTCGGTCCGGCGGCGGTGCCGGTCGTGCGCCTCCTCGTCCCCGTCCAGGCTCACCGACACGGCGACGTCCAGTTCGTCGAACAGCCGGAGGAAGCCGGCGTTCAGCCGGAGGGCGTTGGTCTGGACGCGCACGTCGACGCGGGTACCCGGGCCGACCGCCGCACGGACGGCACGTACGGCGTACGCGAGCCGCTCGGCCCCGGCGAGGAGGGGCTCGCCGCCGTGGAGGACGAGCTTGACCCGGTCGAGTCCGTGGGCGTGGACGTGCTCGGCGATGCGCCGGGCCGTCTGGTCGAGGACGGCGCGCTCCATCCGGCGCGGGCGTGACCGCCAGCTCTGGTCCGCCATCTCGTACATGTAGCAGTAGTCGCAGGCCAGGTTGCAGCGGCTGTGGATCTTGAGGACGAACTCCCGGAACGGGATGGGCCGCCACCCTCCGGAGCGCAGGCCGGCGACGTCGAGGCCGGCCGGCCACTCTCGATCGGATCGCGTGACGCTCGGGCCGAGGTTCACGGTCACGCTTCATCTCCCGTGCGGAAGTCGGGCGCGGAGCCGCGCGGAGACGTGCCCTTGAGAGGTATATACACCGACAAAGGTAGTCAGAATGTGTCATACGACACGTCGAGGATCGAGCCGTCGTGCCGGGTGGGCCCGGCGGGCACGGCGGCGTACGGTGGGCCGCCGCCCGGGGCGGGCGCGGCCGTCCTGCCGCCCGCCGGTTCTCGCGCGGCCGCCTCGGACGGGGCGTGTAAGGGAAGCGTTAAGAAGCGGCCCGCGCGCGTAAGAAGGGTGTTAGGGGACGCGGATTCGGGGGGTTCGGGCCGGTTTGCTGGCAATCGTGAAGCAAGCCGTGCTGCAGCTGCCCAAGCGCTTCCTCGTCGGCCGGCCGCTGCGTACCGGGCAGATGGGCGAGACGCTGCTGCCCAAGAAACTGGCGCTCCCCGTCTTCTGCAGCGACCCCCTCTCCTCCGTCGCGTACGCGACCGAGGAGATCCTGCTCGCGCTCAGCCTCGGCGGCCTGGCGATGCTCGCGCTCTCCTGGTGGGTGGGGGCGGGCGTCGTCTTCCTGCTCCTGGTGGTCACCACCTCGTACCGGCAGACCTGTCACGCCTATCCCAACGGCGGCGGGGCGTACGCGGTCAGCCGCGCCAACCTCGGGGAGAACGCCTCCCTCGTCGCGGCGAGCGCGCTGCTGATCGACTACGTCATGACCGTCGCGGTGTCGGTCGCGGCGGGCGTGGCCAACGTCATCTCCGCGTTCCCGGCGCTGGACCCGTACGCGGTCCCGGTCTCGCTGGCGCTGATCACGGTGCTCGCCGTGATGAACCTGCGGGGGGTCAAGGAGTCGGGCACGACCTTCGCGATCCCGACGTACGGCTTCGTCGCGAGCATCCTCCTCATGCTGGTCGTCGGGCTGCTCCGCGTGGCGACCGGGCACCCGCCGACCGCCGAGTCGGCCGCCGTCGGGGTGCGGGCCGTGCACGGCACGGCCGGGGCGGCGGCCGTCCTGCTCGTCATGCGCGCGTTCGCCCAGGGCTGCACTGCGCTGACCGGCGTCGAGGCGGTGAGCAACGGCGTGCCGAACTTCAAGCCGCCCAAGAGCCGGAACGCCGCCTCCACGCTGACGATCATGGGCCTGCTGGCCGTCACGATGTTCGGCGGGATCACGATCCTCGCGAGCGCCGCGCACGTGCACCTGGCCGACGATCCGGCCCAGCTCGTCGGCGCGCCGCACGGCTATCAGCAGAGGACGGTCATCGCCCAGCTCGGCGCGGCCGTCTTCGGGCACGGGTCGATCCTGTTCTTCCTGGTGCAGGCGTTCACCGCGGCGGTCCTCGTGCTGGCGGCCAACACCGCGTTCAACGGGTTCCCGATCCTCGCCTCGATCCTGGGCGGCGACGGGTACCTGCCCCGGCAGTTCGCGCGGCGCGGCGACCGGCTGGTGTTCAGCAACGGCATCGTGATCCTGTCGCTGCTCGCCGGCGCGCTGATCTGGGCGTTCGACGCCAGCACGACGAGGCTCATCCAGCTCTACATCCTCGGGGTGTTCGTCTCCTTCACCCTGAGCCAGAGCGGCATGGTCAGGCACTGGGGCGACGAGCTGCGCCGGCTCGCCGACCCGGCGGAACGCCGCTCCGTCCACCGGTCCCGCGCGATCAACCTGGTCGGAGCCGTGCTCACCGGGCTCGTGCTGGTCATCGTGCTGCTCACCAAGTTCACACACGGAGCGTGGATCGTCGTGGTGACGATGCCGCTGGTCTTCCTGATGATGAAGGGGATCCAGCGGCACTACCGGCGGGTCGCGGAGGAGCTCGAGCCGGGGGAGGAGGGCGTGCCGCTGCCCAGCCGCATCCACGCGGTCGTGCTGGTGTCGAAGGTGCACACCCCGACCTTGCGGGCGCTGGCGTTCGCCCGGGCGACGCGACCGCACACGCTGACCGCGCTGAGCGTGGCCACGAGCCCGGAGGAGGCCGACCGGCTCGAGCGAGAGTGGGCCGAGCGTGACATCCCCGTACCCCTGACGATCCTCGATTCTCCCTATCGCGACATCACCGGGCCGGTGCTCGACTACGTCGCCCGGATCCGGGTCCGGAGCCCGCGCGACGTCGTCTGCGTGTTCATCCCCGAGTACGTCGTGGGCCGCTGGTGGGAGCACCTCCTGCACAACCACAGTGCCCTGCGCCTCAAGGCGCGCCTGCTGTTCCGCCCCGGCGTGATGATGACCAGTGTCCCGTGGCAGCTCGGCTCGGCGGAGGCGGCCCTCGCGCGGCACACGGAGGGTGCGGAATTCGCCGCGCGTACCAGGGTTCGCTCCAGTATCAGATGATTCAAGCCTTGTGCGGTGGTCTGTTACGTCAGGTGATGGCCTACGCTTGCGAATCATGGAGGAAGTGCCGGCCGGTACGGCGCAGGAGAGCGCACAGGGCGCTCGGGGACTGCGCGGCTTCCTGCGCCGCCTGACGTCGAGTAAGGCGGAGCTCGAGGCCGAGGAGCTGCAGAAGACCACCGGCGAGGAGGGCGCCACTCCGATCAAGAAGTGCGCCGTGCGCCGACGCGCCTGCGTGGCGGGTACGCTACGTACCGTGACTCTCCGACCGCGCGGCGGCGCGCCCTCACTGGAGGCCGAGCTGTACGACGGCTCGGACGTGATCAGTCTGGTGTGGCTCGGCCGGCGGCGCATCGCCGGGATCGAGCCCGGTCGGCTGGTGCGCGCGGAGGGCCTGGTGAGCGTCCAGGACGGCCGCAAGGTGATGTTCAACCCGCGGTACGAACTGCGGGGAGGATCATGAGCGATCGGCGCCGACCGGAGGGCGAGGGCGCGAAGGCCCCCGCCGAGGCCCGGTCGGCCGCGGGCGGCGCGGCGGAGACCCCTGCCGGAGCACGGCGCGACGCGCGCGGTGCGGCGGAGACTCCCGTCGAGACGCGGCGCGACACGGAGGGCGCGGCGGGGACTCCCGCCGGGGCGCGGCGCGACGCGGACGGCGCGGCGGGGACTCCCGCCGGGGCGCCGCGCGACGGGGACGGGGAGACGGCGGGGTCCGGCGAGGCCCGGCGGGACGCGTACGACACCGTCGAGGAGGCCGTCCGCAAGCAACTGGGCAAGGCGCTCGGCGGCCCGCGCGGCGTCGTGGAGGCGGCGATCCCCACGATCGGCTTCACCGTCTCCTGGATCGTCGGCCACCAGCTCCGGCTGTCCCTGGTCATCGGCGCCGGGCTCGCCGTCGTCCTGCTGGTCGTGCGCCTGGCGCAGCGCTCGACCGTCCAGTTCGTGCTCAACAGCATCTTCGGCATCGCCATCGCGGCGTTCTTCGCGCTGCGCTCGGGCAAGGCCGCCGACGCGTTCCTGCCCGGCATCCTCTACAACGCGGCCTACGCCGCGGGGATGCTGCTGTCGATCGTCGTGCGCTGGCCCGTCGTCGGGTTCCTGATCGGATCGGTCACCGGCGACCCCACCGCCTGGCACCGCGACCGCGACATCGTCCGGCTGTGCTCCCGGCTCACCTGGCTGCTGCTCATCCCGTGCCTGGTGCGGGTCGCCGTGCAGTACCCCCTCTACCTGGCGGGGCACGTCGGCTGGCTCGGCGCGGCCAAGGTCGTGCTGGGCTGGCCGCTGCAGGTGGCGGCGCTGGCCGCCATGGTCTGGCTGCTGGCCCGTGGCCGTACGCCGATGGAGACGGCCACGGGCGCCTCGAAGTCCTGACTCGGACTCAGGGGGCCGCCTCAAAGTCCTGGAGACTTCGAGACAGGCCCTGGGTCAGTGCGCCGACAGCAGGTCGCCGAGCTCGTCCTCGACGTCCTGGCTGGCGACGAACATCAGCTCGTCCCCGGCCTCGAGGGTGTCGTCCGGGCTGGGCACCAGCACCCGGCCCTCCCGCAGGATCGCCACCAGCGCGGTGTCGCGCGGCCACGTCACCGAGCCGACCAGCTGGCCGGCCAGCGGGGCGTCCTCGGGCAGGGTCAGCTCGACGAGGTTCGCCTCACCCTGCCGGAAGGTCATCAGCCGGACCAGGTCGCCGACGCTGACCGCCTCCTCGACCAGCGCGGACAGCAGGCGCGGCGTGGAGACCGCGACGTCGACGCCCCACGACTCGTTGAAGAGCCACTCGTTCTTGGGATGGTTGATCCGCGCGACGACGCGGGGGACGCCGTACTCGGTCTTGGCGAGCAGCGAGACCACCAGGTTGACCTTGTCGTCGCCGCTGGCGGCCACGACGACGTGGCAGCGCTCCAGGCCGGCGTCGTCGAGCGAGGCGATCTCGCAGGCGTCGGCGAGCAGCCACTCGGCGCGCGGCACCGCCTCGACCTTGATCGAGCGGGGGTTCTTGTCGATGAGCAGGACCTCGTGGCCGTTCTCCAGGAGCTCCTGCGCGATGGAACGGCCGACGGCGCCCGCTCCCGCGATGGCGACCCGCATTACTCCACCTTCTCCTCGGGCCGCTGGGACACGGCGTCGTTGATGCGTTGGATGTCGGAGGACGCCGCCATCACGTGGACGACGTCGCCGTCCTGGATGACGGTGTCGCCCGTGGGCACCAGCGCCTCGCCCATGCGGGACAGGTACGCGACGCGGGTCTTGGCGGCCTCCTCCAGCGCCGCGACCTTGGCGCCGATCCACTTCGGATCCGTCTGCACCTCGGCCAGCACCACCTCGCCGGTCGGGTCGCGCCACAGCGATGACACGCCCTCGGGCAGCAGCCGCCGGATCATCTGGTCCGCGGTCCAGCGGACGGTCGCGACGGTCGGGATGCCGAGCCGCTGGTAGACCTCGGCCCGCCGGGGGTCGTAGATCCGCGCCACGACGTTCTCCACGCCGAAGGTCTCGCGGGCGACCCGGGCCGAGATGATGTTGGAGTTGTCACCGCTGCTGACGGCGACGAAAGCGGAGGCCTGCTCGATCCCGGCCTCGACGAGCACGTCGCGGTCGAAACCGAACCCGGTGATCCGGCGCCCCTTGAAGCCGCCGCGCAGCCGGCGGAACGCCTCGGGGCTCTGATCGATGATGGCCACGGTATGGCCTTTGTCCTCCAGGATGTGGGCGAGGGTGGATCCCACTCGCCCGCAACCCATGATCACGATATGCACGGTCGTCCTTCCCGGCGCCGGTGCCGTCCGCTTGGCTCCGCTTGACCTGATGAAACCTACACAGCCGGAGGTGTGCGGAGCACTTCCTGACCCGTCTTAAGGACGGCACTTGCATTCATCCCCCGGGCGAGGTGGAACTCACAGCCGCCGGAACGACTAGCCTTACCTGTCGTGTCGAAGGCTCCAGACCTCGTCAAGAGGCTTCTGCTCGGCCGGGCGCTTCGCAGCGCCCAGCAGCACGAGCAGACACTCCCCAAGACGATCGCCCTCCCGGTGTTCGCCAGTGACGCGCTGTCGTCAGTGGCGTACGCCCCTCAGGAGATCCTGATCGCCCTCGGCCTCGCGGGGCTTGCGACGTACCACTTCACGCCCTGGGTGGCCGGGGCGGTCGTCGTGATCATGCTCACCGTGGTCGCGTCCTATCGGCAGAACGTCCGCGCCTACACCAGCGGCGGCGGCGACTTCGAGGTCGCCACCACCAACCTGGGCGGCAACGCCGGCATCGTGGTGGCCAGCGCCCTCATGGTGGACTACGTCCTGACGGTCGCGGTGTCGGTGTCCTCGGGGATCGAGAACCTCGCCGCCCTCCTGCACTTCCTGCAGCCGCACAAGGTCCTCGCCGCGCTCCTCATCGTCGCCATCTTGACGATCATGAACCTCCGGGGGATCCGGGAGTCCGGCGTCGCGTTCGCCATCCCGACGTACCTGTTCATGTTCGGTGTCTTCCTGATGCTGATCTGGGGCTTCACGCGCATGGCGTTCGGCGCGCACCTCCGGGCCGCGACCGCCGACATGACGGTCCACGGCACGGCGGTCGGCGTCAGCGGGTTCGCGCTCGTCTTCCTGCTGTTGCGGGCCTTCTCCTCCGGCTGCGCCGCGCTGACCGGCGTCGAGGCGATCAGCAACGGGGTGCCCGCCTTCCGGAAGCCCAAGGGGAAGAACGCCGCGGCCACGCTGCTGGCCCTCGGGCTGATCGCGGCGTCCATGTTCGGCGGCATCGTCGCGCTGGCGTACATCACGAAGACCAAGTTCGGCGACCCGGCGATGGGCACGCACATCCTGGACCGGGCGGGCAAGGAGGTGTCGCCGGACCCGGTGATCGCGCAGGTCGCGCACAGCGTGTTCAGCAACTTCCCGCTGGGCTTCGCGTACCTGACGACGATGACCGCGCTGATCCTCGTGCTGGCCGCCAACACCGCCTTCAACGGCTTCCCCGTGCTCGGGTCGGTGCTCGCGCAGAACCGCTACCTGCCCCGCCAGCTGCACACCCGCGGCGACCGGCTGGCGTTCAGCAACGGCATCATCATCCTGGGCGCGCTGGCCGGCGTGCTGATCTACGCCTACGACGCCTCGGTGACGTCGCTGATCCAGCTCTACATCGTCGGCGTGTTCGTGTCCTTCACGGTGAGCCAGACCGGCATGGTCCGGCACTGGAACCGCCTGCTGCGGACCGAGACCGACCCGGCCGCCCGACGGCGGATGAAGATGTCGCGGGCCATCAACACCTTCGGCGGCATCGTCACCGCGATCGTCCTGATCGTGGTGCTGATCACGAAGTTCCTGCTCGGCGCGTGGATCGCGTGCGTCGCGATGTCGTTGCTGTTCCTCATGATGCGCGGCATCCGGCGGCACTACGACCGGGTCGCCGCCGAGCTGGCGGTCACCGGAGAGGACGTCGCCCTGCCCTCCCGCAACCACGCCATCGTCCTCGTCTCCAAGCTCCACCGTCCGACGATGCGGGCGCTGGCGTACGCGCGGGCCACGCGCCCCTCGACGCTGGAGGCGGTCACCGTCGGGGTCGACCCCGAGGAGTCGCAGAAGCTCCAGGAGGAGTGGGACGCGCGCGAGCTGCCCGTGCCGCTGAAGATCCTCGACTCGCCGTACCGCGAGATCACCCGGCCCATCCTGGAGTACGTCAAGAGCGTCCGGCGGCGCAGCCCCCGCGACGTGGTCACCGTGTTCCTGCCCGAGTACGTCGTGGGACGCTGGTGGGAGCACCTGCTGCACAACCAGAGCGCGCTGCGGCTCAAGACGCGCCTGCTGTTCCAGCCCGGTGTGATGGTCGTGAGCGTGCCCTGGCAGCTCGCCTCGTCCGACCGCCTCAAGGGCCGGCAGGAGCCGCCGGCCCCCGGTTCCGTGCGCCGCCCGTACGGCCCAGAGCAAGAAGTCGAATCGGAGGGAACCCGTGCCGCCGGTGGAATCGTCTGAGCTGATCGAACTCCAGATCGGAGCGGTCGCCAACGGCGGCTGGTGCGTGGCCCGGCACGAAGGGCGTGTCGTGTTCGTCCGGCACACGCTGCCGGGCGAGCGCGTACGGGCCCGGGTCACCCAGGAGACCAAGAACTTCCTGCGCGCGGACGCCGTGGAGATCCTGGAGCCGTCACCCGACCGGGTCCAGGCGCCGTGCCCGTTCGCCGGTCCCGGCCGCTGCGGCGGCTGCGACTGGCAGCACGCGTCCCTGCCCGCCCAGCGCCGGCTGAAGGCCGAGGTCGTCAAGGAGCAGCTCAGCCGGCTGGCCGGCATCGACCGCGACGTCGTCGTCGAGGAGGTGCCGGGCGCCCCGGACGGCCTCGGCTGGCGGACCCGCGTGCAGTTCGCGGTCCGCCGCGACGGCGTGATCGGCCTGCGCAAGCACCGCTCCCACCAGATCGAGCCGATCGACGAGTGCCTGATCGCCCATCCGCAGGTCGAGGCGCTCGGCATCGAGCGCAAGCGCTGGTCCGGCGCGACCGGCGTCGAGGCCATCGCGTCGGCCGCCACCGGCGACCGCCTGGCCGTCCTGTCCAGCCGGGGCCGCGCCCGCGTTCCCCGCATGGACGCGCCCGTACGCCTCGTCAGCGGCAAACGGGAGGAGAAGCCGCCCTTCGTCCGCGAGGAGGCCGCCGGGCGGCTGTGGCAGGTCAGCGGCAGCGGGTTCTGGCAGGTCCACCCCGGCGCCGCCGAGACGCTCGCCGCGGCCGTCCTGGACGCGCTGGAGCCCCGGAAGGGCGACATCGCCGTCGACCTGTACTGCGGCGCGGGACTGTTCGCCGGTGTGCTCGGCGAGGCGATCGGCCCGGACGGCCTCGTGGTCGGGATCGAGTCGGAGGGGCAGGCCGTCCGCGACGCCCGCTTCAACCTCCGCGACCTTCCGCACGTGTCGGTCGAACGCGGGGAGGTCGAGAAGGTCATCGACGAGATCCAGTTCGGCCGTGGCAGGTCCACCCTGCGCCAGGCCGACCTCGTCGTCCTCGACCCGCCGCGGGCCGGCGCCGGCCGGGACGTCGTCAAGCGCGTCGCCGAACTCGCCGGCCGCCGCGTCGCCTACGTCTCCTGCGACCCGGCCACCCTGGCCCGCGACCTGGCGTTCTTCTCCGAGTACGGCTGGACGCTGTCCGCGCTGCGCGCCTTCGACGCCTTCCCCATGACCCAGCACGTGGAGTGCGTCGCCACCCTGGTCAGAGGCTGACCCGCCGCCGGCCCCCCGACCTCGCGTGCCGCCGCGCCCGGAACCGGGCGCGGCGGTGCGGTTCGGAGCGGCTCGTGGGCGTAGCTGAGCGCCGAACGCTCGGTGAAGGCGTGTCGTCACCTGCGATCAGACGCTGAGCGTGTTGCGCCGCCTGGGGCGCGAAGGCTCGGGGAAGGCGCGGTGGGGCTGCGGATACGCCCGGCATGTCCGCTTCGATGAGGGGCTTGGCCGAGACTTTCGTTCGGGGATGATGGCGGCATGACGCTGAGCGCCGCCGACGGCAACGCGATCCTGAAGGAGAACTTCGCGCCCTGGGTGCAGGACCTGGGCCTGGTCGTCGAGGAGGTCGGCGACCGGGCCGCGGTGCTGCGCCTGCCCTGGTCGCCGAGGCTGGCCAGGGAGGGTGGGGCGCTGTCCGGCCAGGCCCTGATGGCCGCCGCCGACACGGCCACGGTGATCGCGGTGTCCGCGGCTCGCGGCGCGTACGTGCCGATGACGACCGTGCAGCAGTCCAGCACCTTCCAGCGCCCGGTGGTGGACGCCGACGTGGTCGTCACGGCGCGGCTTACCAAGATCGGTCGCACGCTGGCCTTCGCGGACATCGAGATGGCCGCCGACGGTGCCGTCGCGGCCCACGCCACCACCGTCTACGCCCTGCTCGGCTAGCCGTCTTTTCCCATACGGGGAAGTTTGCGCAGTTCGGGCGGTGGGCGACCTCGGAAAAAGAGCGGTGCCGCGGCTCCCGGTGGAGGAAGCTGGCAGGTGAGGGTTCGGTCCGGTCGATCCGGTACCGGGACCGAGCGGCCGGCGAACCGGGTGGCCGTGAAGGGGGAGGTCGCATGAGCGAGCGGAGCGAGCGAATCGTCAGTACAGCGCCTCTGGTCACTCCTCCGACGAAGGAGGGCGCATGAGCGATGAGACCATCGGCGACGGGGCGTTCCAGGGGATCGTGATGCCCTGTCAGATGTGCATCGGCAGCGGCGAGTTGGTCACCCTTCAGAAGGACCCCCCTCTGCTGCGCATGGGGGACTGCCCGCAGTGCGAGGGGACGGGGCACATCCGCATCCGTTGCACGCGCGACGAGGTGGACGAGGTCATCCGCGGCCTGCCGCCCAGCCGGCTGCTGATCGCCGTGCGGCAGGCCCTCTCGGGCGTCGGCCTGTGCCCGGTGTGCTTCGGCTGCGGGGTCCTGGCGTCGATCGAGTGGAACGAGGAGCAGATCCCCGTCCGCTACCTCGAGGCATCCTGCCCGGCCTGCGAGGACCGCATGGGGCTGTGAGGCCGGACCGGAGGCGCTGAGGACTCCCCGATGTCCCTGTGCCGGCCGGGCCCGTCGTCAGGGCGCGGCGGGCGGGGTCCGGGGGGCGGTCGCCGGGCCTTCCAGGTCCGGACGATGAGTGTGCGGGGCGAGGTAACCGGCGACAGCGGACAGCAGAGTGGTCGCCGCCGCCGCGACCTCGGCTGGCACGTCGATGTGGGACAGGCGCAGGATCCAGACGACGATGGTCACGACGGCACCGGCGATCGCGGCCGCGGTGACCTTCTTCTCGGGCACGGTCGGCTCCTAGGTCGGGGTGATCGAAACTATCGCCGTGTTTCTGATCTCGCCATGATCGCCCAGGTTTTTACCATCACGCTTTGTGACGACACGCCGACACGCTGCTAGGAGGTCATCCGGGGGTCGGTTACAACGGGTCGTTGTCGAAAGCATCCAAGCACGTCACGGGGGACAACGATGATCGACTTCTCTGGCCGCGCCACGCGTGCCGGAACCCGGGGCATCGCGGCGGCGGCGGCCGTTTCGTGCTTCACGATCACGCCGCTACTCGCGTCGCATGAACCCGCGCACGCCGACGGGCCGGGCGGCTCATCGGGGCGCGCACACGACCACCGGCCCACCGGACGGGATCACGACGTACGGCCCGGCGGGCGGGAGCAGGCGCCCGCCGGTTCGGAGCACGGGCTCGCGGGCTGGGATCGCGGTCCGGCCGCCTGGGGGTACGGCGACCGTTCGGCGTGGCCGGGAGGCGACCACGCGACCACGGACCGGGATCACCGGGACGGGCACCTCCCGCCGCGCTCGCGGGTCGTCCTCGACACGCAGGGCCCGCACGGCGCCGTCGTGCCCGGCAGGACGTACACCTGGCCGTACGCGGTGACGAACACCGGCGCGGCCCCGGTGCGGAACGTCACCCTCACCACCAGGCCGAATCGCGACCTCAAGATCGTCGCCATGCCGCCGAAGTGCAGGTGGCGGGGCGGCCGGGACCTCATCTGCCAGATCGGCGTCCTCCCCGCCCACCAGACCAGGCACGGCGCCCTCACCGCGACGGTGGACCCGAAGACGCCGACCGGGCGGACGCTCGCCGGCCCGGCCAAGGTCTCCTGGGAGGGCCGGCCGGGGTCCGCGACGCGGGAGATGGCCTTCCCCCCGGTCACGGCGTCGCAGCCCACCGACCTGGCGGTCTCCGGGGACGTGCTGCCGGAGACCGTACGGCCGGGGGGAGAGGTCCCCTACGAGATCTCCGTGACGAACGAGGGTCCGGTCACCGCCGAGGCGGTCGTCGTCCGCAGCTCGGTGGCGAACGACCCGGACGCGTGGCCGGCCGGGAACGATCCGGGCACGCGGCCCCTCGCGAAGGACACGGGCACGTCGCCCTGCGGCACCACGGCGGATCCCGCGCGGCCGCTCCCCGGAAAGAACACCCCGCGGGGGCCCGCCGACCCGCCCTGCGCGGCCCCGCTGGACAGGCCGGCGACCCCGGCGGGGCAGGCGCCCGCGGCCCCGCCGTGCGCGGCGGCGCAGGCACAGCCGGCCGCTCCTCGCTGCGGAGCTGAGGGACGGCAGCCGGCGTGCGGTGCGTGCGCGGTGCGG
>NZ_JBFAUT010000062.1:0-51420 GCF_040679475.1 Actinoallomurus sp. NPDC052274
CACCGGCCGGTGCTGGAGGCACTCGAGCTGATCAAGCGGTACAAGGCCGAACACCCCGGCAACACCCGCTACTACGCCCGCGGCGAGCACGTCCCCATCGACGGGGTCATCCCCAAGGACCTGGTCGAACTGCTGTACAAGACCGACAAGCGCGGCCGGGCCCGGATCCAGCGGACGGTGTATGAGTGCGGGGTGTTCCAGACCCTGCGCGACAAGCTGCGGTGCAAGGAGATCTGGGTGGTCGGCGCCGACAAGTGGCGCGACCCTGACCAGGACCTGCCGAACGACTTTGAGGCGCGGCGGGCCGAGAACTACGAGGCGCTGCGAAAGCCGCTGGATCCCAAGGTGTTCACCGCCCAGATGCGCGAGGAGATTGCGGCCGCACTCGCCGAGCTCAACGACGAGCTACCCAACCTGTATTGGGTGGAGGTCACCGAGCGGCCCAAGGCCGGCCCGATCATCCTCACCGACCTGGACCCCGTCCCCGAGCCACGCAACCTGCGGCGGCTCAAGGCCGCGGTGAAGGACCGGTGGGGCACGGTCCCGCTGCTGGACATGCTGACCGAGACGAGCTTGCGCACCGGCTGCCTGGACGCCTTCACACCGATCGGCACCCGCAGCGACATCGAGGCCGGCAAGCTGTTCCAGCGGTTGTTGTTGCTGGTCTACGCCTACGGCACCAACACCGGGATCCGCACAGTGGCCGCCGGCGACCACGGCCACACCGCGGACGAACTGCGCTACATCCGCCGCCGCTACGTCACCGTCGAGTCGGCCCGCCAAGTCGCTCGCGTCATCGCGAACGCTACCTTCGCCGCCCGCCAGTCCTGGCTGTGGGGTGAGGGCAGCACGGCGGTGGCCTCGGACTCCACCCACTTCCGCGCGTGGGACCAGAACATCTTCACCGAATGGCATTCGCGGTACCGGCACGGAAAAAGGGGCGTGCTGATCTATTGGACGGTCGAGCGGGGCGGGGCGATGGCCGTGCACAGCCAACTGCTGTCATGTTCGGCCTCGGAGGTGCACGCCATGGTCGAGGGCGCGATGCGGCACGGCACCGACATGCAGGTCGAAGCCAACTATGTCGACTCCCATGGCCAGTCGTTCATCGGGTTCGGAATCACCAGGCTGCTGGGCTTTGACCTCCTGCCGCGGATCAAGCAGATCAACCGCTGCAAGCTGTACCTGCCCGAGCCGGGCAGCCTGGACCTGTACCCGCGGTTGCGGCCCGCCCTGACCAACCCGATCCGCTGGGACCTGATCGAGAACAACTACGACCTGATGATGAAGTACGCCACCGCGATCCGGACCAACACCGCCTCCACCGAGGCGATCCTGCGGCGCTTTAACGCCGAGGTCACCCATCCGGCCTACGCCGCGATGCTGGAGGTCGGCCGCGCCCAAAGAACGATCTTCATCGCCCGGTATCTGCGAGACCGGGAGCTGCAGCGGGAGATCAACGCCGGGCTGAACGTGGTGGAGAACTACAACGGCGTCAACGACTACATCTTCTTCGGTAAGAGTGGGGAGCTGTCCTCCAACCGGCGCGAAGAACAAGAGATCTCGATGGTCTGCCTGCAGATCCTGCAGTCGGCGCTCGGCTACATCAACACCCTCATGATCCAAGACACCTTGGCCGAGCCCGAATGGGCCGAGGTGCTCGGCGACGCCGACCGGCGTGGGCTGACCCCGCTGTTCCACACCAACATGACCCCCTACGGCGACATCCAGCTCAACCTCAAGCGCCGCTTGGACTTGACCGGCCCGTAACCCCCAGGAGAATCCCTGGCGATGAGCCGAACCAGCCGTCGGCTGCGACACGGCGAGATACCGCTATGCGGGTCTCACCGACCCGGGTGGAAGCTGGAAGCCCGGGAAGGTCTTTGGCTATAAGGGGTGGGACCGGTCGGGTGGCCCCGGGGAATCGCACCCCGGGGCACCCGACCGGTCCCACCCCCATAACGAGCGGTGACTGGGTCAGCCGGGATAACGGATGTTCAGGCTGGCGGCCAGAGGTGCCGGTTGCTGGGTCGAGTGAGCGTGTCCAGCAGGTGGGATACAGCTTGTGTATCTTCCGTGCCGTCGAAGGCCCGCTTCAGCCGACCCGCTGCAGGGCCTTCTCGCGGTACTCGGCCACGCGGGAGCCCGATTCGCGGCGGGCCATCCGGCGTAGCAGGAGCGGCGCGAGGATCAGGCCGAGCAGCGCCCACGCTCCGAGTACGGCGAAGGTTTCCAGGTGCCGCCAGGAGTGGCCGAGTTCGACGCTCGCCATGCGGGCGGGCAGCAGGGCCGAGCGCATGCCCAGGCCGAGCCAGTAGATCGGGAACACCTCGGCGATCCAGCGCAGCCAGCCGGGCATCGCGGTGATCGGGTAGAAGATGCCAGAGATCGCGATCAGGGCCATGACCGGGAGCGACATCATGCCGGCGGCGCGGGAACCAGAGATCATCGAGCCGAGTGCGGCGCCAATGGACTGGGTCGCCACGAACCCCAGGATCAGTACCCCGACCAGCGCCGGGCCAGGGGATTTCATCCCGTGGACGAGGAAGAGTCCAGGGATGAGGAGGATCGCGAGGTAGGCCAGGACGGTCCCAGAGACGGTGATGAGCTTGCCGGTGAAGTATGCGCGGATGCCGTACGGCGTGGCCTTGGCGCGCAGGAGGGTGCCGTCCTCGCGCTCCGCGGTGAGGTACTGCATCACCAGGAGCATGCCGAACGCGACGAACATTCCCAGGACGCTCGGCAGGATGAGCGGGCCGAGCTTGACGCCGTTGAATTCGCGGTTCCGCAGGAAGAAGACGGCCACGAGCGTCACCGCGGGCCAGAAGACCTGCGCGATCAGATCGAAGCCGCTGAAGGACTGACGGAGTTCGATCAAGCCACGAGACAGGCCCGCGCGGAGTACCGGGGTCATGCGTTCTCCACCAAGGTGAGATAGGTGTCCTCTAGCGACGCCGGGCGTACCTCGAGGCTGGAGACGGCGTCGCCGTACTGCTTGAACAGATCGAACACAAACCGCGTCGAGTCCTGCGTCGATCGCTCGTGACGCCGCCCGTCAAGGGTCCAGCGCACGACGTCCTCGCCCGCGAGTTCCTCGGCGGTGCCGTCGGCGACGATCCGGCCCTCGCTCAGGATCACGATGCGGTCGGCGAGTTTCTCCGCCTCGGGCAGGTCGTGGGTGGTGAGCATGATCGTCGTCTCGCCGGCGATGCCCTGGATCAGCGCGTGGAAGTCGCGGCGGGCCTCCGGGTCGAACCCGGCGGTGGGTTCGTCGAGGAACAGCATCTCGGGCCGCCCGACCAGGCCGATCGCGACGTCCAGCCGGCGCCGCTGCCCGCCGGAGAGCATCCTGAGCTGCTTGTCCGCGTGCTCGGTCAGGCCGACTGCGGCGAGCAGGTCGTCGGTGTCCCACGCGCGCCCGGCGTAGTACGAGCCCTGGTGCGCGAGGAGTTCCCTTACGCGCCATTTGGCGTGGTCGCGCCAGGATTGCAAGACGACGCCGATCCGGGCTCGCCAGCGCTCGTCGCCGTGCGCCGGGTCGACGCCGAGCACGCTCACCCGGCCGGCCGACCGCCGCCGGAACCCTTCGAGGATCTCGATCGTGGTGGTCTTGCCCGCGCCATTGGGGCCGAGCAGGGCCAGCACCTCGCCGCTGTCGACATGGAACGTCACATCGTTCAAGACGTCGCCCGCGCCGTACCGCATGCGGAGCCCGTCGACGGTGATGGCTTTCATCGGCTCACGGCCTGTCGGACGCGTTCCGCAAGGTCGGCCTGGTCGACACCGGCGAGGGCGAGCGCGCGCGGCACGGTGCCGACGTTGAGCTGCAGAACGCCCAGCAGGAGATGTGCGGGCCGCAGGTCCTTCTTGGAGGCGACCGTGGCCATGCCGCGTTCGAGGACGAGCTTGCCGGTGGCGCCGATCCGCGAGGGACGCTTGGGCGAGCGGCTCGGCCTCGGAAGTTCGCCCACGGTCACGCCGGCCGTGCTCAGGCTGTGCTTGAACTCCTGCTCCAGCGCGTCGCTGATCGCCGGATACTCGAGTCCGGCCTCGCTGAGGAGCCGCTGCGTGGTGCTCTCGTGCTCGGCAGCGATCGCGAGCAGCAGATGCTCGGCCTCGATCGTGGCGGATCCGGCCTCTTGGGCTTCGCAGGCGGCCCGCTCCATGACCGAGTGGATGTACATCCCGACTTCGTGCGACATCAACGCCTCCTAGGCAGGTCGACACCGGCGGCGATGAGCCGCTTGGCGTGCTTCTTGTGAACCGCCTGGCGCGTGATCCCGAGCGCCTCAGCGACTTCGGACCACGTCCAGCCCGACCGCATGGCCTTCTCGACCGCGGCGTCCTCCAGCCGATCCGCGAGGCGCCTGAGAGCGACCACGGCCGCCAACGCGTCAGCGGAATCCTGCGGAGCGGGAATCTCGACATCCGGCATGCGAGCAACTTAGGTTGACAAGCTGGCCTTGTCAACTCAAGTTGCTTATCGGACGTAATCTGGGTCCGGCCGCCGCTGTCCCCTTCCCCACCTATCGCCCCCGACTTCGCGGAATTCGTCGCAGTAACGATCGTTCGCGATACACCACTGGCCGATCGACGTTCTCCCAGCGTGAGCGTGTAACGCTTCCCGTGTACGCGCCTATGTCACGCCGTCGGGCTTTCGCGTTACGCTCGCGACCCATGGGGATTGGCTACGCCCGGGTCTCCACCCGCGACCAGCACCCCGAAGCCCAACACGACGCCCTCACCGCCGCCGGCTGCGAACGCGTCTTCATCGACAAGGCCTCCGGCAAGCTGGCCCGCCGCCCGGAACTGGACAAGGCGCTGCTCGTCGCCCGCGTCGGCGACCAGCTCGTCGTCACCAAACTCGACCGGCTTGGCCGCTCGCTCGAACACCTGATCGCGCTATCGAGGGACCTGCACGACCGTGGTGTCGACCTGGTAGTGCTCGACCAGGGCATCGACACCTCCACCGCCGTCGGCCGCATGTTCTTCCAAATCCTGGGCGCGATCGCCGAGTTCGAGCACTCGCTGATGTCGGAAAGAACGCTGGACGGGCTGGAGGCCGCCCGCGCCCGCGGCCGTACCGGCGGCCAGAAACCGAAGCTCGGCCCTCGGCAGGTCACGCTGGCCCGGCAGATGTATGAAGAGACTGGCCCAGACGGCAAACGCCGATACACCGTCGCCCAGATCGCCGCCGAGTTCGGCGTCACCCGGCCCACCATCTACCGGCACCTCGCCACCACCACAGCCACAGGCAAGCCGACAGCCTGACCTACCTCGGAAAATGCCTCAGATGGCGGCTGGTGGTAGCTCCCTTACCGACAGGCCTACCAGGCCGAGGCCGGGTTGCACGCCATGCGGCTCATCCTCAGCGGCACGCTGGACCGCCACCCGGGACTGACCGTCGTGCTCGGGCACCTCGGCGAGGGCATCCCGTACTGGCTGCGGCGGATCGACAACCGGCACGCGTTCGCGGCGCGGACGGCCGGGGCGGCCACGCCGATGCCGCGCCTGTCCCTCACGCCGAGCGAGTACTTCCGGCGCAACTTCGTGATCACCACGAGCGGCATCGACGATCCGGACGTGCTCGGACTGGCCCTGCGCGCGGTCGGCGAGGACAGGATCATGTTCGCGATCGATTTCCCGTACGAGGACCCGGCGGCTGCCGTGGCCTTCCTGCGGGACGTGCCGCTGACCGGCGATCAGCGGACGGCGATCGGTCACCGCACGGCCGAGCGCGTGTTCGGTATCGCCTAGGACCGGCCCGTGTCGAGATCGCCTCGCCGCCGATCTCGACACGGGCCCTCTCGCGGTACGACCTGTCCACCTGTCTCACCAACACTCATTCACCCAGAGGATGGATCATCATGCGCATCGCGGTACTCGGCGCGTCCGGGAAGGTCGGCCGTCTGCTCGTCGACCAGGGGCTTGAACGGGGGCACGAGATCGTGGCCCTCGTGCGCACCCCGGACAGGGTCACCGTGCCCACGGCGCGGCAGGTCGACGTCCGGCAGGCGGATGTCCTCTCCCCGCGGGACTTCCCAGACCTGGACGACGTCGACGTGGCCGTCTCGGCCATCGGCATCAGCAAGGGCGACCGTCCGGGCGCGCTGGTCGCCGGGGCCCGGGTGCTCGCCGCGGCTCGCGTTCGCACGGTGTGGCTCGGCGCACTGGGATCGGGCGCGTCGAAGGGCGCGGGCGGGCTGATCTACTCGGCGGTGATGCGGATGTTCGTCGGCGCGGAACTGGCCGAGAAGGCCGAGGCCGACCAGATCGCCCTGGACGCCGGTGCCACGGTGTTCCATGCTCCGGACCTCACCGACGGGCCCATCGAACCCGGACGCCGCGTCGTGCCGCTCGCGGAGCTACGACGCCCCCTGCTGCCGCCCCGGATCTCCCGCGCCTCCGTGGCCGCGCTCATGCTGGACGAGGCGCAGAGGGGCGACCACGGTGGCGGAATCGTCGTGCCACTCGGCTGATCGGCCGGCTCCCGGGAACCGGCCCGGCAGGGCTCCGGCCGACGCGGCCGCGCGGGCGGGACGGCCGCCGGTCAGCGGGCCCACTCGCGGCGGCGGGCCTCGGCCAGGGCGATGGCGGTGGCGACGGCGACGTTGAGGGATCCGACCCGCCCGATCTGGGGGATGTAGGCGACCGCGTCGGCGGCGGCCAGCAGGGCGGGGGAGCAGCCGTGGTCCTCTCCGCCGACGGCCAGGCAGACGTCACCGTCCAGCGGCGCCTCGTGCAGGGGCGTCGCGTCGCCGGTCAGCTCGATCGCCACGATCCGGAAGCCGTCCTCGCGCGCGGCGCGCACGGCGTCGGCGATCGGCACGGGAGGCTCCCAGGTGATGAGGCGTTCGGTGCCGAGCGCGGTCTTGCGGGCGTTCGGGTGGGTCGGGGGAGTGGCGTTGCCGGCCAGCCACACGTGGTCGACGCCGAACGCCGCGGCGGAGCGGGTGATGGAGCCGATGTTGAACGGCTGGGTCACCGACTCGACGAGCAGCGCGAGGCGGTCCTCGGTGCGCCTGCGCCACGTACGGTTCAGGCGCTTGACGTCGGTGGGGCGCAGTTGCCGGCGCGCGTCCGTGGTCACGATGGTTCCTTCGGGTCGACGGCCAGGACGCGGTACCCGGCGCGGGAGGAGAGGCGTTGGGTCGGGTGACCCTGGTCGGTGAGCCAGCGCTGCAGGGAGTCGGAGCCGAGATTCTTCTGCACGACCAGGTGGGCGCGTCCGCCGGGAGCGAGCCTGGCCAGCCAGGTCTCCAGCAGCGCGTGCAGGGCCTGCTTGCCGATGCGGATCGGTGGGTTCGACCAGATCGCGGCGAACCGCAGTTCGGAGTCGATCCGGTCGGCCAAACTGAACCTTACATTGTCAAGGCCGGCGGTTTGGGCATTTCGCTCCGCGACGGTCAGAGCACGCTCATTGACGTCCACGCCCCACACCATCGCCTGCGGCGATCGGCTGGCCATGGTCAGGGCGATGGGCCCGTAGCCGCAGCCCAGGTCGAGCAGGTCTCCCCGCGGCGGGGGAGGGGGCACGGTCTCCAGCAGCACGCGGGTGCCCGGGTCGACGCGGTCGGGGGAGAACATCCCCCGGTCGGTGGCGAGCCGCAGGTGAAGATCGGGCAGGACGAGGTCGACGGTGCCCGGTCTGCTGTCCGCCTGCGGCTGTCGCGCGAAGTAGTGCTCCCCCACGTCGGCTGACCGTACCAGCGTTCGGCTGGGGGTGACCTCAGGGGCGGGTCGGGGGAATCCCCGATGGCCTTCGCGCCGATCCTGGCGCATCATCGCGATATGACGCATCAACCGGATGTACCGAGCCGGTCGGAGACGACCTGGATCGCCATGTCGGCGGCCTCCGAAGGGCCCTGGGCCCTCGCGCTCGCCGGGGGCGCGGCGGTCGGCCTGGCCGACTTCGCCCTGCACCTGCTGGGCTGGCACCTGAGCCTTGCCGCCCCGATCGCCCTCGGCCTGTCGGTGTTCTTCCTCATCGGCGCCGGCGGCGCGCTGCTGCGCCGTGGCCATGACCGCGCGCGGGCGTGGGCACAGGCGCACCCGTGGTCGTACGCCGCGGTCCCGGCCGCGGGCACGGCGCTCACGGTGTTCGCGACCTACGTGTTCCTGTCCGGGCACGGCCTGTTCGGCAGCCTGTGGGAGGGGCTGTCCGACGGCCTGGGCGTCCTGGTCCTGCTGGGCATCATCGGGTACGTCGCGCGCGGCGTCCGCCCGGCCTCCCGGCGCGGCTGAACCCCGGAACGGCGGCCGGGCGGCCGGTCAGGGCAGGCGCTGGAACCACACCAGTGACAGCCCGCTGGCCGTCAGGGCCAGCAGCAGCGCGCCGAAGATGTACTGCGAGGCCGCCTCCTGGCGTTCGATGCGGTACCCCAGCGAACTGCCGATGTGCCGGTACACCTCCGACAGCTCGGACCCGGCCTGCGCCTCGTACGCCTTGCCGGACGTGTCGTGCGCGAGGTTGCGCAGCGTGGTCTTGTTGACCTGCACCGGCACGGTCTCCCCGTCGATGTCGACGGTGCCGTACGGGGTGCCGAACGCGATCGTCGACACCGGTACCTTCGCGGCGCGGGCCGCGGCGGCGGCCTCGGTGACCGACCGGCCGCTCTGGTTGTCGCCGTCGGACAACAGGACGATGTGCGAGGGCGGCGGGTCCTGGTTCGCGCGGGCGTCGAACGACCGGATCGACTGCAGGGAGGTGAACACCGCCTCCCCGATCGCGGTGCCCTTGCCCAGCTGCAGCCCGTCGACGGCGTGCCCCACCGCCTCCCGGTCGAAGGTCGGGGCGACCACGGCGGAGGCGCTGCCGGAGAAGCTGACCAGGCCGACGTTGAAGCGCATCGGCAGGTCCTGCACGAACTTCTTCGCCGCGGCCTTGGCGGCGTCCAGGCGGGTCGGGGCGACGTCCGTGGCCTTCATCGACAGGGACACGTCGATCGCCACGATGATCGTGGCGCGCTCCCGCGGCACCTTCACGGGCTTGGCGGGCCGCGCGAACCCGACCGTCATCAAGACCACCGAGAGCAGGAACAGCGTCGCCGCCAGGTGCCGGCGCCACCCCGGGCGGCGCGGCGCGATCTGCGACAGCAGCGCCAGGTTGGAGAACCGCACCGCGGCCTGCCGCCGGCGGGCCTGCATCAGCAGGTACGCGCCGACCAGCAGCGGCACGAGCGCCAGCAGCCACAGACGGCCGGGAGACAGGAAGGTCATGGGCGGGCTCCTCCCGGCTGCGGACGGCCCGCGACGCGCCGCTGCTGCAGCGCGAACCGGGCCACGTCGGTGATCCAGTCCCGGTCGGTGCGCAGCACCAGATGAGACACCCCGCTGCCGCGGATCGCCTCGCGGATCCGGGCGCGCTGGGTGGCCGCCGCGGCCGCGTACGCGGCACGGACCCGGCGCGACAGGATGATCTCGCGGGTCTCGCCGGTCTCCGGGTCGGTCATCATCACCGGCCCGACGTCGGGCAGGTCCAGCTCTCTCGGGTCGATGATCTCCACGGCGATCACCTGGTTGCGGGCGGCGAGACGGCGCAGCGGACGCTGCCACGCCAGCTCCCCGCCCGCGCTCTCCTGCCCGTCCAGGAAGTCGGAGATGACCACGCGCAGGCCCCGTTTGACCTGGCCGCGGGCCAGCCCGGAGATCCCCTCGGCCAGGCGTGGGCCGGGCCCGCCGCCCGATGCGCGGGGGGCGTCCAGCAACGCCTGCAACAGCGCGTACGTGGCCGCGCGGCCGGTGCGGGCGGGCAGGCGGCGCACCGGACCGCCGTGCATGATGTAGGCGCCGAGCCGGTCCCCGAGGCGGGCGGTGAGGAACCCGACGGCGGCCAGTGCCGCGACGGCCAGGTCGCGTTTGGTCATCCGCGCGGTGCCGAAGTCCATGCTGGGCGACATGTCGACCAGCGCCCATGTCTCCAGCTCATGGTCGGCGATCAGGTCCCGTACGTGCGGGACGGTCGTGCGGGCGGTGACGGCCCAGTCCATGTGCCGGACGTCGTCCTCACCGGGCTGGTAGAGGCGGGCCTCGGCCAGGTCGCTGCCGGGCCCGGGCAGCAGGCCCAGGTGCTCACCGTGCAGCAGCCCGTCGAGGCGGCGCGTCACCTTCAGCTCCAGCCGCCGCAGGGACTGCTCGGGCGCGAGCCGGCTGAGCTTCGCTGATCTGCTCATGAGGCGTGCTGGTGGTTCCAGACCACGCGCGGCGGCGGGACCGTGGCCAGGATCCGCTCGACGACCGTGACGGGGTCGACGCCGTCGGCGACGGCGTCGAAGGACAGCAGGACCCGGTGGGACATCACGTCGACGGCCACGGCGCGGACGTCGTCGGGCAGCACGTAGTCGCGCCCGCGCAGCAGCGCCAGCGCGCGGGCGGACGCGACGAGACCGAGCGTGGCGCGGGGACTGGCGCCGATCTCGATGACGCCTTTGAGGTCGGGCAGGCGGTACTGTTCCGGTTCGCGGGTGGCCATCACGAGCCGCACGATGTAGTCGGCGACCAGTTCGTGCACCGCGACCTCGTCGGCGGCGCGCTGCAACGCGATGAGGTCGTCGGGGTCGAGGATCCGCGCCGCGTCCGGCGGGTCGACGCTCATCCGCTGCAGGATCTGCATCTCCTCGCTCGCGCCGGGGTAGGCGACGTTGACCTTCATCAAGAACCGGTCTCGCTGCGCCTCGGGCAGCGGGTAGACGCCTTCGGACTCGATGGGGTTCTGCGTGGCGATCACCACGAACGGCTTCGGCAGCGGGTGGGTCCGCCCGCCGAGGGACACCTGACGCTCGGCCATCACCTCCAGCAGCGCGGACTGCACCTTGGCCGGGGCTCGGTTGATCTCGTCGGCGAGGACGAAGTTGACGAAGACCGGGCCGAGATCCACGTCGAACTGTTCGGTGGACGGATGGTAGATCCGGGTCCCCACGATGTCGGAGGGCACCAGGTCGGGGGTGAACTGCAGGCGGGCGAACGACCCGCCGACGACGGTGGCCAGGGTGCCGACGGCGAGGGTCTTGGCGACACCGGGAACACCTTCGAGCAGACAGTGGCCGCGGGCGAGCAGGGCGATGACCATGCGCTCGACCATGTGCTCCTGGCCGACGATGACCTTTTTGACCTCCGCCACGCTCTGCTGCAGCAGAGCCGCCGCCTCTTCGATGTCACCTATGGCGATCGTCATCTATTCCCTCGGGTCAGGGGCGTGCGCCGACGCTGACGACCCTATGCGATTCAGGCGAAAAGTCGTCTGATCCCCTAGCTGTTAGGGTGTCGCGCGCGACACGGTCACGCCGGGGGAGGGGGCACCGATGCCCAAACCGCTGCAGGTCGGCGATCCAGCCGAGCTGGGGCCGTTCCGGCTGCGCTCCCGGCTGCGCGAGTCCGTCGCCGGAATCGTCTACCTGGGCACCGACCCGAACGGCCGATCGGTGACGGTGGCGTTGCTGACCACCGCCGCGGCCGGTGACGCCGCCGCCCGGGACCGGTTCCGCGCGGCGATCGCGCGTGAGACGCCGGCCCCGGATTCGGTGCCGCGGGCGCTGCCGGAGCCCGGAGCGGGCCGGCCCGCTCCGGTGATCGCGGCGCTGACCGAGGGCGGCGCGCCGTGGGTGGCGACGACGTACGAGGAGGGCTGTCCGGGCGCGGAGCGGTTCCTGGAGCCGGTGCTGCCGCAGCGCGGGTGGACGGGCCGGAGCCGCCGGGGCCCGCAGTTCCAGGCGCACTGGGTGTCCGGCCCGGTCGATCCGGCGGTCGGTGCCGAGGGCCCGCCGGTCGCCGGTCCGGTGGCGGCGCTGGGTGATTCGAAGGGGCTGGCCGCCGCGGTGCTGTCCCTGGCGGCGTTGCTGGCGTTGCTGGCGTTGCTGGTGCTTCTGTTGTTCTCCTGCGAGCCGACGCAGCCGACCCCGCCGATCCCGACGGAGACGCCCACGTCGTCGCCGGGCAGCCCGGAGCCGTCGCCGTCGCTGACCTCGCCGCGGCCGTCGCCGTCCCCGGGCCGGTCCACGCCGGGGAGCCCGCGGCCCACGCCCAGCGGCAGCCAGGACAGCGGCAACCCTCCGGGTGGCCCGCTGGCCGGCGTCGGAGGCGGCTGAACCCGCGCGTTAAGGGGACGACGCCGAACGGGTCACCGGCCAGGTACTCGGCGTCGACGGCGGATCGACCAGGCGGACTGGATCCTCGTCTACGTGAGGTCAAAGGGGGCCGGGTCGTGTCGCTCCCAGATCCGGCGAGAGGCCTCTTCCGGGTAAGGCAAGGTCTTCGACTCGATGTCGAGGACGCGAGTCAGCCGTCGCTCGGGCAGGTGGGCGGGCCACCCGGGGTCGCCGGCCGTGGCGAAGCGGACCCATCCCCGCTGCAGCTCCCGGGATACCGCCGAGACCTCCGGCGTTGGCCGGTCGCCGAAGAGGTGTCGACCGGCGGGGCTGCCCAACGTGGCGAACACCAGGGGAACGTCGAGGCTGTGGCAGGCGCCCAGGACTCCGCCGGACACCGGAGCCGCTAGTTGCAGCTCGAAGAGAAACGACGTGCCTCCAGCCGCTTGGTTCGCCTGGGCCAGTTGCAGTGAGGGCATCCGGAAGAGGGCATCGGAGTACACCAGTTCGAGCAGCTCTTCAGGAGTGGCCTGCGGGTAGGCGGCACGGTAGGCGTCGGCGCCGTCTGGTGCCGGGGCGAACAGCTCCAGGGCCGTATGGGCCTCGTCCTCAGTGAAGGTGCCCAGCCGCCCCATCATGACGCTGAACAGCCGGAATTCATCGCGAGTGTGGCCGACGAGGAGCTCGATTCCGCCCGTACCGCCGCCGGCCAGCGCCCTCCAGGGCGTTTCGGTGAGCACCACGCCGTCGAGGACCGGGCACACGGCGACACCGATCTGCGAGAGCCGACCCCAACTCTTGCGGTGGCCGGGCAGGTCGACACCAAGGGCGGTGAGCTCGCCGGCCAGGCGCGGGGGGTCGATGCCGGACAGGGCTTGCGCGTCAGGTGCCGCACCGACCCGGCCCGCGAGCGCGGCGGCGACTTCTTCCGCCAGCGCGCGGGTGCACAGCGATCCCGGCACCGAGTGCACGATGGCCCTGCGGAACAACCCGCGCGCCCGCTTCATCGTCAGCAGGGCCGCGATCGACCCCGCCCCGGCGGACTGTCCCGCCACCGTGACCTGGTCAGGGTCTCCGCCGAAAGCGGCGATGTTGCGCTGTACCCATTCCAAGGCCGCGATCTGGTCGAGAAATCCGCGATTGGCCGGGGCGCCCTCGATGAGAGCGAAACCCTCGACCGCCACCCGGTAGTTGATGCTCACCACGACCAGGCCCGCGCTGGTCAGGGCCGCAGGGTCGTACATCAGGTCGCTGGAGGCCCCCGCGATGTAGGCGCCACCGTGGATCCACACCAGCACGGGCAGCCCGGCCGTCCCCAGGGCCGGGGTGCTGACGTTGAGCGTGAGCCAGTCGTTCCCGATTGAGGTCTCGGCCGTCGGTCCCGCCTGCGGAACCACGGGGCCGAACTCGATCGCCTGCCTCGTCCCGTCCCACCCCTTGACCGGGGCAGGTGCCTGGAAGCGCAGCGGTCCGACCGGCGGCTGAGCATAGGGGATGCCACGGAACACCGCATGCTCTCCCTGCCGGCGCCCTTCGACGAGGCCCTCCGCGGTCCGTGCCCTTGGTTGTTCGGACATGCCACACCCTTCCTCCGCGGCCGGACTCCAGCTTTTATCGGTCAGATGTAATATGTCAACTGTATTGGAACGGGGAGCGACGATGCCCAAGCAGGTGGACCACCGCGAACGCCGCGAGACGATCGCCCGAGCGCTGTGGCGCGTAGTGGAACAACGCGGCATCGCGCACGCGAGCGTGCGCGAAGTCGCCCAGGAAGCGGGCATCTCCCACGGCGCGGTGCAGCACTACTTCGCCACCCGAGAGGAGATGTTGGTCTTCGCCATGGACTTCGCGTCCGAACAGACATCACGACGCGTCGCCGAAGGCGTCAGAGAACTCGGCAACCCCCCACACCCCCGTGACGTGCTCCGAGTGATGCTCGCGGAGATGCTCCCTCTACATCCCGACGCACGCGCGACGAGCCGGATGAGCGCCGCCTATGTCCTGGAGGCGCTGCACGACGCGAACATCCATACACGCGCACGCGACGGGTTGGCTCACGGCCGCGACCTCGTCGGGCAGATCGTCCGCCAGGCGATCACCGATGGCCACATCGGCTCCGACCGTGACCCGGTGACAGAGACCGACCTGCTCCTGGCACTCACCGGCTTGACTCCGCTCATCGAACTGAACGTGATCGAGCCCCAAGAGGCCCTGACCGCCGTCGACCAGCACCTCGACCGACTGTTCACCAGCAAGACCTGACCGCCCCCGATCGTCGGCGGCCACGTTCCGGTAGGTGCCTCAGCCACCGTTAACGGGTTGCCGGTGCCGATACGCGGCCGTGATCATGACGGCATGCTGCAGAGTCTGCTCGTGTTCGTCGGCGCGGCGTTCCTCGTCGCGATGGTGCCCGGGCCCAGCACGGCGGTGATCGTACGCGAGTCGGTGCGGTCCGGTCGCCGGGCGGGTGTGGCGGTGATGCTGGGCAACGAGATCGGGGTGCTGCTGTGGGGGGTGGCGGCGGTGTTCGGCCTGTCGACGCTGCTGCTGGCCTCCCGGATCGCCTATGACGTGATGCGTGTCGCCGGTGCGGTGTTCCTGATCTGGATGGGGGCGCGGGCGCTGTGGCGGGCGCGGCGGGAGGGCGCGCCGGCGGGGGAGGAGGACGTCCCAGCGCCGGCGGTTTCGCGGGGGCGGCTGTTCCGGCTGGGGGTGCTGACCAACGCCGCCAATCCCAAGGCGGGGGTGTTCGCGGTGTCGTTCCTGCCGCAGTTCGTGCCGCACGGGGTCGCCGTCCCGCCGATGCTGGCGCTGCTGGTGGTGGTGTGGGCGCTGGTCGATGTCGCCTGGTATCTCGGGGTGATCTGGCTGGCGGGGCGTGCCGGGCGGCTGCTGCGCGGACCGCGTGTGCGGCGGCGCATGGAGCAGGTGTCCGGTGTCGTGCTGGTGGGGCTGGGCGTGCGGCTGGTGACGGACTCCCACTGAGAGGGGTCGTCCACAGCGTCATCCCCAGCCGGTCGCCCGGATGATGGCGCGGCGCGGCATTCGCCGGGCGGCCCGGGGCCGGGTTTTCCACAGGCCCGGAGTTGTGCTGGGCGGGGCAGTGAAGCGCTGTCGCTACGGAACTGTCGTGTTGCCGGAGCGCTGAGGACCGGTGTCCCGGAAAGTTTTTCAAAGAAGTCCGGGAGGCGGTGTCGGGTCGGGGCGGTGGTGTTCGTAGCAGGGGTGAGGACGCCCGAGAGGGGCGGCGCCAGGGCAGAGGAACCGCGATCATGAAGCTGACGACCATGACTCAGGTCACCATCGATGGAGTGATGCAGGGAAACGGCGGCGCGTCGGATGACCGCAGGAACGGACTCGAGCGCGGCGGATGGGCGCGGGGGAAGGGCGACAACGAGACCCACGCGTTCATCAACCGGACCTACCGGCGCGCCGAGGCCTTCCTGTTCGGGCGGCGGGCCTACGAGCTGTTCGCCGGCTCATGGGGGAGCCTCACGGTCCAGGATGCCCCTGGCTGGGAGTCCGTCGTGGAAGCGTTGAACACACGGCCCAAGTACGTGGCGTCGACCACGCTCACCGATCCGGCGTGGTCGAACACGACCGTCCTGTCCGGAGACCTCGCGGCCGGCCTCCGAGAACTGAAGGCCGAGCCGGGAGGTGAGCTGCAGGTGCACGGCAGTGGCATCCTGACCCGGTGGCTGCTGGAGAACGATCTGGTCGACGAGATGACTCTGATCACCGTCCCGGTGATTCTCGGCCAGGGCGCGCGGCTGTTCCCCGACGCGGGCCCGGATCTCGCGCTCGACCTGGTCGAGTCGCGGGTCGACTCCAAGGGCGTGACGATCCAGGTCTACCGGCCGGCCGGGCGCCCGCGGTATGCGCCAACGCCATGAAGTCCCTGACCACCGGACCACGCCGACACCACAGGAGATGACCTTCAGATGCGGTACCTGGTTTCCGTGATCGATGACAAGAGCAATCCCGGCAGCACGGACAGGCAGCCTGCCATCAGCGCGTTCAACGAACGACTGATCGCCGAAGGCTACTGGGCTTTCGCGGGCGGGCTCGCGGACACCGACGCGGCCACGGTCATCGACAACCGGGGCGAGCAGGCGGTGTTCAGCGACGGGCCTTTCGTGGAGTCGAAGGAGTACCTCGCCGGCGTCTGGGTGTGGGAGGCCCCCGATCTGGATGTGGCGCTCAAGCTCGCCACCGAGGCGTCGAAGATCTGCGATCGGAAGATCGAGGTGCGGCCGTTCCAGTGAGCGACGTCGAGGAGGCGGTCACCCGGGCCCACCACGAGGAGTGGGCCCGGGTGGTCTCCGCCCTGGCCAGGCGCTTCGGTGACCTCGACATCGCCGAGGAGGCGGCCGCCGAGGCCTTCGCGGCCGCCGTCGCGCGGTGGCCGGCCGACGGCGTGCCCCCCAACCCCGGCGCCTGGCTGACCACCACCGCGGGCCGCAAGGCCATCGACCGGCTCCGCCGCGAGAACAGGCGCGCCGACAAGCACAAGGAGGCTCAGATCGTCCACGACGCCGGCCCGCCCGAGCCCGTCGGCGCCATCGACGACGACCGGCTCCGGCTGATCTTCACCTGCTGTCACCCGGCGCTGGCGACGCAGACCCGCGTAGCGCTGACGCTGCGCATGGTCGGCGGTCTGACCGGGCCATCGCGGTCGCCGAGCTCGACGGACCGCAGGCGGCCCTGGCCGCCGTCGACCGTCTTGAGCACAGGTTGGCCGCCTATCACGCCTACCACGCCACTCGCGCCGACCTGCTGCGCCGGCTGGGCCGCGGTCATGAGTCGCGCGCGGCCTACGACAAAGCCATCGAACTGGCCGGCAACACCGCCGAGACCGCCTACCTGACCCGCCGCCGCGACCAACTGCGGTAACGCCCACAGACCCCGCTCGAAACCCCGCGCGCAGCGGCGGCCGCATCCGGGGCGCCCTGCCGATGGTGCCGCGCGGCCCCGGGTGGGCCGCGGCGCGCGTCCCACCTACGAGCACCGGTCGCCCGCGCAGACCGGAGTCTCCACCGGCCGTCCCGCACCCGCACCGGCCCGCGGTGCCGTACGGGTCCGCGTGGCGTACCGCGTGACCGGGCCCATCGCCAGCCCCGCCGCCAGGAACACGCCCCCGAGCACCAGCCAGCCCGCCCCGCCCCAGCCCAGCAGCAGCGTCGTCAGCACCAGCGGGCCCACCATCCGCGCGAACTGCGGCGCCATCCCGTAGAACCCCTGGTACTGCCCGTGCCCGCCCTCCGGCGCGAGCGCGAAGCTCAGCTCCCAGCCGCCCGCGCCCTGCAGCATCTCACCGAACACCTGCAACAGGGCCGCCACGACCAGCACCGCGACCGTCACCACGACTCCCGCGCGAGCCCCCGACAGCGCGTACACCGCGCACGCCGCCGCCAGCAGCGTCCCGGCGCGCCGCGTCGCCCGCGCCGCGGCCGCCGGCCCGCTCACCGGCCGGGCCACCCGCACCTGGAACACCACCACGCTGAGCATGTTGACCACCAGCAGCGCCGCCGCCACCGGCGCCGGCGCACCGGTACGCCGCACCACCCCCAGCGGCAGGCCCAGGCTCAGCAGCGGCATGTTCAGGTACATCACCGCGTTCAGGAACGTGACCAGCGCGTACGGCCGGTCCCGCAGCACGGCGGGCCGCGGGCCGTTCACCCGCGGCACGACCGGCGCCTCCGGCAGCCGCGCGAGGATCAGCGCGGCCGCCCCGAACCCCACCGCGTCCATCCCGAACACCGCCAGATACGCCGGCCGCGTCCCGAAGCACAGCGCCAGCGCGCCCAGCCCGGCGCCGACGGCCAGGCCCGCGTTCGACGCCGACTGCACCCCCGCCCGTACGCCGGTGCGCTCACCGGCCGGCACCAGGCCCGCCAGCAGAGCCTGCCGCGCCGCCGTCAGCCCCGCCTGACCGCACGCGTACGCGGCGAAGGTCACCGCGAACAGCGGGAATGACCGCACCACCAGGAACGCGGCCAGCGTCCCCGCCGTCGCACCCGCCAGCGCCACCGCCGTACGGCGTGGTCCCCACCGGTCGGCCAGCCGCCCCAGCGGAACCCCGGCGAGCATGCCGACCGCCCACCCCAGCGTCAGCGCGAACCCCACCCGCGTGGGCGACAGCCCGATCACGCGCGTGAAGAACAGCACCGAGCAGGCGTAGAACGCCCCATCGCCCACCGAACCGACCAGCTGCGCCCGGGCCAGCGTCCGCGCCGGCCCGGAACCCGCCACGATACGGAACATCTCGCGCCGCTCCTCACCTCGACCGGGCGGGCACGCCACCCGGTGACCCTCGGCCAGCGAACCGCAGCCGATTGGCCGCCGGAAGAGCCAATGGCCGCCCGGTCGAACGGGCCAATATAGGGACGTGGACCTGCACATCGCCCTGGACGGCCCCGGTGACCTGGCCGCTCGCATCTACCACCAGCTCCTGGAGGCGATCCTCGACGGCCGGCTCCGCCCCGGCGAGCGCCTGCCGCCCAGCCGTGAACTCGCCCGCCGCCTTCAGGTCTCCCGCAACACCGTCTGCGTCGCCTACGAGCGCCTGACCGCCGAGGGATTCCTGGTCGCCCGCGTCGGATCGGGCACCTACGTCGGCGACGCCCAGCGCGCCCGCCTGCGGCGCCGCGCCGCGCCGGCCGGCGGCACCGTGCGTCCCCACCCGCCCTGGGACGCACTCACCCCGGCGCCGCACCCCACCGGCCCGCCGGCCCCGTACGACTTCGGCGTCGGCGTGCCCGACAGCGCCCTGTTCCCGCTGGCGACCTGGCGGCGTCTGCTGACCGCGGAACTGCGCTCCTCGGCGCTGCGCGTCGCCGGGTACGGCGACCCCGCCGGGCACCCCGCGCTGCGCGCCGCCATCGCCCGGTACGTCGGGGTGTCCCGGTCCGTACGCGCCGACGCCGAGGACGTGCTCATCACCCAGGGCGCCCAGCAGGCCCTGGACCTGCTCGCCCGCGTCCTCATCGCCCCCGGCGACCACGTCGCCGTGGAGGAGCCCGGCTACCCGCCGGCGCGGCGCCTGTTCGGCACCCTGGGCGCCCGCGTCACCGGCGTGCCCGTCGACGCGGAGGGCCTGGTGGTCACCGCGCTCCCGGACGGCGCCCGCGTCGTGTACGTGACGCCCTCCCACCAGTTCCCGCTGGGCGTCCCGATGTCGGCGGCCCGCCGCACCGCGCTGCTCGCCTGGGCCGACCGTCACGGCTCGGTGATCGTCGAGGACGACTACGACAGCGAGTTCCGGTTCTCCGCCCGGCCCCTGCAGCCTCTGCAGAGCCTCGACCGCACCGGGCGGGTCGTCTACGTCGGGACGTTCTCCAAGACGCTGTCCCCGGTGCTGCGCGCCGGGTTCCTGGTGGCCCCGGCCGCGCTGCGAACGGCGCTGCGCGCGGCCCGGCAGCTCACCGACTGGCACGGCGACCCGGCCGCCCAGGCCGCTCTGGCCCGCCTCATCGACTCCGGGGAGCTGTCCCGTCACGTCCGCAAGGCCACCCGCGTCTACGCCGCCCGCCACGAGCGTCTGACCACGGCGCTGGGGGAGGGCTTGGCCGGTCTGCTCACCCCAGTGCCCTCGACCGCCGGCCTGCACCTGTGCGCCCGCCTGGCTCCGGACGTGCCCGCCGACCTGCGCGCCGTGCAGGTCACGGCCCGCCGCCTCGGCGTCACCGTCGAGACCCTGGCCGCCTACTGCGCCGACCGGCCTCAGGCGGGCCTGGTGCTGGGGTACGGCATGATCCCGGCCGAGCGCATCCCCGAGGGCCTTCGTCTGCTGCGCCGGGGCGTCGAGGAGGTCCTGGCGGCCTGACCTGTGCTCGCCCGGGTTCCATCGCCGGGTGCGGTGGACCGCGCCGTTGCCGGCGACCGGTTCACCGTGTGGGTCCCAGGGTCTGGATCACCGCGTCGATCGCGGTGGCCAGGCGTTCGGGGTCGTGGCCGGCGCGTTCTCGTACCCGCAGTCCGAGCACCGTGGTGAACAGCAGTTCCACGGCGGCGTCGAGGTCGAGGTCGGTGGGCAGTTCGCCGTTGTCCCGGCCCTCGCGCAGCAGGGATCGCAGTGCCTGGCGGGTGACCTCGAAGGCGGCCTCGGTCCGCTGACGGACCTGGGTGTCGGTGGTGCCGAGCTCGGTCGCCGTGTTGACCACGAAGCAGCCTCGGCCGGGCTCGCCGTCGGACGGGCAGGAGACCAACCACAGCATCCAGTCCCGCAGTACCCGGCGGACCGGGCGGCCGGCGGCGTCCAGCCGCTGCTCGGCCTGCGCGGAGTCGGTGGCCCGGTAGTGGTCGAGCGCGCGCAGGAACAGCGTGTGCTTGTCGGTGAACGTCCGGTACAGGCTGCTGGGAGTGAGCTGGAGTTCGGCGCCGAGATCACGCACCGAGGTGGCGTTGTAGCCGCGACGCCAGAACAGGTCGGTCGCCCGGATGACCGTTTCCTGCTCGTCGAACTGCCGGGGTCGTGCCATGCCCGTCACCATACCCGACTTGTGGAGCGATCGTTCCCATACTAGGGTCCCCATTCCAGCATATGGGAGCGATCGCTCCCAAACGAGTGGAGGAGGTACCCGTGACGCCCACAGAACAAGCCACCGCCCAGGCCACCGGCCGACAGGCCCCGCACAGGAATCGCTGGCCGGCCGTCACCGCGGTGGCCCTGGGGACATTCCTGCTGGTCACCGCCGAGCAACTGCCCATCGGGCTGCTGACCGACGTGGGATCGGCCCTGTCGGTCTCCGAAGGGACGGCCGGACTGATGGTGACGGTGCCCAGCCTGGTCGCCGCGGTCTCAGCACCCCTGGTCCCGGTGCTCGTCGGCCGAATGAACCGGCGGTTCCTGTTGCTCGGCCTGATGGGGCTGATGACACTCGCCAACGCGGCCTCGGCCCTGGCACCGAGCTTCGCCGTCCTCGTGTCCTCCCGGATTCTGGTCGGAGTGGCGATCGGAGGCTTCTGGGCCGTCGCCAGCAGCCTGGCCGTCCGGCTCGTGACCACCGCGAACGTGCCACGGGCCACCGCGATCATCTTCGGCGGCGTCGGAGCCGCCAACGTGTTCGGCGTCCCCATCGGCACGCTGCTCGGCGGGTTCTCCGGCTGGCGGATCGCCTTCGCGGCGCTGAGCGCCCTGGCACTCATCGCCCTGCTCGCCCTGCTGGCCGTACTGCCGCCGCTGGCCGCCTCCCGACCCGTCCGCCCGCGGCTCCTGGCCGAGCAGTTCCGCAACCCCGGCGTACGCGTCGGCATCCTCGCGACATTCCTCATCGTGACCGGCCACTTCTCGGCCTACACCTTCATCAGCCCGGCACTGCAGAAACTGTCGGGGATCGATGAACGACTCGTCGGCCCGCTGCTGTTCGCCTTCGGCCTGGCGGGCATGGCCGGCAACTTCATCGCCGGCGCCGCACTGGCGCGCAACCCGCACCGGACCGTGCTGGTCATCACCGTGACCCTGGCCGCCGCGATGCCGCTCTACCTGCTGCTGGGCAGCACACCCGTCGGCGGCGCCGCACTGCTGATCACCTGGGGCCTGGCCTACGGCGGAGTGTCGGTCGGCCTGCAAACATGGATGATCAAGAGCGCGCCGCACGCCGTGGAGGCGGCCTCCTCCCTGTGGGTCGCGGTGTTCAACCTGTCGATCGGCCTGGGCGCACTCGCCGGCGGCGTCATCGTCGACTCGCTCACCCTCCAGGCCGTCCTGGGACTCGGCGGCGCCTGCGCCCTGGCGGCCGCACTGGCGGTCCGCAGCGCACGCGCCAACGAGAACCCGCGATGACCGGGATCCCCGGCCCGCCGCCCGCGAGGCCCGGCCGCACCGTGACCTCACCGCCGCGACCCGCCCCCGGCCGGCGCGACCAGAAGGACGGCGCCGCCCGCGGCGGCCACGCGCTACCGCGGGCCGCCGGCCTCCCGGTCGCCGAGCAGGGGATGGGCACGCATCGCCGCCTCCAGCTCCCCGGGCAGCTCATCGCGGTACCGGCCCAGCGTCGACAGATCCGAATGCCCCAGCACCCGCCGTACGGCGTCCATGTCCGTCGCCGCGGCCAGCAGATGCGTCGCGGTCGTATGCCGCAGCCCATGCGGCGTCACCGAACGCCGCCGATCCGGATCGACCCGCGCCAGCACCCGGTCGATCACCCCCTGCACGTCCCCGCGCGCCAGCCGGCGCCCCCGCCACGACAGCAGCAACGCCGGAGTCTCCACCATCCGGGCGCGCCGCTGCGCCAGGTAGGCGTCCAGCACCTGCGCGACACCCCGGGGGAGCGGCACGTCACGCGTGCGGCCCCCCTTGCCGAAGATCCGCCAGTAACGCACGCCGTCATTGGTGAAGAAATGGTCCACGTCCGCGCGCGTCAGCTCCGACACCCGCGGCCCGACCGTCGCCAGCAGCAACACGATCAGAGCATCACGCAGCTCGGTGCGCTGATCGGCCCGCTTACCCTCCTCCGGCCCCGCCGACGCCAGGACCCGCGCCGTGCCCAGCAGCCCCTCCGCCTGCTCCCGGGTCAGGGCGCGCCGCTCCGGGCGCAGACCACCCCGCTGCCGCGACGTCACCGTCACCGCCCGCATCGGGTTCAGCTGCACCCACCCGGCCACGGCGGCATGCCGGAAGAACGCCGACACCGACCGGCGGAACCGCGCCTGGGAGTGCGCGCTCTGCAGCGGAACGGACCCGTCGGCGGCCACGGGCGCCTTCCGGCGCCCGTCCGGCTTGCGGGCGAACCTCAGCAGCACCTCATCGACGTCCTCACCGGTCAGATCGTCCAGCACCCGGTCCCCGCCGGCGAGGACCGCGAACGTGTGGACGTCACGCGTGTAGATCTCCGCGGTGCTCGCCGCCAGCGCACCGGTGACGGTCTTGGCCCGCACCATCTCCGCGTAACGATCCGCGGCTTCTTCCACGGTGATCCGTTGAACATCGGCAGGACGCACCCGCCGGACCTTACCGACCCCCTACGACAGAAGACCGCCCCACCGGGCGGACGGGCGGGGCGCGGCCCGCGCGCGGCGGCGTTCGCGCGACCCGCCGGTCAGGGCACGGGCCCGGCCAGCCGGGCGCGGATCCCGCTGAGAAGCAGCTCCAGCCCGTAGCCGAAGTGCTCCTGCGGATGCGGGGCCGCCACGTCGCCCGCCGCGGCGTGCAGGGCCGGATGACGGTCGGGGTCGAGCGCCGACCTCAGCCGCGCGACGGCCGACCGGCCGCCGTCGGGCAGCGCGGCCGCCAGCTGCTCCTCGGTCGCATGACCGACGACGTAGTAGGTCAGGGCGTCCACGGCCCAGACGGCGTCCCGGAGCGCCAGCCCCGCCTCTCGCAGCGTGGCGGTCATGGCATCGCCGTAGGCCAGGGCGTTGGGCAACGGGAAGAACACCCCGGCGAACAGCCGCGCGCCGTCCCGCCGCGCCAGCAGCGCGCCCCGCAGGCGGTGCGCGGTCTCGGCGACCCGCGCGTCCCAGGGCAGGCCCGGGTCCACGGCGCTGGTGACACCCTCGAGCATGCGGTCGGCCATCGCCTCCAGCAGCGCCTGCTTGCTGGAGAAATGCCAGTACGTCGCGCCGTTCTGCACGCCCAGCGCCGCAGCGAGCCGGCGCATCGTCAGCTTGTCCAGGCCGACCTCGTCGAGCAGGTCGAGACCGCCGGCGACCACCTGGTCACGGGTCAGCCGCATCCGTGTCCCTCCCGGTTAATCCGTTGACGAGCCCCGCCAGTATCCCGCAGACTTCAACACCGTTGAACTTCAACAGTGTTGAAGTCCTGGGGGAGAGGAGGCCGGATGCTGATCAGGAACACGCCGTGACGCGGTCCCGCCCCGGGCACCGCCGACCGGGCGGTGCCCGGCCCACGCCGACACAACGACCGACGAAGGAGGTCAGGCATGCGCACGGTGCGCTTCCATGAACACGGCGGCCCGGAGGTGCTGCGGGTCGATGAGCTCCCCGCACCCGAACCCGCCGAGGGAGAGGTCCTCATCGACGTCGACGCCGTCGGCGTCACACTGCCGGTCGTCCGCCTCACCCGCGGACGCCCCGGCGTGCCGCTCCCGCACATCCCCGGCGGTGAGATCGTCGGACGGGTGACACGGATCGGCCGGGGAGTGACCGACCGGCAGGTGGGGGAGCGGGTGGCCGGACTCGCCTTCAGCGGCGCGTACGCCGAGACCGTCGCGGTCCCGGCCCCCATGATGACGACCGTGCCCGACGACGTCGACGACCTGGCGGCGCTCGCGCTGACGCGCGCCGGCCAGGTCGCACTGGGCGCCCTGCGCGCCGGCGGATTCGGCAAGGGCGACAGCGTCCTGGTCACCGCCGCCGCCGGCGGCGTCGGCCACCTGGCGGTACAGCTGGCCGTGGCACTGGGCGCCGAACGGGTGACGGCCGCGGTCGGTGACGCCGCCAAGGCCGGATTCGCCCGCGAACAAGGAGCCCACCACGTCGTCACCTACGACCAGGACGACTGGGGCGAACCGGTGGACATCGTCCTCGACGGCGTCGGCGGCCAGATCCAGGACGCCGGGCTGCGATCCCTGGCCCCGCTGGGACGCCTGGTCACGTTCAACGCGACCGGCGGGACGATCGACACCAACGAGCTGCGCATGCGCGGCCTGTCCGTCATCGGGTTCGCCATGGCGCACCTGGCCGCCCGGCGGTACACCACCTACGAGCGCCACCAGCAAGAACTGTGGCAGCTGTACCGCGACGGGCGGCTGCGCCCGGCCGTCCATGAGGCCATGCCACTGGACCGCGCCGCCGACGCCCACCGCCTCATCGAGGCCCGCGCCAACCGCGGCAGGATCGTCCTCCTGCCCCGATGACACGCCGCTCGGACCGCATCACGCGGGACCGCTGAGACCTGCCACTCCTCGCACCGGACCCGCGTGGTGCGCGGCCGCCGTCAGGGTGACCCCGGCGTCGCGGACCCTGCGACAGGCGGCGTCCAGTTCCGCAGGTGCCGGAAACGCGCCGTTCGGCCTTGAGGGCGTGGCTGGGAGGTTCTGAACCTATGCCGGCTCGGGTCGTTCCGGGTTCGGGACGAAGGCGGGTAGCGCGGCGAGGCTGTGGCGCACGGCCTCGCCCCCGTACTCGAACATCTGCCGCTCGTAGTCGCCGACCGCTCCAAGGAGATCTCGGCGGCGCTCGACGGCCTCGATCAGGCAGCGGCGCAGCAGGTCGGCATCGCGCAGGGCGGTGTTCGCGCCGTTGCCGCCGGTCGGGGAGGTGGCGTGGATGGCGTCTCCGAGGAGCGTGACCGGACCGGGCGCCCAGCGCTCGCGGGGCTCGACCACCCGGATGGACAGCAGGGTGCTGTTGTCCGGGTCGGCCTGCTCGATGAGCGCCTGCAGCTCCGGATGCCAGCCCTCCATTCTGGACAGCACGGCCTCCTGCGCGGTCGGGGCGCCGAGCGAGCCGTTCGGCGGCAGGAGCATCGCCCAGCGCACGTAGTCGCGGATATCGGGGAGGGTCACCTCGGGTGCCAGTTCCTCGGCCGCCTGCTTCGGCGGGGTACGGAAACGCATCGCTCCGAGCATCAGGCTCACCCCGGCCCCGGCGATCTTCGAGCCGAAGGCCGGCGCCAGGGTGGCAAAGCGCTCGCTCAGCGGCGTACGGCCGATGACGAACCGGGTGCCGGTGTCGGTCGCGGTGGTCTGCGGCGAGAGCACCGCACGGACGGCGGAGCCGACCCCGTCCGCCCCGACGAGCAGGTCGGCGGTGGTCGGGTCGCCGTGCGCGAACCGTGCTTCGACCTTGCCGTCGTCCAGCACGTCGTAGCCGGTCAGCGCGGCCCCGGTGCGCACGGTGAGTCCGGTCAGCAGCAGGTGCCGCAGCACCTGCCGGTCGATCACGATCCCGGTCCTACCGGGGCCGAGTTCGCCGATCCGGTTCAGCTGCGGGTCCAGGATCAGCCGCTCGGCATAGGCGTCACCGACGATCGCGTCCAGCAGCGGGTGCCAGCGCAGCGGCAGACAGCCGCGCAACGCCTCGAACCCCACCGGGCTCAGCACCAGCCGGTAGCCCTGGAACCGCGCGGTGATCGCCGGGTCCCGCTCGTAGACGTCGGCCTCGATCCCGGCACCACGCAGACCCTGTGCCAAGCACAGACCTCCGAGACCGGCTCCGATCACGGAAACTCGCATCACATCTCCTGAACAGACTTCGCGTACCCCCTGCTCAGGACCTGAGCAGGGGGTACGCGAACCACGCGGATACGAACTTAGTTCTATATGAACGAACTAAGCTCTGCTTGGAGAACTTAGTTCGTGTCAAGCTATAATGATCGGTATGCCCTCCGATCCCCGGCAACGCCGAGCAGCTCGTCACGCCCAGCCCGCGGGGGAGCCCCCGGAGACGTCACCACGCAAGAAGCCCATCACGGTCGACCGGATCACTGACGCCGCCCTGCAGGTCGTGGCAGCCGAGGGCTACGACGCACTGACCATCCGTCGAGTCGCCGCGATACTCGACACCGGGCCGTCGTCGCTGTACGCGCACATCGTCAGCAAAGAGGACCTCGACGATCTGCTTGTCGGCCGGCTCTGCTCCGAGGTCGTGCTGCCCGAACCGGACCCGGCCACGTGGCGCAAGCAGATCCTCGACGTGTACGCGCAGATCCGCGACCAGTACCTGAAATACCCCGGAGTCTCCCGTGCCGCGCTGGGCGTAGTCCCGACCAACCTCTCCACGTTGCGGGTCAAGGAGGGGCTATTGGCGATCCTGCTCGCCGGCGGAATCGAACCGCGGAGCGCCGCCTGGGTGCTCGATGCTCTGTCTCTCTACGTCAGCGCCTACGCCTTGGAGCAGTCGCTGGTCCAGCAGCGGCGCAGACACCCAAACCAGGAATGGGTCCTTGACCGCGAGGAACTGATCCGCCGGTTCACCGCACTGCCGGCCGACACGTTTCCGCAGACCCGACGCTATGCCGCTGAGCTGACCTCCGGCACCGGACACGACCGGTTCGAGTTCACCCTCGGACTGATAATGGACAACCTCGCCCAGCCCCAGCCCCAGCCCCAGCCCCAGCTGACACCGGCATCCGACACCGCCGGATGAACGCGCATGGCGTGTCGCCCGCGAAAAGTCGGGCGCATCTCGATGGAATGAGTGGTTCCGTCGCTGTTCAGTGGATTCTCCAGCGGCCATCAGTAGGTGCCATGGCAGCGCGGGGCCACCTTGGTGAGTGTCCTGTCTCGTTGATTATGAGGCAGATCAGCGGAAGGGATCCTGGCGTCACTGATCGTGGCTGGCCATCGCCGCCGCGATCCGTTTGGCCAGCGCTGCTTGGTCCTTGGCGGGGATTTGCAGGTAGTCAGGCCGGTTGACCGCGTTGAACTGCTGTTCTTCGAAAGGAACCCCCGGCGGCAGTGGGACCACGTGCCAGTGGACGTGGGCGACCCCTTGGTGGCTGCCGAAGCTGAAGATGTAAAGCCGTTCTGTCGACACCAGAGCGGTGAGAGCCCTGCCGAGGCGATGGACCCGGCGCTGGAGAGCGACGTAGTCATCCTCGGTGAAGTCCGCGACGACGCCGGTGTGATGCTCACGTGGGGCCAACATGGTGTAGCCGAGCAGGCGTGGTGCGTTGGGGAAGAGCACCACGCACAACTCATCTCGATAGATCAGGGCACCCGGCTCGTTGTTCTCGTCCTCGACGAGATCACAGATGAAGCAACGCCCAGTACGGTTATCGGCCTGGAGACGAGCAGCGTACTGAGCCGTATCGAGAACGAGCCGGGGGTACTCGTTCGGCATCCACTCATCCATGCAGGATCGACTCCCTGTCGGCGGCTATCTCGACGGTGTCGATCGGGTGATCGCGGTTCCAACGGTTCCGGTAAGAGGAGTACTCGATCTCTTCCCGGAAGAACCGGACCAGCGGATCGACGTAGCGGTAGTAGGACGACGGGTCCCAGTAGTAGCCCGGGACGACGGTGCGGCGTACTTCAGAGACGAAGACGGCGTCTCGAAGGGCGAGGTGCCGCCAGTGCGGTGTGGCCAAAAGCCTGGTCAGAGCCACAATCTCAGGGTATTGCGCCGCGAAGCGCGCCGGATGGTCTCGGTCAATAATCCGGCGAGGCGTTCAATATGCGACAAAAGCTCCATACCAGACAGAAGCTGGATTCTGTCTGGTATGGGACGGGTGTGGGGTCACTCGACAAGCGACGGTGTCGGTGGAGTGGACGAGGAGAGGGCTGCCATGTGTCCCGCCCTACCGTCGGTGACGGTGCTGTCCGGCCGGCGGTTTGTGCGGCTGTGAGCGAGCTCGGGCGAGCCGGCGCTGATCGCAGGTCAGGACTGCACACTGACCATCCAGACGTGGCCGTCGGGATCGGCGAATACGCCCGCGTAACCCCAGGGCTGCCGCCCAGGGGTGGTGATGACCGTTGCCCCGGCCTTGCGGGCCTGCGTGATCATCTGGTCAACGTCGGCGGGCGTGGCGACGGGGAGCGTCAGTACGCACTCGCTGGCCCCGGATTCAGCGACCGGGCGATCGCCGATGACCCAGCCAAAGCCGCCGGTCGGGATGAACATGACCCGAACGCCGTCGTTGATCACGAACTGGGCTCCGGAACCCCATCCTCGGCCGGCTCGCCGACCGGCTCGAGGCCGAGCGCCTCACGATAGAACGTGTGCGACCGTCGGCGGTCGGCAACCGGCATGCCAATGACGAGCGGCGACGTCGACATCCCGGCCACTCCGTACCTCCTGCTGATCGGTAAGCGCTTCGGCGGTACTGACCCGAGCAGACGGGAGAACTCATCGCCCAGCCGTCCCGCAGCCCGCTTCCCCGTCCTCCGGTGGTTGCTCGATAAGAGACATTATGTCAAGTAAATCGTCGGATATTGCATCTGATGCAATCGCCCGCCCGTCCCCTCGAGGGCCTGCACATCTCCTTGTGCCACGCGGCCGAGCTGCGGTGATCGCTTCTCTCGATGGCTGTGGACGGCATGGCATCGGATCTGGCATGCCACCTCGCCCACGCGAAGTCACCTTGTCGGAATGTGCTCAACAGGACATCGATGCCTGGCTTGCCGAGGGCCCTACGACGCGACACTCGGTCCGCACGTTCATCGTCTGGACGAAGAAGAACCGATTGACGAAGAACGTCACCGTCGGGTTCCGGACAGCACGGCGGACACCCCTATTGAGCCAAGAGCAGCGGCTGGACTGGCTTCGCATCCTCGTCGAGCAACCCGTCGACACACTGTCCTACCGGGTCGCTGGGATGTTGCTGCTGCTCTACGCACAGCCACTTGTTCGTATCGTCCGGCTTGAGGCAGAGGCGGCGACTGAGAGCGCCGAGGGCCTGTTCATCAAGCTCGGCGAGGGTCTTGCCCCCGTACCAGAACCGTTCGCCGCAATGCTTCGCGCCCACCTGTCCAACCGGCCCAACCTCCGAACAGCCTCCGGCGGCCGCAGCCCATGGCTGTCCCCCAGCACCAGGCCCGGCCGGCACCTCGATGCGCAGAGCCTCATGGAACGGCTCCAGGGCATCGGAATCGAACTGCAAGCGGCCCGGAACACGGCTCTTCGAGAACTCGTCCGCGACGTCCCGGCACCCATCGCCGCACGCATGCTGGGCTACAGCGACCAGGTCACCCACAAACACGCCGCGGCCGCCGCAGTCCCCTGGGGCGCCTACGCTGACGCTGTCCGAGAGCAGGCAAAGAGTACCGACGGCGACTGAGCAGCGCTCCAGCCTGACCAACATTCCGTCGGCAAGCTGCTGTTCAACTACTCGGACTGAGCCACGGCCGCCGAGAGAAAACCGGAACCTGAGTGACCCGTGCCGCTTATGCGTCATTACTGATCGTGCAAGGGACGGCGGCGCTAGGGTGGCACCATCAGCTGCTGCCACGATCGGTGGCGGATCGTTGGGAGTTCGGCTCCCGGGTGGGCGGGCATGTCAGGAAAGGCATGCCCCCTTGCGCTCCTACGTGCGAGTCCTTCGGACACCTGGCTTGCGGGTACCACTGACGGCGACTGTGGTCGGCGCTCTTCCACTCGGCATGCTCAGCCTGGGCCTGTTGCTGTTCTTGCGGACCTGGACCGGGTCGCTCGCCGACGCAGGACTGGGGATCGGTGTCTTCGGCGTGGGCAACGCCGTTGGACTGAGTTTCCAGGGACGGCTCATCGACAGGGCCGGGCAGACGACGGTGCTGGTATCCGCCGGGCTGGCCTGCGCCGCATGGATCGGTGTGCTGGTCACCATCGCGCCGGCGACAGGGTCGATGGCATTGGCCCTCGTGGCGTCCGCGGGAGCGGGCAGCACGTTCCCGGCGACCACCGGCAGTATGCGGGTTCTGCTCGCCGAGCTGGTCGCCGAAGCCGAAGACCGCACCGCAGGCTACGCGCTGCTGGCAATGCTGTTCCAGCTGGCGCTGCTGACCGGCCCCCTGGCCACCTCCCTGCTGCTGACGCCGGTGGGGCCCGGCGGAGCCGTCTTGGTGGCCGGCGGGTTGGCCGGTGCCGCCGGGGTGCTGTTCGCCGCTACCGGCGCCTCCCGCGCATGGCGGCCCCACCCCCAGGCCGCCCGCACCGTCACACCGGCTGTCCGCACGCACCGGACGCTGCTCCCGTTGCTGGTGATCGCGACAGGGGCGGGGATCTCGGCAGGACTGATCTCGGTCGCCGTCCCAGCCGCCGCGCTGTCCCATGCCGCCGCAGGCGACAGCGGACAACTCCTCGCGATGTCATCAGCCGGCGAAATCGTCGGTGGGTTCGCTTTCGGTGCCCGGCGGTGGCGCTGTTCCGCGACCCGGCAACTACTCGCGACGCTGGCCGGAGCGATGGTAGCCGCGTGCCTGACGGCATCCGTCTCAGGCAGACTCACCTGGCTGTTCGCGGCGATGCTGCTCACCGGGGCCTGCACCGGCCCATTCGCCGTCGCCTCGTCGGATCTATTGGACACGGTTACTCCCAAGGCAGCACTGACGCAGTCCTACACCCTCATGGTCGGCATCGGCCTGCTAGGCGTCTCTTTGGGCAGCAGCGCCGGCGGTGCGATCGTAGACGCTGCCGGATACCAGATGGCTTTCACCATCAACGCCTGCTGGCTGGGCTGCCTTCTGGTCATCGGCGTCCTGATCCACCCTGCCCTCGCCCGGCAACCGCCCGAGCCGACATCGGTCATCCAAGAAGACCATCGCCGAAGGTGACCGGTTGCCAGCAATACCGGCAGATCGAATATAGGAGCTCACCAGTAGAGGATCTGATAACGCTCGGTGCGATCCCCTGGCCCGCCCGTCGAAGGAGCGGCGGCCTAGGTCTGGCCGCCGGGTTACTTGATCGAGACGCTGAGTCCGGACTCCCAGACGACGCTCTGGCCGGGACGAAGAACCCAGGCGGGCCAGCCCTTGCAGTTGGGTTTGTTGAAGACGAGGGCGGGCTGGTCGGTCTTGTTGCTGACCCGCAGCGGCCCCCTGTCGCTGCCGTAGCAACCGCTGGGGTTCTTGTACGTCTTGTGGCTGATGATCAGTTTTCCGTCGGCCGCATGGGCCGCCCCGGGGACGGTCAGGGTGAGCAGCCGCCGATTGGCAGGGCGCCGAGCGCCGTGACGATGCGTCGCATTTGGGGGTGTCTCCTCGGTTGGCGGGGGTCGTCGTCTGTGGTTTCCCGTCGAACCCAATACCCTGCGCTACTGATAAACTACCCTGGGTGTTCGGTGTGGTCGGCGTCGATCCTGACGGCCGGCCGAGCTCGAGCGTGCTCCCGACGTCCGCGGGCTGGATACGGGTGACCGTGCTCGGTGGCGGACCATTCAGGCCGGTGACCCGCCGCCATGAGCCGTCCCCCTTTGAGCGGCTTCGGGTCCGTCTCTCCCCCGGCCCGGCCGTCCGCGCCGATGGCGGTGATCAGCCGGGGAGCCACTCCGCGCTGGCGGACACGTCCGATGTTCAGCGTCCGTTGTGTCGGTGAACGTGCCGGTTCGACCGATATTCGGTGGTGACACGGACAGGAATGATCATTATCCTCTCATTGCCTGACACTGCGTCGGTTATCGCCCTGCCCGGCCGACGGAAAGGAGGATGGCGGTCCCGCGAGACAGACCACCTCCCAGGCCTGTCAGACCCCCGAGTCATCGGTTCTCTCTCGCGGTCCTGGTTCTATCCGCAAGGGGAGGCGTCAACCCGGCTTGGTCGAACCCGCGAAGTCCGGCGGCCCGCTCGTCTCAGTGAGCGTTCAGGAGTAACGCATTGAAGATCAAATCGATCGCGGCTGGTGTGGTCGCATTCGCCGCGGCGGTGGCACTGCAGCTGCCGAGTTCGGTGTCGGCGTTCGCCGCCGCACCGGCCGGCCCGGCCTCCGGTGGCCCCTCCCGTGGTGGCCCCGCCCTCGATGACACCCACAACGTGCCCACCAACGCGGTCTCGGGCAATGTCACCTTCATCGACAACGTCAAGGGTGTCAGCGGCTACTCGGGGCTGAACTTCATCAGCTACAAGAACTACGGCTACGACTTCATGTTCGCCAACGGCACCGGTGGCCTGGCGATCTGGTCGCTGAAGGACCGTAAGCACCCGGCGCTCGTCGGGAAGCTCACAGCCGCCGAACTGCGCCGTCCCGGCGACACCCAGGACCGGTTCTGGGAAGGCGAGAACATGACCGTCGACCAGAAGCGCAAGCTGGTCTTCTTGAGCCGCGACCCGCGCGGCTTCGGCGGCACTCTCACCACCGGCCAGTCGGGCTTCTACATCATCGATGTGAAGAACCCCTGGCAGCCCAGGATTGTCACGTTCCAACCCGTTCCGGCCGGTCACACCGCCACCTGTATCAACGACTGTGACTACCTGTGGTCGGTCGGGCCGTACAACACCGGCACCAAGGGGAACGACCCGAGCTGGCACGGCGTGCCGGTCTGGGTCACCGACATCCGTGACATCAACCACCCGAAGACCCTGGCGCAGGCGCTCGACCTGAACCGGTTCGATCAGACCACCGACTACGTCCACAGCGTGGACGTGGACAAGAACGGCGTCGCGTGGACGTCCGGGGCCGGTGGCGTGCGCGGCTACTGGACGACGGGGCGGCACTACGACCCGGTCAAGAAGGTCAAGCGCACCGCGACGGCGTACGACCCCGTGCCGTACGCGGGTGGCACCGTCGTGGACCCCGCGCCGGTGTCCTACTTCGACCACAACTCGTACCACAACACCGAAAAGCTCGGTAAGTACGACAAGGGCGAGCTGCTCTACATCACCGAAGAGGACATCCGTACCTGCTCCGACGCCGGTGCGCTGATGATCGCCTCGACCAAGGGCAGCTACGACGGCGAGAGCTGGAATTCCACGCCGGAGAAGCCGTTCCGCCTCAACCTGGTCAGCAGCTGGACGGCGTGGGGCCAGGAGGGCTCGGACACCTCGGCCGCCAGCTGCTCCGCTCACTGGTTCACGGTGAACGGCAACATCATCGCCCAGGGCTGGTACGCCCAGGGCACGCGGTTCATCGACGTCTCCGACCCGAAGCACCCGAAGCAGGTCGGCTACTTCCGCATCCCGTCCGGTAACGCGAACGTGACCGCCGGATCGGCCTCGGCGGCCTACTGGCACAACGGTTACGTCTACGTCGCCGACTACAGCCGCGGCGTCGACGTCCTGCGGTTCGACGGCAAGCTGGCCGGCAAGCCCGACAAGAAGATCTGCTGGAACTCCTGCGACAAGTGACATCACCGATCATCGCCCGCCGGCGCCTCGCGCCGGCGGGCCCGACCGGCCGGACGCGGTTCAGGACCGGCGTCCCGGCGCACCCTTCCGGGCGGTTCGACCACGTCGCCGCCGTCGTACGGGGCGACGCGTCCGTCTTGGCCGGCGAGCCGCGCACAGATTGATTACCACGTGACCTTCATGTTTCGCGCGGCCGAACGCGGCGGTCACCACCGGCGGGTTCTGCGTGTCCTCCTCGTCGCGGCGCTGGCCGTGGGCTGTTTCGCCGCCGAGGTGACGTTCGGTGCGCTGCTTCGCCCCGCCGAGGCCCACGCCGTGCTCCTCGAATCCTCCCCCGTCGACAACGCGGTCGTCGGTTCCGCGCCACGGCAGGCGGTCCTCCGCTTCAACGAAGCGGTGACGCTGACCCCAGAGTCGATCCAGCTCCTGGACCCCAACGGCGACAAGGTCCGGGTCGGTGCTCCCGGGCACGTGGCGGGCAAGGCGAACACCGCGGCGGCGGCGCTGCCCGCCGACCTGGCCAAGGGGACCTACACGGTCGCGTGGCGTGTCGTGTCCGCGGACTCGCACGCCGTCTCCGGGGCCTTCCGGTTCAGTGTCGGTGCGCCGAGCGCCGCGGTCGCCTCCCCCCGTACGGAGACCGGGCTGGTGACGCCGGTGGTGCACGCCGTCGGGCGTGGCCTGGCGTTCCTGGGTCTGGCGCTCACGCTCGGAGGCGTCGTCTTCCTCGGTGTCACCTGGCCCGGGGGGCTGCGGCGGCGTCGTGGCCGGCTCCTCGTCTGGGCCGGGTTCGCCGCGCTGGGTGTGGGAACAGTCGTGGTGTTCCTCGCCCAGGGCCCGTACGGCACCGGGGGGTCGCCGGCGACGGCGTTCGATCCGGGCGTCCTGCGGCTGACCCTGAGCACACGTCTCGGTCGTGCCCTGGTGGCGCGCCTCGGGATCGCCGTCGTGCTCGCGGTCGTCTTCGCGGTCGTGGCCCGGCGCCGGAGCGACGGCGGCGGGGAGGCACGGGTACCGGTGGCCGCGCTCGTCCTGGGCGCGGTCTGCGGGGTCGCGCTGGTGCTGACCTGGCCGCTCACGGACCACGCGCACACCGGCTCGCAGGCGTGGCTGGCCGTTCCCGTCACCGGCCTGCACCTTCTGGCCATCGCGGTGTGGTTCGGCGGTCTGGTCCCGCTCGCGGCGTGTGTCGTCGGTCCGGCCGCCGGCCGTCCGGAGCGGGTGCGGGTCCTGCGGCCGGCACTCCCCCGTTTCTCCGGTCTGGCGCAGGCCTGTTTCGCGGTGATCGCGGTGACCGGCCTGTATCTGGCGTGGCGGCAGGTGGGGACCTTCGGTGCTCTGGGCGGTACGGCCTACGGTCGGCTGCTGCTGGTGAAGTTCGGTCTGGTGCTCCTTGTCGTCGCGCTCGCGGCGCGGGGACGCTCGTTCGTCCGGCGCCGCGGGTCGGAACCGGCGGAGGACGTGCCCGCCGGGGAGGTGCGCCGGCTGCGCGTGTCGGTGGCGGCCGAGGTCGTGCTCGGCGTCGTCGTGCTGTCCGTGACCTCGGTCCTGGTCAACACGGCTCCCGCCCGCAGCAGTTACGCGCCGCCGGTACGGGCGACGGTCGCCGTGCCGGCGACGGCCGGGACGCGCACCGGCCTGGACGGCGGTCACGTCGAGCTGAGGCTGACGCCGGCGAGGCGGGGGTCCAACGTCGCCGACATCTACCTCGTGGCGAAGGGCGGGTCGCTGGTCAACGTCCCCGAGGTCTCCGGGCGGCTGGCACCGGTCGGCAAGGACATCGGCGCGCTGCCGGTCACGATGTCCGCGGCGGAACCCGGCCACTATGTCGCGAGTGCGATGTCCATTCCGTACCCGGGCCGGTGGGACCTGTGGCTCAACATCCGCACCTCCGACTTCGATGAGGTGCCGGTGCACTTCTCCTTCACGGCGCGTTGAAAGGATCGCAGACGAAATGAGGCTCGCGTGTCTTCGTGCCAGGCCGAGGCGGCGTCCCGTGGTGGCGCTGGTGGCCGGCGCGGCGGTCCTGGCGTCGGCCGCCGTGGGCGGCTGTGGCGCGGATTCGGGTAAGAAGCTCACCCATCCGCCGTACACGGTGAAGTCGATCCAGTTGGGGTTCGCCACCATCAAGGACGTCGGCAAGGGCGCGGTCCAGGTCCAGGACTCCGATCACGGCTCGCATGTGATCTACACGCCGCCGAACAGTGTGCCGACCTGTCCTTATGTGCAGCGTGCCGACAACATCACCGTGGCGGTGCAGCCGGACGTCGAGCCGGTGGGCGGCAATTCGACCGGTCGTTTCATCGTCGGTCCGCCCAACCCGGAACAGTCCTCGCTTCCCGTGGTCACCCAGGGCGCGGTGGTCTTCACCACCGACGCGCTGGCGGACACGGGGATGAAGGCCGTGCTGGGCGAGTCGGCGAAGTGTCCGGCGTCGTTCACGATTCTCGGCGGGCCGCCGATCATCGTCGGCGACTACAAGATCCACAGTCGTGCGTTCAAGTCGGGGGGCTGGACCGGGTTCGCGCAGCAGCTCGCGCACACGGCGCCGCCGGGTCTGGGCACCACGACGTACGACGATCTGACGACCATCGTCGCGCACAAGGCGAACGCCGTCATCTATTTCAGCTACGCGGAGATCCACAAGATCGGTCAGCGCGCCGACTCCAGCGCGAAGGCCGAGAAACTGGCGAAGACCACGCTCGGCCGGCTCGGCTGAGCCGGCTCATCTGGTGATCAGTGGGAGAACGTATGTGGCGGCGTTCCGTCCGAGGCGCGGTCATCGCCGTAGGGGCGGCGCTTGTGGTCGGGTTCGGGGCCACCGCGGCCTCGGCGCACGTGACGGTCGCTCCGGAGTCCGCGACGCAGGGCGACCATGCCGCCCTGGTGTTCCGCGTCCCGAATGAGCGGGATGACGCGAACACCGTCAAGGTCGACGTCCAGTTGCCGCCGAACCTGCCGCTGGCGTCGGTTCGCGTCAAGGCGCATCCCGGCTGGTCCTATGAGATCAAGAAGACGAAGCTGGCCACGCCGGTCGAGTCGGACGGCGCCAAGGTCACCGAGGCGGTCAGTGAGATCATCTGGACCGCCAGGACCCGAAGTCGGGGATCAAGCCGGACGAGTACGACGAGTTCGCCGTGAGCGCGGGGCCGCTGCCGAAGGCCGATTCGATGACCTTCAAGACGCTGCAGTACTACGGCGATGATCAGGTGGTGCGCTGGATCCAGGAGCCGCAGCAGCCGAATGGCCCGGAGCCGGAGAACCCCGCTCCGATGCTCCGGCTTCTGCCACCGTCGAAGACCGGCGCCGGACCGGCCGCGGACGCGCCGGCGCGGGCCTCCCGCGGCGGCGTGGTCTCCGAGGCGGATGACACCGTCGCGTACTGGGCGCTGGGGCTGTCCGTGGTCGCCGCGCTCGCCGCGCTCGGGTCCGCCGTGATGGCGCTGCGCGCGTCGCGCCGCTGAGAGTCCGCAACGGCAGGCGCGTCGGCACGGCCCGGGCATCCGGGTCCGTGAGCCGGAATGGATGCAGCCCCCCGCCTGGTGGCGGAGGGCTGCTGTGTTGAGGAGGGCCCGCTCAGCGGCGGCTGCTCGATGCCGTCACCGGGCAGCCGACGCGGGAGCCGGCGGCTTACTGACCTGCGGGCCGCGGCCGCGTGTCGGCCGGGCGCGGCCAGGGGTTCACGATCGGCGGAGTCGGCTCGATCGGCCGCGGGCGGGGGTCGATCCGAGTGGTCATGGTGTACTCCTTGGTGTCTGTTCTGTGTCGCCGTCCGCTTTTTGGCGCGGACGGGCCCGGTCCGGATCGGAGCGGGTCGATCTTGACCGTGCGGTGGTCGGCGCTCGCCGCAAGCGATCCTGCGTGGGAATTTCGCGTGTCCTGTGAGGGGAACGGCCGGGGGTTCTACGGCTCCCCCGCTGCCGTGGTCGGGTCTTGGGTTCCGGCGGCTCGAGCGGGGGTCAGGCCCGTCAGGCCGGTGCGGGTGCCGGTGATGTCTTCGCCGGCGTCGGCGATGGTGCCGTCAAGGCGTGCGCCGGCTCGTACGGTCGCTCCGGGCAGGATCAGGGACCGGTTCACTTCGGCGCCGGGTTCGATGACGCAGCCGGGGAACAGGACGCTGGAGCGGACGACGGCGCCGGGTGGCACGGTGACGTCCGCGCCGGCGAGGCCGCCGGGGCCGTCGAGGTGGCGTGGGGGCGCGTCGGTGAGGGTGCGCGGGAGCGTGTCGGGTGGGAGTGGGAGGGGCCGGTCCAGGAGCTTGAGGTGTTCGAGGTGGTAGCGCTCGACGGTGCCGATGTCGGCCCAGTAGCCGGTGATCGGGTACGCCTGGACGTGTCGTCCTTCACGGATCATGAGCGGCAGGACGTCCCGGCTGATGTCGTGCTGCCAGCGGTCCTGCCCGAGCGCGGCAAGTGAGCGGAGGACGTCGTGGAGCACGTCGGCGCGGAACAGGCAGAACGCGGTGAAGACCAGGTCGGAGGTCGGCTCGGCGGGTTTTTCGACCAGGCGGCGTACGCGCAGGTCCGCATCGACGTCGACCATGCCGAACAGGTGCACGAACCGTCGTTCGATGCGCTGCACTCCGATGGTGGCGTCCGCGCCGGCGGCGCGGTGTGCGGCGACCATGGGCCCGTAGTCGTGGACGTAGACGTGGTCGGCGTGCTGGATGAGGATGTCGCGGGCGCCGGGGGCGAAGACGTGTTCGGCGTTGGTGAGGAGGGCGTCTGCGGTGCCGGCTTCGGGTGGGCGTGGCGGCAGGGGTTCGCCGGGGGCGAGGGCGCCGGAGCGGATGAGGTGGTCGTGGGGGCCGTAGTTGATGCGCACTCCCCTGCCGTCCCAGTGGGTGTGGAGGTGGTCGATGAGGTCGCGTTCGCGGTGCAGGGACAGCAGGACGATCTCGGGTACGCCGGAGCGGGCGGCGTTGGCGACGCTGAAGTCGACGAGGCGGCAGGACGCCGCGTAGGGGACGAGGGGTTTGCAGAGGTTGTCGGTGAGGTGGCCCATGCGTTCGCCGAGGCCGCCGGCGAGCAGGGCCGCGCGTACGTCGTGCAGGGTCATCGGGTCCTCCTCCGGCGTGGGTGCGGGCGGGTCACCAGGTGCGTCCCTGGGGGGCGTGCTGTGGGAGCAGGTCGCGCAGGAGCCGTGTCGAGGCGTGGACGCTTTGTTCGCGGGGCAGCAGCGCGTCTTCGTGTTCGACGTACAGGGTGCCGTGGAAGTCCTCGTCGAGCAGCGCGGAGATGATCGCGGGCCAGGGCAGTTCGCCGGCGCCGAGGGCGCGGAACCGGATGGGTGGTCCGGGGCCGTAGCGGGACCAGCCGGCGCCGTGGGGGGCCTGGGTGGTGGTCCAGCGTTGCAGGTCTTTGGCGTGTGCGGCGGCGAGGTCGGTGCCCCAGCCGCGTACGGCGTCGACGGGGTCGTGACCGGTGGCGGCGAGGTTGGCGGGGTCCAGGCAGATCCGTACGGTGGCGCGGGGTTCGGTGCGGGCGGCGGCGTCGAGGAGCCGGCGGGTGCTGGCGCGGTCGTAGGCGACCTGTTTGGGGTGGGGTTCGATGAGGAGGGTCACGCCGTGTTCGGCGGCGAGGGTGAGGAGGGGGTGGGCGCGTTCGCACCAGGTGGTGATGTTGTCGTCCCAGGTGACGGGGCTGTGCCACCAGGAGAGCCAGCGGGTGAGGTCGGGGACGCCGAGCATGAGGCGGGCGTGGGGCGCGCCGAGGTCGGCGGCGAGGCGGATGGTGTTGCGGGCGTGGCGGAGGGCGTGGTCGTGTTTGGCCTGTTCGGTGCCGTGCAGGACGGGGTCGGTGTGGGGGCCGTGGGGGCCGAGGAGGAGTTGGGTGTCGCGGCTGTTGCTGACGCAGCCGACGTCGATGCCGGTGAGTGCGGTGCGCAGGTCGGCGCGGTAGGTGTCGTCGTGGGACCAGCGGGTCAGGTCGAGCAGGCCGGCGGTGGTGTCGGTGGGCAGGTCGACGGTGTCCGCTCCGGTCTCGGTGGCGTGCTGGAGGGCGGTGGTGAGGTCGGAGCCGCCCCAGGCCGCCAGGCACAGTCCGATGGTGATCGGCGGGTCGCCGATGCGGGGGCGGCGGGGCGGGGGTGCCGGTCGGCGGGGCCGGGGTGGCGGCGGGTCCAGGTCGATGAGCCAGGCGGCGGTGCCGGCCGGGCCGCCGGGTGGGTGGAGCCGGCCGTCCTTGAGGGTGTGGCGCAGGGCGGCGTGGACGGTGGTGGCCGGTTCGGTGATGGGGGCGACGTGGGCGGCCCCGAGTTCGTTTCGGAGTCTGCGGTCGAGTTCGGTGAGCATCGCCGGGCAGCCGCGCAGCACTCCCCCGCCGGCGGCGGCGGACCAGGGGCCGGTGAGTTCGGCGCGGTCGTGGGCGGCGCGGACGCCGAGGATGAGTTCGTCGAGTGCGGCGGTCACGAGGGCGGTGGCGGGTTCGTCGCCGTCGAGCCAGGCGTCGCAGACGGCGGGGGCGAGGGCGGCGACGGCGGTCTTGGGGAAGGCCGCGGCGGCGAGGTGGCGGGCGAGTTCGGCCGGGGGCCGGCCGTGCCGGGCGGTGAGGCGGGCGCCGATCGTGGTGGCCGGTCCCCGGCCGTCCTCGGCGCGGACGGCGGCGCGCAGTCCGGCCATGCCGAGGTCGAAGGCGCTGCCCTCGTCGCTGCCGAGGTATTCGCAGCCGCCGACGCGGGCGAGGCGGGGGTGGTCGCCGGCGGCGATGAACCCTGATCCGGTGCCGCAGACGAGGGCGACGCCGCGGCCGTGGAGAGGTGGGGCCAGGAGCCAGGGCAGGGCGTCGTTGGACAGGATGAGGCTGCCGTGCAGGCCGGCGTGGCGGGCGAGTTCGCGCAGGCGGTCGGGTTCGGTGCCGGGGGTGGTCAGGTCGACGGTGGCGGTGGCGAGCCATCCGGTGCCGGGCCGGCCGTCGAGGGCCTGGGCGATGTCGTGGAGGAGGGCGCGCAGGTTGTGGTCGGCGGTGTCGGGTCCGGCGGAGGCGGGGTTGATGGGGCCGTGGGTGGTGATGGCGCCCGGATCCGGCGTCGGGAGGATCGCGGAGGTGGTGGTTCCGCCGGCGTCGACGGCCCACAGTGCGGTCATGGGCGGCCTGCCGGGAGGTCCTCGGCGGTGGCGCGCAGCAGGGCGGCGCGTACTTCGTCCTCGGTGACGTCGTCGGTGATGAGGGTGGTGCCGAGTTCGACGGGGAGGACGAAGCGCAGGCTGCCGTCGCGGATCTGCCGGATCTTGCCGAGGGCGGTGAGGACGTCGTCGATGGGGGGCACGGCGCGGAGCTGGTGGAGGCGTACGGGCAGGTCGAGGTCGGTGAGCAGGCGGGTGATGCGGTCGGCGACGGCGGGGTCGAGCAGGCCGCGGGCGCGGGCGATGTCGACGGCGATGGCCATGCCGAAGGCGACGGCCTCGCCGTGCAGGACGGGGCCGTATCCGGTGGTGGTCTCGACGGCGTGCCCGACGGTGTGGCCGAAGTTGAGGGGGCGGCGCAGGTCCTGTTCGTAGGGGTCGCGTCCGACGAGTTCGGATTTGATGGCGCTGGCCGCGCGGACGAGTGTCTCGGTGGCGGGGCGGCGGTGGTGGAGGAGGTCGTCGGTGTGGTTCTCGATGAACTCGAACAGCTCCGGGGAGGCGATGACCGCTTTTTTGACGGCTTCGGCGAGGCCGGCGCTGGTCTGCCTGGTGTCGAGGGTGTCGAGGTAGGACAGGCAGGAGATGACGGCGCGGGGCTGGTGGAACGCTCCGACGAGGTTCTTGGCGGAGTTGTGGTCGACGGCGACCTTCCCGCCGATGGCGGCGTCGACCTGGGCGAGGAGGGTGGTGGGGACGTTGATGTAGGGCACTCCGCGCATGTACGCGCTGGCGACCCAGCCGACGGTGTCGAGGATCACGCCGCCGCCGAGGGCGATGACGACGTCGCGGCGGGCGAGGTCGAGTTGGGTGAGCCAGTCGATGAGGAGGTAGGCGGTGTCGAGGGTCTTGCTGCGCTCCCCTGGCGGGACGGCGATGGTGCCGAGCAGCAGGCCGTGCTCTTGGAGGGTGTGGGTGAGGTCGCCTGGGGGCAGGGCTGCGACGGTGCGTTCGGTGATGACCGCGGCGCGGCGGCCGTCGAGTTCGGCCAGGAGCGCTCGGGTGGCCGCTGCCGGATCGGCTGCGACGTGGATGCGGTAGGTGTCGTTTCGTTGGTGAGTGACCTCAATGGCCGACGGGGTCGTGGACAACGGGATGCGGTCGTGAACGACATGACCGTTTACGGCCATCTTGTTTCCCTTACTCAGATCGACGAAATGTGTCGGAGTTACCCAATCGGTCCGCACCATAACCTTTTAACGGGTGTGTTTGGCAAACACCAGATTTGTCAATGATGAGTCCTGATGCGCGAGTCTGTGAGTGCCCGGCGGACCGGGCGGGCGGGACCTGACGGGAACGCGGGGCGCACCCGCAGGCCGGGGATGCCGCCGTGCTGACGATGGTGGTGGGCAGCGGCTACCTCGGCGGGCGTATCGGCGCCCGGATCCGCGCGCTGGGCGGCAGGGCCGTGCTGTGCTCGCGGCGGCCGCCGGCGGCGCGGTCCGCGGCGGGCCTGGAGTGGCGTGAGCTGGACGTGCGTGACGCGCGGGCGTGCCGGGACGTCGTGCGCGGCCTGGCGCCGGACGCCCTCGTCATCGTGCACGGCCCGTCCGACATCACCTGGTGCGAGGAGCATCCGCGGGAGGCGATGGCCGCGCACGGCGCGGGCGCGATGAACCTGGCGGCCGCTGCCGGGCGGCTCCCGGTGCTGCTGGTCTCCACCGACAACGTCTTCGCGGGGACGCGGGACAGCTACGGCGAGTCCGACGAGGTCTCCCCCGCCAACGCCTACGGCCGGGCCAAGCTGGCGGCCGAACGGGCCCTGCTGGACACCGGGGTGGCGCTGGTGCTGCGGGTGAGCCTGGTCTACGGCTGGGATCCGGACGGGCACCGCCCCAACTACTTCACCACCTGCGTGCGCTCGCTGCGGGCGGGGCGCGCCGTCGAGGCCCCGGACGACCACTGGAACACCCCCGTCCTCGTCGACGACGTGGCGGCCTGGTCGGCCGAGCTGGTGCGGACCCGGCGGACCGGGGTGCTGCACCTGGCGGGTCCCGAGCGGCTGTCCCGGTACGCGTGGGCGCGCCGGATCGCCGCCGGCCTGGGGCTGGGCGAGGACCTGGTCCGGGCCGTCGGCAAGGCCGGCACGGCGTACGCGTGCCGGCCGCGGAACGCCTGCCTGCACAGTGAGCACGCGGCGGACCTGCCGGAGCTGGCCGGGCTGTGGCCGGTCGACGTCGATGAGGGCACCCGGCTGCTGGCCGGGGTCGCGCTCGCCCCTGAAGAACCTCCTGGCGCCCCTGAAGAACCTCCTGTCGTCCCCGCCCCCCGATCCGTGGAGGAGTGAGAGTGAGCAAGCGCGTCTTCCTCGCCAGCAAACGCGCGGTCGTCAGTTACGCGCCCGAGCCGGAGACCGGGCTGCTGCGCGCGTGGCTGGCGCCCGGCGGCACCGGCAACGTGGTCGCCGAGCAGGCCGGGTACCTGGACGTGGCGTGGATCGTGAGCGCGGACAGCGACGCGGACCACCGGGCGGCCCTGGAGCATCCGGACGGGATGCGGATCGAGCTGCCGTCGGGGCGGGGCGTGCGGCTGCACCAGCTGCGCCACGACCGCGACACGTTCCGGATCGTGCAGGACTTCTTCACCGCCGAGCTGATGTGGGCGGGCAACAACTACGGGTGGGACCGGTGGACGCGGCCGTCGTTCGGCGCCGAGACCCGGGCGGCGTGGGAGCGGTTCGGGGAGTTCACCGAGGACTTCGCCGGTGAGCTGCTGCGGCGCTCCGAAGGTGAGCCCGACCCGGTGTTCCTCGTCCATGACTACCAGCTGGTGCGGGTGCCGCAGCGGCTGCGGGCCGAGCGCCCGGACGCTCCGATCCTGTTGTTCGTGCACATCCCCTGGCCGGCCGCGGACTACTGGCGGATCCTGCCGAAGATGATGCGGACCGGCGTGCTGGAGGGCATGCTGGCGGCCGACGTCATCGGGTTCTTCGCGCGCCGCTGGTCGGACAACTTCCTGGCGTGCGTGGCCGACCTGCTGCCGGACGCCGAGGTCGACGTCGCCGCCGGCACCGTACGGCGGGGCGGGCACGTGACGAAGGTGTGCACGCAGCCGCTCGGCTACAGCCCGGAGACGCTGCACCGCCGGGACGCGCGGCTGCCCGAGGGCGTCGCGGAGTGGGCCGGCGACCGCCCGCTGGTGGTGCACTCGGGCCGCACCGACCCGATCAAGAACGGGGAGCGCGCCGTACGGGCGTTCGTCGCGGCGGTCGAGGCGAACGAGCGGCTGCGCGGGACGCGGATGCTGGTACGGATGAACCCGAACCGGCTGTACGTCGAGGCCAACGCCGAGTACCAGAGGCGGGTGGAGGCGGCGGTGGCCGAGGCGAACGCCGCGCTGGGCGCGGGCACGGTCCGGGTGCACTGCGACAACGACGTGGGTCACACGTTCGGCTGTTTCGAGCGGGCGGACCTGCTGGTGTTCAACTCGACGGTGGACGGCCAGAACCTGAGCGTGTTCGAGGCTCCGCTGGTGAACGAGCGCGACGCCGACGTGGTCCTGTCGGAGCTGGCCGGGGCGGCGGAGATCCTGGGGCCGGTGTGCCGGACGGTGAACCCGTTCGACCTGGTGGAGCAGGCCGATGCGATCGCCGCGGGGCTGCTGGCCGGGCCGGGCGAGCGGGCCGAGGCGGCGCGGCGGCGGCGGGAGACCGCGCGGCCGTGGACGCTGGAGGCGTGGGTCACCGCGCAGCTCGAGAGCCTGGGCGTCCGCTGATGGAGGCCGGTCCGGGGGCGTTCGCGTACTACGAGCTGGGCGAGGCCCGGCTGGTGCGCGGTGAGGGCGTGCGCGTCTGGGACGAGGACGGCCGGGAGTACCTGGACTGTGTGGCCGGGACGTTCAACCTGGTGCTGGGGCACAACCATCCGGCGGTGCTGGCGGCGGTGCGGGGGCAGCTGGATGATCTGGTGTTCGCCAGTTCGTCGTTCCGTACGGAGCCGACCGACCGGGTGATGGAGCTGCTGGTGGAGATGAGCCCGCCGGAGCTGACGCGGGTGAACCTTCGCAGTTCGGGCGGGTCGACGGCGAACGAGGGCGCCATCAAGATCGCCCAGTGGGTGACCGGGCGGCGTGATGTGATCGTGCCGTTCCGGGGGCACGTCGGGCAGAGCGTGGCCGCGACCAGCTACAACGGTACGTCGCGGATGCGGGCCCCGTTCCCGTACCACCTGCCGGGGGCGGTGCACGTGCCCGACCCGTACTGTTTCCGCTGTTTCTACCGGCAGACGCCGGACCGGTGCGGCATGTGGTGCGTGGACCGGATCGAGGACTTCATCACCTACGCCAGTTCCGGCAGCGTCGCCGCGATGATCATCGAGCCGATCAGCGGGGTGGGCGGGAACGTCGTCCCGCCCCCGGGCTACCTGCGGCGGCTCAAGGAGTTCTGCGACGAACGCGGCATCATCCTGATCTTCGATGAGAACCAGACGGGCCTGGGCCGCACGGGCCGGCTGTTCGCCGCCGACCACTTCGGCGTGACGCCGCACATGATGACGCTGTCGAAGGGGCTGACGGGCAGCGGGTTCCCGCTGGCCGCGATCCTCACCGAGGAACGCCTGGTGGGCATGCCGCGCTCGATGCACGGGTTCACCTACGGTGGCCACACCCTGTCGGCGGCGGCCGCGGTGGTGACGCTGCAGGAGGTGCGCCGCCCGGAGTTCCTCGCCGGGGTGCGCGCGTCGGGCGCGGTGCTGCTGGAGCGGCTGGGCGCGCTGCGGACCGACTTCCCGTGCGTCGGCGACGTGCGCGGGGTCGGGCTGATGCTGGGGGTGGAGCTGGTCGAACCGGACGGGGCCCGCTCCCCCCGGTTGGCCACCGCGCTGAACAAGGCCCTGCACGACCGGTCGGTGATCACCCGGGTGTCCGAGCACGGCCTGGGCAACGTGATCGAGCTGCGGCCGCCGCTGGTGCTGTCGGTGGAGGACGCCGGCCTGATCGCCGACCGGTTCGGTGAGGCGCTGGAGACGCTGCGGCCGTGAACGCGCTCTCCGGAACCGGCCCGGCGCCGCCGGGCCCGCTGAGCGTGGAGCTGACCGGCTCGGGGCCGCGGCTGTCGCGTGCCCGGCCCCGCCGCCCCGGCGGCGCGCACACGGTGCTGGTCGAACCGCTGGTCGTGGGCGTGTGCCGTTCAGACCTGAAGGAGATCGCCGGGCGGCGGCCCGGGCCGAGCCAGTTCGGCCACGAGCTGGTCGGGGTGGTGGCGCGCAGTTCGACGCCGCGGCTGCCGGTGGGCTCCCGGGTCTGCCTCGACCCGAACGTCCCGGTGCTGCGGGGCACCGGGTTCGCCCGCGCGATGTGGGTCGGCGGGGACGACGAGCCGCTGGCGCGGGCGCTTCCGCTGGCCCCCGCAGGGGTTCCGGAGCGGCGGCTGGTCTTCGCCGAGCCGCTGGCGTGCGCGGCGCACTGCCTGACCATGGCCGGGCGGCATCTGGGCCGCGCCGGCCTGCGGGGCGCGGCGATGTGCGTGCTGGGGGCGGGGACGGCCGGGGTGCTCATCAGCCGGCTCGCCGAGGCCGCCGGCGCCGGTGTCTCGCTGGTCAACCGGGACGCCGACCGGCTCGCGTTCCTGTCGGCGCGGCGGATGCTGCCGGGCGCCGGCGGGATGTGCCTGGACGAGGCGCCCTCCGGCGGCCACGACGTCGTGGTCGTCGCCACGAGCTTCGTGCTGCCCGAACTGCTGACACACGCGCTGCGGCTGGTCCGCCCGGGCGGGCTGGTGATGCTGTACGGCGGTACCGCCGCCGGTGACCGGCTCCCGGGCCTGGACTGCGACCTGGACCGGGTGCGGCGCGGCGAGCTGGTGGCGGCGGCGCGGTGGCGGGGCAGGCCGGTGCGGGTGGGCGGTAGTTACGGCACCACGCCCGCCGACTTCGCGCTGGCGCTGCGAGCCCTGGCCGGCTCACCGGACGGGCTCGGCGTCGAGCGGCTGATCACCGCCGAGGTGGCGCTGCCGGAGCTGCCGGACCTGCTGCGCCGGATGGCTGTCGAGCGGTGCTTCGGGAAGGTGCTGGCCCGCCCGTGACCGGCCCGCCCGGGCGCGGGGCGGCGGCGCGCGGCCGGAGCGGCCGGCATCGGGACCGCGGCCCGGGTCCGGGCGGTCAGCGGACCAGGCGCAGGACCGCGGCCAGGCCCCGCGCCGCGCCGGCGGACCGCTCGCTGGGCAGCAGGTAGACCGGCAGCCCGGCGCGTACGGCAGCGCCGTCCTTGGCGGGGTCGTCCCCGACGTACAGGACCCGCCCCGGGGGCGTGCCCAGCCGCTCACACGCCAGGGCGAACAGCGCGGGGTCGGGTTTGGCGAGGCCGTGCTCGCAGGACAGCACCACGGTGTGCAGCGCGTCGAGGACCTCGACGCGCGCGAAGGCCGGCCGGATGTCCCAGCCGATGTTGCTGAGCACGCCGGTGCGCACCCCGGCCTCCCGCAGGGCGCGCAGCACCGGGACGGTGTCGGGGTAGGGCAGCCAGGCGTGCGGGTCGGTCAGGCAGGCGTAGACCGCTTCGACGAGCGGCGCCTCGAACGGGCCGGCGTCGGCGATCAGCGTGGTCCAGACCCTTCGGTGGGCCTGCGGGGACAGGTCGCATCCCTCCCGGGCGGCGAAGCCCTCGGGCGAGTCGACGTGCCGCAGGGTCCGCCGGATCACCTCCGCGGCACCGGTCTCGTCGAGTCGTACGCCGTGGCGGGCGGCGGCCGTGGCGAGGGCGGCCGGATCCAGCACGCCGGTGTCGTCGAACAAGGTGCCGGAGAAGTCGAACAGGACGGCTTCGGCCCGGGCGTCGGCGAGTTGATCCACGGGCGCCAGCATAGGGCGGCGGGCGGGGATCAGGCGTCGGCGCGCTCGGGCGCCGGGCGCGCCGATGGGGCGGTGAACCCGCTCAGCCGCAGCAGCGGCGGGGTCAGCGCGAGCAGGACGGCGGCCAGGGCCGCGACCGCGACCATGGCGCCGCGCAGGCCCGTGGCGTCGGCCCACACGCCGACGTAGACCGGGCCGAGGAGGAAGCCCATGTAGGACACGGTGCCGACGATCGAGGTCGCGCGGCCCCGGTAGGCCTCCTCGACGTTGCGTGACACGATGCCCAGGAGGGTGGGGAACAGTACGGCGGTTCCCGCGCCGCCCAGGATGAGTCCCACGGCGGCCAAGAGCAGGTTCGGGGAGACGGAGATGACCAGCGCTCCCAGCGCGGCGGTGGCGGCGCCGCCGAGCAGGACCGGCCGGGCGTGGGCGTCGTTGAGCCCGCCGAGGCAGAATCGTGTGATCGCGACGGTCCCGGCGAACACGGCGGGGGCGACGGTGGTGAGCCACGCCCCGGCGTGCAGCTCGTCCTGGGCGAAGACCGCGCTCCAGCTCTGGTGGGCGTTCTCGCTGGCGAAGGCGAGCGTGCCCAGCACCCCGACGAGCAGGAGGGGCAGGAGCCGGGACCGGGTGACCGGGGCGAGCCGCGCCGGAGCGGCCTGCTCATCCTGGCCGGCGGCGCCGGGGGGAAGGGTCGTGAACAGGGCCGCGCCGGCGGCGACGGACAGGGCGGCCACCACGGCGAAGGGGACGGCCAGTGGCCAGGACGCGGCGGAGGCGGCACCGGTGCCCAGGCTGGTGAGGACGACCAGGGCGGAGAAGGTGCCGTGGGCGCGGGTGATGACGGGCCGTCCGGCGAGCTTTTCGGCCCGTCCCGCGACCGCGTTCATGGCCACGTCCGCGGCGCCGCTGGAGGCACCGGCGACGGCGAGGCCGGCGCACAGGGCCGGCAGGTCCACCGCGGTGAGGGCCAGGCCGGCGCCGACGAGGCCGAGCAGGGCGATGACGGCGGCCGAGACCCGCAGCCCCCACCGGTCGAGCGCCCGGCCGACCAGCATCATCGCCGGCAGCGCTCCGGCGCCGACGAACAGCAGGGCGAAGCCGAGTTCGCCGTCGGTGACGTCGGCCTGGTCCTGGACCCGGGGCACCGAGGCGCCCCACACTCCCCAGAACGCGCCGAAGGCGGCGAAAGCCGTGAACGCCGAGACCACCAGGCTGCGTGGCGAGGTAATGACGTACTCCTTCGGCCCGTGTCGATGCGGTCGCGGGCGATCACCGTACCGAAGCGCGCCGTTCCCCGTAAGGCCGATCCGCGGTGGATCGCCCCGGGCGGCGGTGCCGGGCGTCCCCGTCCCCTTCCGGAGGGAGTGGTCAGCGGCGTACGGCGACGGGGCAGTCGGCGTGGTGCAGGACGGCCTGGCTGACCGAGCCGAGCAGCAGGCCGCGGAAGCCGCCTCGGCCGCGGGAGCCGACGATGAGCAGGTCCGCGGCCGCGGAGGCGCTGATCAGGGCCTCGGCGGGGTGGGCGGGCACGGTGACGAGGTCGACGGGCACGTCCGGGAAGCGCCGGCCGTGCCGTTCGATCGCCTCGGTCAGGGCGGGAACGGCGGCGCCGGTGGCGTCCTCGACGGCGTGGAGGGCGGTCAGTTCGGCGCCGCGCAGGGCCGCCTCGTCGAACGCGTAGGCGAGGGCCGCCAGGGAGGGGCCGGAGCCGTCGACGCCGACGACGATCCGCTGCGCCTTGTGCGGGTGGCCGCGTATGACGACCACGGGGCAGGGGGCGCGGGCGGCGAGTTCGACGCCGGTGGAGCCGACGAGCAGTCTGCCGACGGCGCCGATGCCGCGGGAGGCGACCACCATCAAGGAGGCGTGGGCGGCCTGCTGGAGCAGGACGGGGATGGGCGCGCCGTCGAGGACGGTGGTCTCGACGGGCAGCTCGGGCGCGCGGGCCTGCGCGCGGCGTTCGGCGGTACGGGCGATCTGCTCGGACGTCTCGCGCAGGGAGTCCAGTTCCGAGCCGAGCAGGGGCGGGCCCAGGGGCGCGTACAGCATCGGCAGGGTGAAGACGTGGACGACGCGCAGCGGTGCGTGGCGCAGGCGTGCCTCGTCCGCGGCCCATTCGACGGCGGTGAGGCTCTCGTCGGAGCCGTCGACGCCGACGGTGACGGGGCCGGTCCCGGGCTGGTCGTGCATGTGGACCTCCTCTGGTCGTCTCCAGCTCATCAGCGGCGGGGCGGGGCCGGGCAGGGACCAACGGCCCGGAACGGCGGCCGACGGCCCCTTCTCGGGTGTGGCCGGTGGCGGTGCCGCGCAGGCGGCCGACACCAGGTGCGGGAATATCGGGGATATCGGGGAATGCCGTCTCCAGGACCGGCGGGTCCGGTCGCTCGACAGGGTCGTTGGTCCTTGATTTGCGGGGCGTGCCGCCCTGTCGCCCGGATCGAGTCCGGGTCTACGGTGGTGCGTCGCGCCGGATCAGGAAGCGAGGCGGATATGACCGTCCGGGTGTTCTTGCTGGACGACCATGAGGTCGTCCGGCGTGGGGTGGCGGCCCTGCTGTCCTCCGAGTCCGACATCGAGATCGTCGGTGAGGCCGGCAGCGCGGAGCAGGCGCTGGCCCGGATCCCGGCGGCCCGCCCGGACGTGGCCGTGCTGGACGTGCGGCTGCCCGACGGTGACGGTGTCAGCGTGTGCCGGGAGGTCCGGTCGCGGATGCCGGAGGTGGCGTGCCTGATGCTGACGTCCTTCTCCGATGAGGAGGCGTTGTTCGACGCGGTGATGGCCGGGGCCGCGGGATACGTGCTCAAGCAGATCCACGGATCGGACCTGGTCAGCGCGGTCCGTACGGTGGCGTCCGGGCAGTCGCTGCTGGATCCGCGCAGCACCGCGCAGATGCTGGCGCGGCTGCGGGAGCGGCAGACCCGCAAGGATCCGCTGGCGGCCCTGTCGACGCAGGAACGTCAGATCCTCGAGCTGATCGGTGAGGGCCTGACGAACCGGCAGATCGGCGAGCGGCTGTTCCTGGCGGAGAAGACGGTGAAGAACTACGTGTCGAACCTGTTCGCCAAGCTCGACATGCGCCGGCGTACGCAGGCGGCCGCGTTCGTGGCGCAGCTGAAGGCGGCCGAGGGCCGCGAGTCCCGTGCCGAGTGACGTCGTGCTGGACGCCGGCGGCCTGGAGGTCCTGGGCAGGCAGGAGTGCCTCGCGCTGCTCGGCGCGGCCCCGATCGGCCGGATCGTGTTCACCGACCGGGCGTTGCCGGCGGTGCAGCCGGTGAACTTCGTGCTGAGCGGCGGGGACATCGTCATCCGCACCACGGCGGGGTCGAAGCTGGCGGCGGCGGCCCGGGGCGCGGTCGTCGCGTTCGAGGCCGATGAGTTCGATCCGCGGGCCGAGACCGGCTGGTCGGTGGTGGTGACCGGGCAGGCCCGTGTCGTGTCGGAGGCCGGTGAGCTGCGGCGGTTGCGGGACCTGTCGTTGCCGGTGTGGGTGCCCGGCGAACGCGGCGACTACATCGCGATCACTCCTGAGCTGGTGTCGGGGCGGCGGATCCCGGCGCGCGGCGGCTCGGCGGCCTGAGACCCGCTCCCCTCCCCCGCGAATCCGGGCCCGGGTGTGGCATGGGCCGAAGGTCCCTCGGATCTGAGCGGCCCGGTACGGGCCGTCCCGGCGCGCCTAGAGTGCGGGCATGCCCGATGGACCGTACCGACGCCGCAGCGCCCGTGTGCTCCTCATCGACGACGCCGACCGCGTCCTCCTGCTCCGCCTG
>NZ_JBFAUT010000063.1:0-48313 GCF_040679475.1 Actinoallomurus sp. NPDC052274
CCCACCGGCCCTCAAACCGCGCACACACTCGTTCGAACTCCGACTTCCACGCATCCAGATCCGCGGCTGTCACCGCACCGGCGTATTGGAGGGGCTGAGGCATGCAGACACCGTCACACACCCCACCCATCTCACGCAGAGGAATCGACCGATCACCAGAAGCGATCTAGGCATGTAGTACTAGTCCGCGAGCCCCTGTTCCAGCCCCCTCCGCCCCCATGACGAGGACACCATGAGACATCTGTGCCGTACCGTCATCGCCGCCGTGCTCGCCGCCGGCACGCTCACCTCCGCCGCGGCCTGCAACTCCGCCGGCGGCAGTGATGCCTCAGCCGGCTCCGCCAAGGGCACCTACACCTTCTGGGACCCCTACCCCCAATTCGATGCCTCCTCGACGTGGGGCAAGCGAGTCGCCGGCTGCGGCACCCGGGCCGGCGTCACCGTGAAGCGCACCGCCATGGACACCACGGACCTGGGCAACAAGGCATTGCTCGCGGCCCAACAGGGCAACGCCCCAGACGTGATGCTGGTCGACAACCCCGTCGTCTCGACTCTGGTCCAGGCGGGGATCCTCACCAAGACCGGCGACCTCGGCCTGGACACCTCCTCCATCCAGCAGAACATCCTCGGCGCGGGCATCCTGGACGGTTCCGCCTACGGAGTCCCGATCGGCGCCAACACCCTGGCCCTGTACTACAACAAGAAGGTCCTCGATGCGGCCGGCGTCGACCCGGCCGGCATCAAGGACTGGGCCACCCTCACAGCGGCGCTGCAGAAGGTCAAGGCCGCCGGCAAGAAGGGCATCACCTTCTCCGCGATCGGCACCGAGGAGGGCAGCTTCCAGTTCCTGCCCTGGTTCTGGGGCGCGAACGGTGACCTGACCAAGCTGAACGACGCCAACGGCGTCGCCGCGCTGTCCCTGTGGAAGGACTGGGTCTCGCAGGGGCTGGCGCCTCACGACGTGCTACAGAACACCCAGACCACCAGCTGGCAGGAGTTCGCCACCGGCCAGTACGCCTTCGGTGAGAACGGCACCTGGCAGCTCACCAACGCCGCCAAGGCCGGCTTTCCCTACGGCGTCATCAACATCCCGGGCCGGAACGGCGGCTCCGCCCCCGCGCCGACCGGCGGTGAGTTCGTGACGGTGCCGGTACAGAAGGACACCGGCCGGTACGACGTGACGAAAAAGATCGTCGGCTGTCTGATCAGCCCCGCCAACCTGCTCGCCACCGACACCACTCTGTCCTACATCGCGCCCACGAGCGCGGTGCAGGGGCAGCAGGTCCAGCAGAATGCCGCCCTCAAGCCGTGGATCTCGGCGGTCGCCGCGGCCCGCGGCCGTACCGGCAACGGGCTGGGCACCAAATATCCGGTCATCTCCCAGCAGATGTGGACCGCCGTGCAGTCCGCGCTGTCCGGCGGCAAGAGCCCGCAGGCCGCCCTCGACGTCGCGCAGGCGGCCGTCGGCCACCAGGGCTGACCCGCACAGCCGGTGGCGGCCGCACCGGTCTCTGACCATCCCTCCGGCACGGCGGCTCAGCGCGGAGTCCTGGACGCCGCTCCCCTCAGCTAGGAGTCCCCAGCATGACCCTCGCCCCAGCCAACCGTCCTCAGCGGTCCCCGGCCGCGTCCAGGCCGGCCCTGAGCACTCCGGCCGGCGCCGGCGCGGCCCGGCGTCGCCGGCCCGAAAGCACCGGTGGACCGCCTGGGGTTTCGCACTCCCGCTGGTGATCTACCTGGCCGCGTCCTACCTCTATCCCCTCTACCGCAACCTGGACCTGAGCCTGCACCACTACACCGTGCGGTCCTTCGTGGCCGGCGGGGCCCCGTTCTCCGGGTGGGACAACTTCGGCCAGGTCCTGCACGACCCCACGTTCTGGCCCGCGATGGGCGACACCTTCGCCTTCACGCTGGCCTCCATCGCCGTCCAATACTGCGCGGGTCTGGCCCTGGCCGCCTTCTTCAACCGGAACTTTCGCCTGTCCGGGCTGCTGCGCGCGCTCTTCCTCATCCCCTGGCTGCTGCCGCTCATCGTCTCCTCCTCAACGTGGGCGTGGATGATGAACAGCGAATCCGGCGTGTTGAACTACGCCCTCCACTTCATCGGCGTCTCCCCGGTCGACTGGCTCACCTCACCCGACTGGGCCCTGACCTCGGTCATCATCGCCAACATCTGGATCGGCATCCCGTTCAACCTGGTCATCCTCTACAGCGGGCTGCAGAACGTCCCCGCCGAGCTGTACGAGGCGGCCGCGCTGGACGGCGCAGGACCCTGGCAGGTGTTCCGCCGGGTCACGTTCCCGCTGCTACGGCCCGTCTCCGCGGTCGTGCTGCTCCTCGGCTTCATCTACACGCTCAAGGTCTTCGACCTCATCTGGATCATGACCAAGGGCGGTCCGGGGGACTCGTCCTCCACCCTCGCCACCTGGTCCTACCGGCTCGGGTTCGGCTCCCTCCTTCCGCAGTTCGGGCCCGGCGCCGCAGTCGGCGACATCCTCATCCTGATCGCCCTGGTGTTCGGACTGCTCTACGTCCGCGTCCAGAGGAGTCAGGCATCATGACCGTCCCCACCCCGCGGCGTCGCAGCGTCCGCACGACCGTCATCGGCATCGTTCTGACGGCGATCATGCTGTTCCCCGTCTACTGGATGCTCAACGTCTCGCTGACGCCCCAGCAGGACATGCGGAAGAACCCTCCGGACCTGGTCCCGCTGCACCCCACCTTCGAGGGGTACAAGGCCGTCCTCGACGACCAGATGCCTTACTTGCTGACGAGCCTGCTGATCGGCCTGGGCACTGTCATCCTCACCCTGCTGCTATCGGCGCCGGCCGGCTACGCGCTCGCCAAGCTGCGTCCTCGCGGCGGAGGGACCCTGGGCATGGTGCTCCTGATCGCCCAGATGATCCCCGGAATCGTGATGGCCATGGGCTTCTACGGCATCTTCCTCAACCTCGGCCTGATGAACACCTGGTGGGGACTGATCGTCGCCGATTCCACCATCGCCGTGCCGTTCGGAGTCATGATCTTCAGAGCGTTCATGTCCGGCATCCCCGACGAGCTCCTGGCCGCCGCCGGCATCGACGGCGCCGGGCCCCTTCGCACCTTCTGGTCCGTCGTCCTGCCGATCAGCCGCAACGCCCTGGTCACCGTCTCCCTCTTCAGCTTCCTGTGGGCCTGGTCGGACTTCGTCTTCGCCAACACATTGGACAGCGGCGGCCACCTTCGCCCCATCACCCTCGGCATCTATCGCTACATCGGAAACAACAACCAGGAGTGGAACGCCATCATGGCCACCGCCGTGGTCGCCTCGATCCCCGCGGGGCTGCTCCTCGTCGTCGCCCAGCGCTACGTCGCGGCCGGCGTCACCGCCGGCGCCGTCAAGGACTGAACCCCATGCCTCCTCGGCCCCCGGCGCACCGCGCGCGCGGCCCCCCGCGCCCGCGACCTTCCACACGCCGCCTGAATCCGCACTGTCGCAGGCCTTCGCCGCTCCCACCCACGAGTCCCCTCACTCCACGAGAGAGCCCGAAGTGAAAACAACCAGAAGCAGAGGCGGAAGAGCCGCCGCCCTCCTCACCTCGCTGACCCTCATCGCAGGCGGCGCCGCCCTCGCCGCCACACCCGCGCACGCCGCCACCACCCTGGTGGTCAACGCCAACCAGGTCCTGCGTCCGGTGACACACGTGGCGACCGGCTCGCTTTACGGCCTGGCGAACGCGACGACGCCGGCCGACAGCCTGGTCCAGCCCATCAAGCCGAACACCTTCGTGCAGAAGCCCCAGGGCGGCAAGCAGCAGCCCACGGGCGACATCCTGACCGTGGCGCCGGAGGCGGCCCGGGCGGGCGCGAAGGTCGTGGACCGCCTCTCCGACATCTACGCCGGCTGGCCGTACCAGTTCAGCTGGAACAACTGGTTCACCCTCGTCGACCAGCAGATCGCTCAGGTCAAGGCGTCCGGGATCACGAACCTGGCCGCGTACGCGCTGTGGAACGAGGCCGACGGCACCTGGTCGTCCTCCAACGGCACCTTCGAGGACTTCTGGACCCGTACCTACCGCGAAGTGCGGTCCAAGGACGCGACGACCCCGATCCAGGGCCCGAGCTTCTCGGACAACATCAGCGACATGCAGAACTTCCTGAAGAACGCGGTCGCGACGAACACCGTCCCCGACATCCTGGCGTGGCATGAGCTGTCGAACTCCGCCAAGATCGCCGGTGACGTCGCCAACGTCACCGCCATCGAGAAGAACCTCGCAATCAGCCCCCGCCCGATCGCCATCGAGGAGTACGCCGCCCCGTCCGAGGTCGGCATCCCCGGCCCGCTGGTCGGCTACATCGCCAAGTTCGAGCGGCTGGGTGTCCACGACGCCGAACTGGCGTTCTGGAACCAGTCCGGCGCGCTCGGCGACCTGCTCACCGGCCAGGGCGGCTCGCCCAACGGCGCCTACTGGCTCTACAAGTGGTACGCCGACATGAACGGCCAGATGGTCCTCACCACCCCGCCCGCACAAACCGGAATCGACGGCGCGGCGGCGATCAACAGCGCCGGCAACCAGCTCAGCGTCATCGTCGGTCACGGCTCCGGGGACAGCGCCGTGACCATCAACGGACTCGGCTCCTTCGGAAGCACCGTCCACGTGAAGGTGGAGTACACCCCCTCCCCCGGGCGCACGGTGGCGGTTTCGGGGCCCAGCACGCTGGCCGAGTCGAACTACGCCGTCACCAACGGCTCCATCACCGTGCCCATCTCGGGGATGAACGCCAGCTACGGGTACCACGTGGTGGTCACTCCGGGCAGCGGAGGATCATCCTCGCTGGCCGGCACCTACCAGATCAAGAATGCGAACAGCGGCCTGGCCCTGGACACCCAGAACTCCGGCGCCGCCCAGGGAACTCTGGTCGACCAGGCCGCTCCCTCGTCCAGCAGCACCCAGACCTGGACCCTCGTCGATGCCGGCTCCGGCCTCTACAAGATCGTCAACAAGGCCAGCGGGCTGTTCCTCGGCATCACGAACATGAGCAAGAGCGACGGCGGAACCGCCCTGATCTGGAGCGACAACGGCACCGCCGACCACCTGTGGCAGTTCACCGCCGACGGGAACGGCCACTACAAGATCACCAATCACAACAGCGGCCTCCTGCTCGGCGTGACGAACATGAGCACCGCCCCCGGCGCCCAGGTCGTCCAGTGGGGGGACAACGGCACCGCGGATCACCTCTGGACCCTCACACCCCGTTAGGGCCGTGTGGTCGCCTCCGGCGCGGCGGGCCTCCCGCGCCGGAGGCTTCTCTCGTCAGGAACGGGGATCAGCGGGTTACTTGAAGCTGGCGCCGCCGTCCCAGGTCCATTTCTGGTTGCCGCCACCCCAGCAGGAGTACAGCTGGAGCTGGGTGCCGTTGCCGGTGCCCTGGCCAGAGGCGTCCAGGCACAGTCCGGATTGGACGCCGACAATGGTTCCGTCGGAGTTGACGCGCCATTTCTGGTTGTCGCCGCCCCAGCAGGAGTAGATCTGTACCTTGACACCGCTGCCGGTGCCGGCGGCGTCAAGGCACTTGTCGCCGTAGACCTTGAACTCGTTGGCGGAGGTGTAGGTCCACTGCTGGTTGCTGTTGCCATTGCAGTCCCACAGCTGCACCTGAACGCCATCGGTCGTGCTCGCGTTGGGCACGTCCAGGCAGCGGCCGGAGGCGACACCCTTGATCTGTCCGCCGCCGCCGGGCGGCGTGACGGTCGGAGTCGGAGTCGGAGTGGAGGATGATCCGGCGTTGAGGGCGTTGAGGACAGAGGTGTAGGCGGGTTTCTTGTTGCCGTTGCCGTCGAAGAGGAGCGGGGTGTCGCCGGACCGCCAGGAGTCGCTGTCCCGTACGCCCCAGACTGTCATGCCGACGCAGCGCGAGACGGCCAGGCAGTCGTTGGTCACGTTGGCGTAGGTCGTGGCCGAGGCGCCCTGGATGTCCAACTCGGTGATCGCCACGTCGACGCCCAGGGCAGCGAAGTTCTGCAGGGTGGTGCGGAAGTTGCTGTTGTAGGGGCTGCCGCTGTTGAAGTGAGACTGAAAGCCGACGCAGTCGATCGGAACACCGCGGGACTTGAAGTCCTTGACCATGTTGTAGACGCCCTGGGTCTTGGCGGCGTTCCAGTTCTCGATGTTGTAGTCGTTGTAGCAGAGCTTGACGCTCGGGTCGGCCGCCCGCGCGGTGCGGAAGGCGACCTCGATCCAGTCGTTGCCGGTCCGCTGCAGGTTGGAATCGCGCCGGCCCCCGGAGCCGTCGTCGGCGAAGGCCTCGTTCACCACGTCCCAGTAGGCGAGCTTGCCTTTGTAATGGGCCATCACGCCGTTGATGTGGTTGATCATCGCCTGGCGCAGCGCGCTGCCGCTGAGGCTCTGCATCCAGCCGGGCTGCTGGGAGTGCCAGGCCAAGGTGTGGCCACGGACCCGCATCCCGTGCTGCACCGCCCAGTTGTAGACCTGGTCGCCGGCGCTGAAGTTGAATTGGCCCTGCTGGGGCTCGGTGGCGTCGATCTTCATCTCGTTCTCGGGCGTCACCATGGTGAACTCGCGACCCGCGATCGTGGTGTACGCCGAGTCGCCGAGCCTACCGGCGGCGATGGCGGTGCCGAAGTACCGCCCGCTCTGTGCGGCAGCCGCGCCGAGCGTACTCGCCGCGGCATTCGAAGGAACCGCCACCGCCAGCGCGACGGTTGTCGTCCCGACAACGCCGAGGGCGAGGGCGACCAGGGCCCGGCGGAAGCGGCGGACGGATCGCCTGGTTCCGGGCGAGGGTGTTTCTTCGGTGCTCACTCCTGAGCCTCCATAACTGAAGTATGGGAAAGGTCGGAAACGCGGAATCGACGCCGCGTTCCTTCGCCGGGAACGCACACCACCAAGGCGTCGCCAGTTGGTGGGCCCTGCCACGCCCGGCAGGCCCGACCGCCTCGGGGACTCAGTGTGAGTAACGCCCAGAAAACGTGTCAATACTTTCGAAAATATTTCGGACACTCATCACGATCAACCCAGCGTCACCCACCTCTTCCGGCGGGCGAGTACGCTACCGAAAACTTTCGACGCTCTCCTCCTGAGTGCGGATCGCAATGATAGTTTTCATCACGGCGCTTCGCCGGCCAGGCGCATCTTCGCGGATAACGCCAGATGAGCCACGCTCGGCCCTGGCGCGCTCTCAGGGTGCGCATGGGAGCCCTTGACATATCTCCCCCGCTCATATTTGCTCCGCCCCACACCACCTTCGACAAACCCGCCGAAGAAAGGAGCTCGATCGACCGCCCGGATCGACAGCGATGACATTCCGCCTACCGCGCCTGAGGGCGCATCCGGTGCTTCGATCAGCGCGAGTACCGGTGGCGGCAACGGCGACGCGGCCATCGGCGGCCTTCGCCAAGGCGTCATCACCGCGGCGTCCTTCGACGACGTCTCCACCACCGTCAGAGTCCGCTCCCGCTAAGGCCCGGTCAGCCGGTCCACATCCAATTGACAACCGTTGGCACAGACATAAGGCGGCGACCCATGTTACCGGTAACACGTCTGATGCGGGTCTCGGTCATCCACTCCTCGCCCGTGCCTCACAACGGTGTCCTCCGGTTGGCGGCGAACCCGTTGCCGGCCTCATTCCTCCCGAACCGTCTCACGCAAGGATCGGTATGAGACATCCACCCCGCACCGTCCGACCGAAAGTCCTGACCGCCGGCTCGAGCGCCGTCACGGACCCGGTACAGATCCGGGCCCGCGACGGTGCCGGCAACCAGAAGTGGTCCCGCAGTTGACCTGGGAGGAGGTTCCCATGCACAGAGCACGTATCGGGCAGGGGCGCCGCGCGCTGACGGCGGCGCTGGCGATGGTGGCCGCGGGCGCGGTCGTCCTCGCGCTCACACTGGTGGCCGCCCCTGCTCGGGCCGACGTCACCGGTGCGCTGCGCGGCGTCGGTTCCGGCCGGTGTCTGGATGTGTCCGGCCAAAGCCAGACCGACGGCACGTCCCTGCAGATCTATGACTGCTGGGGCGGCGCGAACCAGCAGTGGACATCGACGTCCAATGGCCAACTGACCGTGTACGGCGGCAAGTGCCTGGATGTGCCGAACCACGCCACCGCGGCCGGTACCCGGGTGCAGATCTGGACCTGCAGCGGTGGTAGCAACCAGCAGTGGCGGGTGAACGCCGATGGCACGGTGGTCGGCGTGGAGTCGGGGCTGTGCCTGGACGTCACGGGCGCCGGTACGGCCAACGGCACCGCGGTCGATCTCTGGACGTGCAACGGCGGTTCGAATCAGAAGTGGACCGGCCTGTCGGACACGACTCCGACCCCGCCCCCGACCGGCGGCACGTGCTCTCTTCCGTCGACGTACCACTGGACGTCGACGGGTGCGTTGGCGACGCCGCAGAACGGGTGGGTCTCGCTCAAGGACTTCACCAACGTCGTCTACAACGGCAAGCACCTGGTCTACGCGTCGAACGTGTCGGGATCGTCGTACGGTTCGATGGCGTTCAGTCCCTTCACGAACTGGTCTGACATGGCTTCGGCCGGCCAGATCGGGATGAGTCAGGCCGCGGTGGCGCCCACGCTGTTCTACTTCGCACCCAAGAACATCTGGGTGCTGGCCTACCAGTGGGGAGCGTGGCCCTTCATCTACCGGACGTCGAGCGACCCCACCAACCCCAACGGCTGGTCCTCACCGCAGGCGCTGTTCACCGGCAGCATCTCCGGCTCCGGCACCGGCCCGATCGACCAGACGCTGATCGGCGACGGTTCGAACATGTACCTGTTCTTCGCCGGTGACAACGGCAAGATCTACCGGGCGAGCATGCCGATCGGGAACTTCCCGGGTAGCTTCGGCTCGTCGTACACGACGGTGATGAGCGACTCGACGGCCAACCTGTTCGAGGCGGTCCAGGTCTACAAGGTCCAGGGGCAGAACCAGTACCTGATGATCGTTGAGGCGATGGGAGCGAATGGGCGGTACTTCCGCTCGTTCACGGCATCCAGCCTGAGCGGTTCGTGGACTCCGCAGGCCAGCAGCGAAAGCAACCCGTTCGCGGGCAAGGCCAACAGCGGGGCCACCTGGACCAACGACATCAGCCATGGTGACCTGGTTCGCAGCAACCCTGACCAGACCATGACCATCGATCCCTGCAACCTGCAGTTCCTCTACCAGGGCAAGTCCCCCAGCGCCAGCGGCCCCTACGACCAACTGCCGTGGCGTCCGGGCCTGCTGACGCTGCAGCGCTAGCCTGCGTGATCCACGGTGATCGCGCGCCGGTGGCCGCCGGCGTGCAGGTGAGCCGGTGCCCCTCCCGCAAAGGAACCGACGGCGTCGAGTCGGCCCGGTTCCCACGCAGGAGGATCACCATCAACCCCTTCCTCCCGCCGCAGTTGCCGGGCGTCGACATCACGGAGTGGAGTGGCACGGGCGCGTTTTCGACCTTTCCGTCGGCCAGCGGGCCACGAAGCTGACCGTGCGGTCCGGCCCGCCGCTCCCGGTACGGGTCGCGGGCAGCGGCGTCCGCGAGGTCACGCCCGGCGCGGCGCTCCAGGCGCCCACCAGGCACCCGGCGGGCGACGCGAAACAATGCTCGTGAACACGCCGGACGCGGACCCGACCACTACGCCACCGTCGTGACCCTTGCCGCCGCCGGCGCGCCACAAAGGGGCCGGCCGACCCCGACCATCTCGGTAAGCGTGACCTCTTCTCACGTCCGGCGGCGGCGCGTCCGGTGGCGAGGCTTGGGAGTGGAGTGCTTTTGCGGGGGCTTCTTACGGGTGGGTTGTTGTTGGGGGGTGCGGCCACGGGAGCTGTTGGGAGTGCGGCCGCGGACGATGCCGATCAGCTCCTCCATGAGGTCGGTCGTCGCGGCCTCGAGCCAGGCCAGGCCGATCTGGGACTGGGGGGCGTCGGTCACGGCGCGGTAGGTGAGGTCTTTGCGGTGGTGGAGGCGGGCCAGAGACTGAGGGAGCAGGAGGACGCCGGCCCCCGACGCCACCAACTCGATCGCGCCCGCCGTGCTCTCCGGACGGGTGAAGGCGGGCTGCCCGGGGCGGTCGCCCCAGGCCAAGACCTCGTCGAGCGGCTCGAACACGTCCTCGTCGGCGAGATCGGCGAGCTCCACCTCCTCGACCGCGGCCACCGCGTGATCCTTCGGCACGACCACCACGGTCGTCTCCAGGTACAGCGGGATCACGTGGAGGGCCTCACGGTCGACGGGCAGGCGCACGAACGCCGCGTCCACGCCGCCGTCCCGCAGCAGAGGGACAGCGTCGGCGGCGGGCACCTGGATCAGCCGAAGCGGCACCTCCCGCACCCGCTCGGCCCACACTCCGGCCCATTTCCCGGGCGTCACTCCCGGGGCGTAGGCCAGTCGGAACTCCCCCTTGGTCACCTTCTCAGCCTAGTGGCGTCCAGCCGGCTCCCTCCCGCTGGCTACCCTTGATGTCATGAGCACGTCCAGGGCGAAGACCCCGCAGACCATGAAGCCGGCGACCGCGGCCAAGAAGCTGGGGATCCTACTGTCGGCAGCGCCCGCCGAATTCCAGGAGGGCGTCGTCTCCCGGGACGAGCTGAACGCGCTCCAGGCCGACCCGCCCTCTTGGCTCGCCGACCTGCGCCGCATGGGTCCCCACCCACGCCAGGTCGTCGCCGCCAAGCTTCGCGTCTCCGCCTCGGGCCTAGCCCGCGCCGGCATCACGGGCCCCCTCACCACCGCCGAGATCGAGACCTTGAAGGCCGAAAACCCCGACTGGCTAGAACGCGAGCAGGCCATCCAGGCCAAGGTCCGCCAAGAGGAGCTCCGCCTCAAGCAGCAGCGCGCCAAGGCCTGGTCCGCGGGAACGAAGTAGGGCTCTGCGGCCAACCGCCCCGGCCGATCCGCCCGACGTGTCCCTTGGACTGACGACCCACGCCAAAGGCCCGTGACGCGGCGACGGGACAACTATTGAAGAAGCCGCTGGCCAACTCACTGTGCAGTCCCATCTGATCGCTGACGCGCGATCGGGACTTCCGACAATCCCGACTTCGACGCCTATCATCGCTGCGCGATCGAGTGGCGACGGCCGGGACGTGGAGAGCTTCCTGGCCGCCGCGCTCGGCCCGTTGATCGACTACGACGAACGACGGGGGACCAATCTGGTGCGGACGTTGGAGGCCTACTTCGAGGCCCGGGGGCAGCCTGTCCAGGGCCGCGAGGCGATTGCACATCCACGTCAACACCGTCACGCAGCGGCTCGACCGCGTCGGCAAGCTGCTGGGCGAGCGCTGGCAGTCGCCCGAGCACGCCCTGGAGATCCAGCTCGCCCTGCGCCTGTACCGACTCAGCGTCCCCGGCGTCCCGGCCGGCGACCGCTGAGCGCGGGGACCTGATGGCCGGTGGACGATCGGGTTCCTCGAGCCGGGCCGCCAGGTCGGCGACGGCCGTGCGGTCGGCGAAGTCGGCGCTCAGCGCCGGGCATCCGCGGCCGAGCGCGGTGAATGGCGACCTGGACCATCCGGCCGCGGATGGCCAGCGAGTCGACGGCGGTGGCGACAGCGGCGGCCGCGCCGGAGACCTCGAACGCCACCGCGGCGCCCGCCCCACCGGTCCACCGTTCGACGATCTCGGCACGGCCCGCTTCGCTCGGGTCGGTGACGGGCAGCCCCAGCCCTTCGGCCACAGAACGGCGGTACGGTTCGGGCTCCACCAGCAACACATCCGCACCGGACCGGCGGGCGACGATCGCGATGAGCAACCCGATCGGACCGCCGCCGACCACGATCGTCTTCTCCCCCGGCCGCAGCTCCGCGCGCCGTACGTCGTGCACGGCCACGGCGGTGGGTTCGACGAGAGCGGCCTGGTCCAGGGCCAGGTCCTGAGGGAGCCGGACCAGTGCCGCCGCGGGGACCGTCCAGCTGTTCTGCATGGATCCGGCCGCGTCGATTCCGAGGAAGACCAGACGGTGACAGATGTGCGTGTGGCCCGCCCGGCACGCCGGGCAGGTCCGGCAGGGAACCGGCGGCATGACGGTGACGTGGTCGCCCGGCCGCCAGTCGAGGAGACCGGAGCCGACCTGCGCGATCCGGCCGGACATCTCGTGGCCGATGACACACGGCGGGTGGACCCTGCCGTCCAGTCACCGTGGAAGATACGCAGGTCCGTACCGCAGATGCCGGTGTAGGCGACGTCGACACGGGCGTGCCCCGGCGGCGGTGGCGTGAGCCCGGTGGTCTCGATCGCCAGCCGCCGCGCCCCGGCGTAGGCGACGCGTCGAACGTTCACGCGGGTTCCCCTGCGCGGGGAGGGGTGGTCTGCCGGGAGGACCGGCCCTCGCGTCGGACGGGCCGCGTCGGGACGAACCGGGCGGAGCGTTTCACTACGAGTCCTTTCGCGTTCCTCGGTGAAGGGAACAGCGGGTACGGCGAGCGGCCGCCTCGCCTTACTCGATAAGACCCTCGAGGACCACCGGCGCAAGAGCCAGCGCCGTGTCTTCGGCTGATCCATTCGATCAGGCATCGCGAGCCGAACCCGGACCGGGGCGTCAGCCGAAGCCGAAGTCCTGGTTGGTACCCGGGGCGTTCTTGCAGGGCCACTGGTCGAGCTGCTGCCCGAGGGTGCCGCCGGCCCCGTAGACGTCCAGGCACAGACCGCTGTTCTGGTTCTTGAACTCGTACGAACCATCGGACCGCTGGATCGGCTGCCACATCGTGTTCGCCGCCTCGTTCCGGGCCTGCTGCACGATGTCCGGGCTCCCCTGCGCCGTCGAGCCGTTGGCCACCGCCACGACCTGACCGGAGTTCTGCGCCTGCAGCTCCCCGTAGCCGTTCGAACCCGGCAGGAACTGGAACTACTGGTTCGACTGGCCGTTGCAGGTCCACTGATCGATCGCCGCGCCCGCCGCGCCGCTGTTGCCGTACACGTCCAGGCACAGACCATCGCTGCCGACGACGAGCCGGTGGTAGCCGCTCGGAACACCACCTCCTCCGCCGCCGGACCCGTAACCGGCGGCCACGAGGTCGGCCTGCACGGCGTTGTCGGTGGCATCCGACGGATAGCCGGAGACGATGGCTCCCTCGTAGAAGGTTCCCACGCTCAGGTTGGTGTTGCCGTTGCAGCAGTCACCGCCGCTTCCCAAGATGATGGCGCCTTGCTTCTTCATCGGGCTGTATCCGCTGGGAAGCGCGCCGTCCCACAATGTGGTCAGGTTGCCGGATTGGGCGTTGGCGCCCTTGATCGCGAATCGCGATGTGCCGTTGTTCTTCAACATCGCCGTGACGTATCTGCTGGTGAAGGCCCGCTGGTTCGGGTTCCAGGAGGTGCTCCCGCCGGGGAACAGGCCCCATTCGAGATCCGCCTGGACCCAGGGCCCGGACCCGGAGCACCCGCCGAACCAGCACGAGGTGCTGAAGTTGATCGCGTCCATGGCGCCCGGACCGTCGGCCTTCCGATCCGTCTCGCTGTTGCCGTAGTCGAAGCAGCAGCCGCCGTTGACGTGCGTGCCGCTGGTCACCATGTACATGCCTTCGGGCGCGCTGCCGGTCGGGACTCCCGACGACGAGCCGTTCCGCCAATAGCTGTTGCCGGCGTTGATGTAGAGCGAGTAGGTCTTGTTGCCGCTGACGGTCAGCGACTCGCTCGTCGCGTTGGCGGGAGTGTCGGAGCCTCCGATTCCCCCGGGGCCCTGGTACCAGAGGTCGTTGCCGTGCCCCGACTGGTCGTAGACGACGGTGATGACACAGGACGTGCCGGCGCAGAACGAGTCCTGGGCCGCGGCGTTGGCGAAGCCGCCCGTGGTCAGCACGCCGATGTCCCTGGTCTTGTTATCCGAGGACCGCCTGACCTGGTAGAGGTTGCCGCTGTACGAGCCGTAGAGCGCTCGCACGGTGCTGTGCGCGGCGACGCACGGCGTACCGCCCGACGCGTAGATGTCGCAGGGACCCGTACCGGCCGCCGACGCCGGCGCCGACCCGGTCAACGCGGTCGCCAGCACCATGGCCAGCATCGCCAGGACGTGAAGGGCGACGGCCGTCGGCGTACGCCGCCCACGACGCCTACGGGGCGACCCGAGAACGAATGAAGACCGCAATGTCCTACTCCTTGACCGACGTGGCGCTGAGCGGTTCATCCGAACGTCCATTGCTGGTTCGACCGGCCGCTGCAGGTCCACAGCTGGACCAGGGCGCCGTTGGCCGTCGACGCTCCGCTCACGTCCAGGCACAGGCCGGACCGCACGCCGGTGACGGTGCCGTTGGAGTTGACCTGCCACTGCTGGTTGGCCTGGCCGTTGCAGGGCCAGATCTCGACCTTGGTGCCCGGGGACGTCTGGTTGCCGTAGGCGTCGAGACACACGGTCGAGCCGCCGCTGTAGACGGTCAGCTGCCCGCCGGAGGTGCGCGTCCAGAGCTGATTGGACCCGCCCCAGCAGTCGTAGATCTGCAGTTGGGTGCCCTCAGCGGTGGCGGCGTTCGGCACGTCCAGGCACTTGCCCGCGCCGACCGCATGCAGTTCACCCGTGGTACCGCCGCCGGATGAGGAGCCGCCCAACGCGGTGACGACGGCGTTGTAGGCGGGCTTGGGCTGGTAGTTGGAGTCGTACATCGTGGCGGCGCCGTAGCCGGGGAAGGTGCCGGGAATCCAGGAGTGCCCGTCGTCCACGCCCCACTGCGAGACGCCCACGCAGCGGGAGACCTGCAGGCAGTCGTTCGTCACGGCGCCGTAGTCGGTGGCCTGCTGCTGCAGAGTGGTGCTGCCGGCCGGCAGCTGGATGCGATCGTCGAGCTCGGTGACCGCCACGTCCAGCCCCAGGGCGGCGAACCGCTGCATGTTGGACAGCATGGACGAGGGCACCTGGCCGACGATGAAGTGGCTTTCGAACCCGATGCCGTTCAGTGGCACGCCCTGGGACAGCAGCGACTGCGCCAGCGAGTACATCGCGTTGCTCTTGGCGTTCTGTCCCTCGATGTTGTAGTCGTTCAGGTACAGCTCGGCGTTGGGGTCCGCGGCATGCGCGGTGCGCAGCGCGTCGGCGATGTAATTGCTGCCCATGGCGTTGTAGAAGACGTCCTTGCGCAGGCTGCCGTCCTCGTTGAACGGCTCGTTGACGACGTCCCAGGCGTACACCTTGCCCTTGTAGTGCGTGGCCTCGGTGGTGATGTGAGCTTCCATCGCCCCCTGTACCTGGTTCGACGGCAGGCCGCTGACCCAGGACGGCAGCTGGGAGTGCCAGACCAGGTTGTGCCCCCGTACCCGCATGGTGTGGGACTGGGCGAAGGAGACGATCTGGTCGCCGGGGCCGAAGTTGTAGGACCCGTTCGACGGCTCGGTGGTGTCCCATTTCATCTCGTTGCCGGGGGTCACCATGTCGAATTGGGCCCCCGCGACGCCGGTCTCGCCGCTGACGTTGAGGTCGGCCGCGGTCAGTGCGGTACCGAAGTAACGGCCCTTCGCCTCGGCCAGGCCGCGCAGGGTCGTCGCCGCCCGCGCCGGCGACGCCGTGCCGGTCATCGCGGCCGACATCATCACCGCGGCCACGGCGAGGGCGGCGATACCGCCGAGCCGGGCCCTCCATGGGTCGATCAAGATTCTTCTGACGGTCACGTTCGGCCTCCATCGCCGATCCCGAGGTCCATTGGTCGTCGGTGTCGTTCAGCCCGAGGTGCTCACGGCGCAGGCGGTGCCGTTGAGGGTGAATCCGGTCGGCGCCGTCGCGTCGCCGGTCTGGTTCGCCTGGAACCCGATGCCGGTCGAGGCGCCCGGAGCCAGGACCGCGTTGTAGCTCAGGTTCTTGGCCGTGACCTGGCCGCTGCCGCCGCTGTAGGTGGCGTTCCACCCGGAGGTGATGGTCTGCCCGGACGGCAGCGTGAACGCCAGAGACCAGCCGTTGATCGCCGAGCCGCCCGTATTGGAGATCGTGAGGTTCTCGGTCATCCCACCGGACCATGAGGCGACCGTCGCGGTCACGCGGCAGGCGGACGACCCGCCCGTCCCGCCACCGGTACCTCCGCCACCGCCGTCACCGCCGTCCAGGCCGAAGAAGTGGATCGCGTAGGCGGCCATCCCCGGATGCGGCAGGTCATGGCCCGCGCCGGCGATGGTGTAGGCCTCGACGTCCACGGTGCCGGAGGAGTCGGCGAACCGCCGCCGGGTCCACCCGGACTGCGGGGTGTCGGTGGACGTGGGCGTCTGGCTCACCCCGAAGACGTTCGTCCACTCGTCCACCTCCTCCTGCAGCATCGAGTACGGCAGCACGGAGTCGGACGTGCCGTGCCACGCCTGCACGCGCGGCCGGGGGCCGGTGTAGCCCGGGTAGGCGTTACGGACCATGTCGCCCCACTGCTGCGGCGTCTTGTCGCCGCACATGCCGCCGCCCGCCATGCATCCGTACGGGATGCCGGAGAACGGCGCGCCGGCCTTGAAGACGTCCGGATAGGTCGCGAGCAGGTTGTTGGTCTCCATGGCCCCCGAGGAGAAGCCGGTGGCGAACACACGCTGCGGGTCGCCGCCGTAGTGCTGCTCCACGTAGGTCACCATGTTCACGATCGAGACCGGATCGCTGCCGCCGCCGTGGTGCAGCGCCGCGTCCGACCACACGTCGAAGCAGTTCGACATGCCGTTGACGCTGTGCGACGCCTGCGGGTAGATGACGATGAAGCCGTACCTGTCGGCCAGCGAGGCGAACTCGGTGCCCTGGTAGAAGCCGGGCGCCCAGCCGTTACAGCCGTGCATCGCCACCAGGATGCCCGGATGGGCCGGCGCGCCGGCGGGGACGTAGACGTACATCTGCATGGTGCCGGGGTTGGCGCCGAAGTTCGACACCTGCGTCAGGGACGCCGCCGACGCTCGCGGCACGAGAGCCGTGACCGTGCACAGCGCCACGGCCAGTGCCGCGACGACGATGCCGGCGAGCGCCTTGATGAGCCGTCTCACCGCTACTCTCTTTCTTCGCGGGCCCATGGGTGCCCCGCGATCGTGTCGTGGGAATTCGGGTGGGTGGGGGGGTGGATGGTCCGGTGTGGCCGGGGCTCAGACCCCGGTGATGATCCACTCGTTGTTGGTGCTCGAGTTCGGCGTCCACAGCACGGTGGTGGCGCCGACCGTCGTGCTACCGGCGCCGTCCAGGGCCGTTCCGGTGCCGCGGTTGATGATCTGATAGCGGCCGTTGCCGGCGTCGTTCAGCCGCCACTGCTGGTTGTTGCCGCCGTTCCAGGCCGCCTGCAGGCAGCTCGCGCCGTTGACGGTGTTGCCCCAGCTGTCGGCCACCATCCCGTTGGTGCGGTTGACGATGCGGTGGTAGCCGTTGCCCAGGTCCACCAGTTGCCACTGCAGGTTGGTGGACCCGTCGTAGTTCCACTGCTTGAGCACCGACCCGGACGAGACGTTGCCGCCGCTGTCGAGGACCAGGCCGCTGGTCACGTTGGCGATCTTCACCCAGCCCGTGGTCGTGCCGCCGCTGCCCAGGGCGGGAATCTGGCCGGAGAAGGTCAGCTTGACCACGTACGCCAGGGCGCTGAAGGGGGCGCCGGACGACGGCAGCGAGATGTGCAGTCCGGCGCCGTCCTGGCCGCGGTTCGGCAGGTCGACGTACGAGCCGGCGGTCTGGTCGAGGAGCTGTACCGAGGTCAGGCTGCTCAGGTCGATCCGGCCCGCGCCAAGGGTCGTGATGGTCAGCGTGCTCCCCGGCCAGCCCAGCACGGTGGCGTACAGCACCGTGTTGTCCTTGCTGCGAGTGAAGCGGATGTCCTGAGCGGTTCCCTCCCGCGGCGTGGTGAAGGAGCCGCCGCCCATCTGGGTCGGCCCCTCGCCGAAGGACGCCCAGGCGCGGGTGGCGTAGACGGACTCGCCGAACCGCTTGAGGTAGTCCCCCATTCCCTGCAGGATCGCCTGCTGCCCCACCGGGATGGTGCCGTCGGCCATCGGGGCGATGTTGAGCACCATGGTGCCGTTCTTGCTGACCCGGTCGATCAGCGCGTGCATCATGGCCTTGGTCGAGTAGTAGCCGATGCCGACCGTGTAGCACCAGCTCGAGCTGGAGACGCTGTCGTCGGTCTGCCAGTAGGGCGTCTGAATGCCACCCGGCCCACCGCGTTCGAAGTCGTAGACCTCGCCCTTGTTGTCGAAGCCGTCCTTGTAGGTGGCCACGACGTCCTTGTTCCAGGCGACCGCCTGGTTGTAGTAGTAGGCCAGGAACTGCAGCCGCAGCGACTCCTGGACCAGGTTCAGGTCGAAGTCCTGGTAGATGATGTCGGGCTGGTAGCCGTCGATGACCTCCTTGAGCTTGTCGTACCAGAGCTGGTTCTCGGCGGTCACGCCGAGCTGGCCGTACAGCTTCTTGAGGGTGGTCGTGGTCTGCGCCGGGACGTGGTCGTAGTAGCCGTTGAAGTGGTACGCGTGGTGCAGGGACACGTACAGCTTCAGGCCCTTGGACCGGATCGCGTCGGCGTGCTGCCGCAGCAGGTCGAGCCGGGGCCCGGTGGCGACGGAGTTCCACTCGTTGGCGGTGCTGTTCCACATCGAGTAGCCGTCGTGGTGCTCGGCCACCGGCCCGGCGAACTTCGCGCCCGCGTCGGCGAACAGCTGCGCCCACGCGTTCGGGTCCCAGTTGCCGCCCGCCGACTTCAGCTTCGGGGCGAACTGCACCCAGTTGCCGGCCTTGTCGCGGGCGCCGTTGATGAAGTCGTGGTACGGCCACGCCGACGGGTCGCCGTACACGCTCTTGTGGTGGTTGTTCTCGGCGGATCCGCCGATGTACATGTTCCGCGGATACCACTCGTTACCGAACGCGGGGACGCTGAACACCCCCCAGTGGTAGTAGATGCCGAACTTGGCGTCCTGGTACCACTCGGGAGCCGGCGGGTGCTGGTCGACCGACGGCCAACTCGCGGTGTAACCACTCGGGCCGGTGGTGGCTCCGGCGGTACGGAATCCCAGCAGGCCGGCGGCGACGGTGGCGCCGGCCGTGGTGAGCAGGCGCCGGCGGCTCAGTTGGAACTGGTACGGAGGCATGACGGGGACCTTTCGGCGGGGGGTGGCGCACCTCGAGACGATGCGCGACCGGCGGAGCGGGGGACCGGGCCGGACGCGTCGCGCACACGTCCGGCCCGACATGGGGGGCGCCTGCGGCCGGGTGATCAGCCGGTGGTGCAGGCGGTGCCGCCCAGCGCGAAGTTCGAGGGCACCGGGTTGCTGCCGTTCCAGGACCCGTTGAACCCGAAGCTCGTGCTGCCGTTGGTGGGGATCGAGCCGTTGTAGTCGACGTTGCGGGCGGTCACGTTCGCCCCGCTCTGGGTCACGGCGGCGTTCCACGCCTGGGTGATCTGCTGTCCCGCCCCGAACGACCAGGTCAGCGTCCAGCTCGAGACGGGATCGCCCAGGTTGGTCACGGTGACGTTCGCGCTGAACCCGCCGGTCCACTGCGAGCCGATCGTGTACTTGACCGAGCACCCGCCGTTCCCCGGCGGTGTGGGTGTGGGCGTGGGAGTGGATGAACCTCCCCCGCCGTACGGGACGCCGCTGCCGAGGGCGGACAGGACCGCGTCGTAGGCGGCCTTCTTGTTGCCGTTCGCGTCGAACAGCAGCGGGTTCTCACCGCTGCGCCAGGAGTCGCTGTCGCGGATTCCCCACACGGTGATGCCCGCGCAGCGGGAGACGTTCACGCATGCCCTGACCGTGTTGCCGTACGCGGTCGACGGCGCCTGGGCGATGTCGAGCTCGGTGAGCTGGACGTCGACGCCGAGGGCGGCGAAGTTGGACAGCGTGGTCTGGAAGCTCGCCGGAGGTCCGCCGGAACCGAAGTGGCTCTGGAAGCCGACGCAGTCGATCGGGACGCCGCGGGACTTGAAGTCCTTGACCATGGCGTAGACGCCCTGGGTCTTGGCGTCGCTCCAGTTCTCGATGTTGTAGTCGTTGTAACAGAGCTTGGCGCTCGGGTCGGCGGCCCGCGCGGTGCGGAACGCCTCTTCGATGAAGCCGTTGCCCAGGACGTTCTGGAACACCGAGCTGCGGTGCTGGGTGCTGCCGTCGGCGAACGCCTCATTCACCACGTCCCACGCGTAGATCTTGCCTTTGAAGTGGGTCATCTCGGTCGTGATGTGGTTGTCCATCACGCTGCGCAGCGTATTGGCGTCGGTGATGCCGCTGACCCAGCCGGGGAGCTGGGAGTGCCAGACCAGGGTGTGGCCCCTCATGCGCTGCCCGTGCGCCAGGGCGTGGTTGACGATCTGGTCGGCCGGGCCGAAGTTGAACGAGCCGCGGGACGGTTCGGTGGTGTCCCACTTCATCTCGTTCTCCGGGGTGATCATGTTGAATTCCCGGTCGAGAATCGTCGAGTACGTCGAGTTCCCGAGCTTGCCGGCGGCCACGGCGGTACCGAAGTAACGCCCGGACTGGGCCGCCTGCGCTCCGAGGGTGCTCGCGGCCTGCGCGGAGCCGGGAACGAGCATGGCGGCCCCGGCGACCACGGCGGCGGCCGACAGCGCCGAGACCAGCCCCCGCACCCGGCGGGGCCGGATCAAGGATTTCATGATTCTCCCTGCCACATCAGGTGGCCGCGCCGTTCTGTCGCCACGGCGGGTCGAGGTCCTCGCATCGGCTGTCACCCCAGCTCTCTGGAGTTCGATATCTCGAACAAGGTACGAGATATTGGACTGAAGATTCAGCCGGGAGTATCCGGGCTGTAGCCGCGAAGTCAAGGCGTCTAACATTCACGCGCGCCGGCGAATCGTTGCGGCGCTGGCAGCGGCGGTTCCAGCCCGGCGGCGCATGAAAACAGCTGAAAGTAAGGTGGCAATGCACGTACCGCCCGTATACCGATACGGGTAGGTCGGCCCCGGCCGGTGACGTCCTTTGCCATCGCCGGATGGCAGCATCGAAGAGCCCTCGACGTTGGTGAACCTCGAGGGCCCTCCTCTTGGTCAGCCGCTCCGCGTCCTCCGGATTCGGCCGACTGCCTTTATCGGTGTACCCGAATGATCCCGTCAGCGGGGGGTGAAGTCCTGGTTGGTGCCGGCCGCGTTCTTGCACGGCCACTGGTCCAACTGCTGGCCCAGGTTGCCGCCGGCACCATAGACGTCCAGGCACAGCCCGCTACCCGCGTTCTGGAACGCGAACGACCCGTCGGACTGCTGGACCGGCTTCCACAGCGTGCCCGCCGCACCACTCCGCGCCTGCTGCACGATGTCCGGACTCCCCTGCCCCGTCGAGCCATTCACCACCCCGACCACCTGACCGGAGTTCTGCGCCTGCAGTTCCCCGAAACCGTTCGACCCCGGCAGGAACTGGAACTGCTGATTCGACTGCCCGTTACAGGTCCACTGATCGATCGCCGCACCAGCGGCCGAACTATTGCCGTACACATCCAGGCACAACCCGTCATTGCCGACCACCAACCGGTGATAACCACTCGGGAAACCATCACCACTGCCACCACCCGACCCGTAACCGGCCGCCGTGATGCTCGCCTGCACCGCGTTCTCCGTCGCGTCAGACGGATAACCCGAGGTCATCGCGCCCTCGAAGAACTCGCCCTGGCCGCTGGGGCTGTTGTCACCGCCGGTGCCCAGCAGGATCGAACTGTCCGTGCGCATCGGCGAATAGCCGTTGGGCAGCGAACCCGAGTACGGGGTCGTCAGGCCACCGCTCGTGGCGTTGCCGTATTTGAGCGTGAAGTTACTGGTGCCGTTGTTCTTCTCCCACGCGCTGACGAACGGGAAGTGCACCCCGCTGTTGTTCGGGTCGTGGTTGGAGCCGGTACCGGTGTGGTACATGCCGTTCTCCAGGTCGGCCTCCACCCACGGGCCGCTACCGGTGCACCCGCCGAACCAGCACGCGGTCCCCCAGTAGATCGCGTTCATGGTGGCGTTGCCGGTGTCGGTGTGGGAGTTCTCGCCGCTGCCGTAGTCGAAACAGCACCACTGGTTCACATAATTCGACGAGGTCACCATGTAGATGCCCGCCGGCTGCGAACCGGTGGGCACGCCCTTGGCGTGGTCGACGCGGTAGCCGGTGCCGGGCGTGGACTTGATCCCGTACGCCGGGTGGCCGGCCACGGTGATCGGGAGCGCCATGGCGTCCGCTCCGATGTCCGCGCCATTCGGGCCGGGTCCTTTCCAGTAGCCGCCCCAGGAGATCGGCAGGTCGTTGTGGTTCGCCGTCTGGTCATAGATCTTCGTGATCGTGCAGGACGTGCCCGCGCAGAACGACGCTTGTGGGGTCGCGTCCACGTACCCGCCGGCGGCCAGTAGGCCGATGTCGAGGTACTTCTGGTCGGACTTGCGCTGTACCTGGTACAACGGCCCGTTGTAGGAGGAGAACAGCGCACGGGTCGTACTGTGCGCGGCGACACACGGCGTGCCCCCGGCCGCGTAGATGTCGCACGGAAGCGACGCCGCGGAGGCCGTGTTGACGGCGGCCTGGGTGCCGAGGGCGAGCACGGCCGCCGCCGCGGCCAGCAGACAGGCCGCCAGCAGCCGGCCGGCCCGGGGCAGGCCCTTGGGAACTGGAAACATGACGAACCTCCGTCGTCCTGCTCCGACGATTTTCGAATCGATTCGAACGAGCGGCTGGATGCTATGACCGGGGTCCGGAGAGGTCAATGTCCGACCGCAGGACCCCGACGAGCGTGCCGGACAGGTCGCGTTCGCCCTGCTCGGGACACCTCCGCGGCGATCGGCGCCCACCAGTTCTTTCATGGGCTTTCAGCGGCCCCGGCCTCCCGCTCGCGGATCGCTTCGGCCGCCTGATCGGGGAGGAGCCGGCCGACCGCGCCGCACGGCCGACCGCATTGCCGGCGATCAGGCGGGATGACTAGGATTCGCGGATACCGACGAAACGATTCGACACATACGGTCGAAGAAGCCGGCCGGTTGGAAGACCTGCGCCGGCCGTGCCGGCATCCGGAGGAGCTCTATGAACATCGGGGAGATCGCCCGCCGCTCCGGAGTGTCGCGCAGCACCGTGTCGTACGCGCTCAGCGGCAAGCGTGCCGTGTCCGAGGCGACCCGGCAACGCGTCCAGGCGGTCATCGACGAGCTGGGCTATCGCCCGAACGCCGCCGCGCGGGCGCTGAAGGAGGGCCGCACCCGCACACTCGGGCTGGTCGTCCCGCCCGCGCGGCGACGGCTGACATTCATGCAGCTGGAGTTCGTCGCCAGCGTCATGGAGGCCGCCGACCGCGCCGACCTCGACCTGCTGCTCTCGCCGTCCCGCGGCGACCACGACCGTTCCTTCGAGCGCATCGTCGGCGGCCGCCGGGTGGACGGCCTGATCCTCATGGAGATCCGCCTGGACGACCCGCGGGTCAGCCGGCTGCAGGGTCTGCGGCTGCCGTTCGTGACCATCGGTCGCACCGCCCGGCCGCAGGGAATGTGCTGGATCGACGTGGACTACGCGACGCTCATCGGCCGGTGCGTGAACCATCTGGCCGACCTCGGGCACCGCCACATCGCGCTGATCAACCGACCGGCCGAACTCGTCGCCTCCGGCTACGGCCCCGCGCACCGGGCTCGCGAGGGATTCGCCGATGCCGTCGCCCGCCGCGGCATCGAAGGGGTGGAGTTCTGCTGCGCCGACGCCGCGCCGGCCGGCGCGGCGTGCGTCCAGGAGATCCTGCGCGCCCATCCCGACATCACCGCGGCCGCGACGATCAACGAGGCGGCCCTGCCCGGCGTCCAGCGGGCACTCGAAGATGCGGGGCTGGACATCCCAGCCCGGTTCTCCGTCGCCGGCGTCGCCGCGCGGTGCTGGGCCGAGCAGTTCCATCCACAGCTCACCGCGGCCGACGTGCCCGCCGTGGACATGGGCGCGACCGCCGTCGACTTCCTCCTCGAACGCATCACCGACCCGGACGCACCGCCCAGGCAGCACCTGTTCGTTCCGCCGATCTCGCTGCGAAACAGCACCGGGCCGGCGCCCGCGCCGCGCTGAGCGCCTGGGGGCACGCTCAGCGTCCAGAGCGTGCTGCGAACCGATTCGCAAGTGGGCGTGAAAGACATTGACCCGCTTGATCACCGGTCATACCATCCGCTCGAAACCCGCCGATCAGCGAATCGATGCGACGAGGGCGACCACTGACGGCCACCCGCAACGCCCGTCCCCGCCCCGAGAGGCATCCCGTCATGTCCCCCTCACCCCCGTTCGGCCGCCGCAGGCCGGTCAGCCGGCAAGGCGGGTGCAATCCCCCTCCGCTCCCCCGAAAGGGACGAACCCCAATGTTAGAAATCAGCCGGTTGTTCCGGCGGCTAAGGGTCTCGGTGATCGTGGTCGTCGGCGTCGTCCTGGCCGCGAGCGGCGTCGTGAGCGTCACGACGACACCGGCCCGGGCGGCCACCTCGATCACCGTCAACGGCACGTCGGGCGGCCGGACGTTCGACGGCGTCGGCGCGGTCAGCGGCGGCGGTGGCAACAGTCGACTGCTGATCGACTATCCCGAGCCGCAGCGAGGCCAGATCCTCGACTACCTCTTCAAGCCCGGCTACGGCGCCTCCCTGCAGATCCTCAAGGTCGAGATCGGCGGTGACACCAACTCCACCAGCGGCGCCGAACCCAGTCACTCCCACTTCCGCGGCGACCTGAACTGCGACCGCGGCTACGAGTGGTGGATCATGGAGCAGGCCAAGGCGCGCAATCCGAACCTCAAGCTCGTCGGGCTGGCCTGGGGCGCGCCGGGGTGGATCGGCAACGGCACGTTCCTGTCGACCGACATGATCAACTACCTGGTGTCCTGGCTGGGCTGCGCCAAACAGCACAACCTGTCGATCGACTACCTCACGGCCGCCCAGAACGAGAAGCTCTGGGACGTCAACTGGACGATCAACCTGCGGAACGCGCTGAACTCGGCCGGCTACTCCAACGTCAAGCTCATCGTCGGCGACCAGTACCCGGGTGCCTGGGTCGGAGCCGACCAGGTCGCGAGCAACGCCACCTTCCGAGCCGACGTGGACGTACTGAGCGGGCACTATCCGTGCGGGTATCTGAGCGCGCAGAACTCGTGCTCGGTGCCGTCGAATTTCATCGACTCCGGCAAGGTGCTGTGGTCGAGCGAGAACGGATCGCAGGACTACAACGGGGGCGCCGCGCCCCTGGCCCGGGGCGTCAACCGGGCCTACATCGACGGGAAGATGACCGCCTACCTCAACTGGGACCTGATCGCCTCGGTCACGCCGAACATCCCGTGGCCGACCGTGGGACTGATCCTGGCGAACCAGCCGTGGTCGGGCTCCTACTCCGTCGGCAAGGACACGTGGGCACTGGCGCACACCACCCAGTTCACCGCCCCGGGATGGAAGTACCTCGACTCCTCCAGCGGCTACATCGGCGGCGACCGGAACAACGGCAGCTACGTATCGCTGAAGTCGACGAACAACACCGACTACAGCACGATCATCGAGACCATGGACGCCACCAGCGCCCAGACGCTCAACCTCAGCGTCACCGGCGGTCTGTCCACCGGCCAGGTGCACGTGTGGGCGACCAACCTCAACTCCGGCAACCCGGCCGACTACTTCGTGCACACCACCGACATCACCCCGTCCGGCGGGAACTTCTCCCTGACCGTCCAGCCCGGCTACCTCTACACCGTCACGACCACGACCGGCCAGGGCAAGGGCACCGCGACCGGCCCGGCGCAGGGCTCGCTGAACCTGCCGTACGGCGACGACTTCGACTCCTACTCCCCCGGCCATGAGGCCAAGTACCTCATGGACATGCAGGGCGCGTTCGAGGCGAGCGCCTGCGGCGGCGGCCGTACGGGAATGTGCGTCCGCCAGGCCGGTACGCAGGCCGCGATCGGGTGGAAGCCGATCTCCGACCCGTACGCGCTGCTGGGCAACACCAACTGGAACAACTACACCGTCTCCTCCGACGTGCTGCTGGAGAAGTCGGGGTACGCCGAGGTCATCGGCCGCGCCGGCGCGCAGAGCACAGGCGACCCGAACGGGCTGAACGCCTACTACCTGCGGGTCGCCGACACGGGCGCCTGGTCCATCCTGCGCTCCAACACCAGCGCGCAGTGGACCACGCTGCGCAGCGGCACCACCTCCGCACTCGGCACGAACCGGTGGCACACCCTCGCCCTCGGCTTCTCCGGCGGCACCATCACCGCCACCGTCGACGGCACCGCGATCGGCTCGGTGAGCGACTCCACCTACGGAACCGGCCAGATCGGCCTGGGGACCAGCCAGGGTGAGACCGCTCAGTTCGACAACCTCAGGATCACCCCTGGCTCGGGCGGCGGCACCGGCGGCGGGCCGACCTCCGCGCTGGTCAACGCGGCGTCCGGCCGTTGCCTGGACGTACCGAACGTGTCACAGACCAACGGCACACAGGCCGAGCTGTGGGACTGCAACGGCGGGACCAACCAGCAGTGGACGCCGACGTCGTCCAGGCAACTGCAGGTGTACGGATCCAAGTGCCTGGACGCCGAGGGCGCCGCCACCTCCGTGGGCACCCGGGTGATCATCTGGGACTGCAACGGCGGCGCGAACCAGCAGTGGAACCTGAACGCCGACGGCACGATCAGCGGCGTGCAGTCCGGCCTGTGTCTGACCCCGAACGGCTCCGGTACCGCGAACGGGGCCCTGATGGTCCTCGGGACCTGTACCGGCGGAAGCAGCCAGAAGTGGACCCAGAACTGACCCCGTAATCGGCATTTGACGTTCACTCGGTGACCGCGCCGGCCGGACGCGCAGAGACGTCCGGCCGGCGCCTCCTGCGGCAGTGCCCACCACGGCCAGATCGGCGATCCTCGATCGATACGCTTGGGCACATGCGTTCGGTACCTGCGGTGATCTTCGATCTGTGCTGTGTGATGGCGTTCGTGGTGATCGGGCGGGCCGGGCACAGCGAGGGCGAGACCATCGCCGGGATCGCGAACACGGCCTGGCCGTTCCTGACGGGAATGCTGATCGGCTGGTTGGTGACGCGGGCCTGGCGGCGACCCGCGGCCCTCGCGGGCACCGGCGTCGGCGTCTGGCTGGCGACCGTCGCCGTGGGCATGGCCTTGCGGGTCCTCTCCGGTCAGGGGACGGCGGCCACCTTCATTCTCGTCTCACTGGTCTTTCTCGGGCTGTTCATGCTCGGCTGGCGCGCCGTGGCGCGTCGGCGGCGCACGGCATGAACGCCGCCCACCGGAACTCGCGTCCGCCACCGGTACGGCGACGGCCGTGCTATTCGAAGCGGGAGGGGTCTCCGGCACCTCGGCGAAGGATCTCGGGCTCGTCCTGGGAGAAATCGATCACCGTCGTCGGCACGGCGCCGCACTCTCCGGAGTCGACGACGGCGTCCACCGCGTGATCGAGCCTTTCCTTGATGTCCCAGCCCTGGGTCATGGCCTCGCCCTCCCCGGGCAGAAGCAGGGTGCTCGACAGGAGCGGTTCGCCGAGTTCGGTGAGCAAGGCCTGGGTGACGGTGTGATCCGGGATCCGAACCCCGACGGTCTTCTTCTTGGGGTGCAGCAACCGTCGCGGCACCTCTTTGGTCGCGGGCAGGATGAACGTGTAGCCGCCCGGAGTCGCCGCCTTGATCGAGCGGAACAGCGCGTTGCTGACCTGGACGAACTGGCCGAGCTGCGCGAAGTCCTTGCAGACCAGGGTGAAGTGATGGCCGCTGTCGAGGCGGCGGATCTCCCTGATCCGGTCGATGCCCTCCTTGTTGCCCAGCCGACATCCCAGCGCGAAGCACGAGTCAGTCGGGTAGACGATCAGTCCATCCGCGCGAAGGAGGTCGACCACCTGACGGAGCGCCCGCGGCTGCGGGTTGTCCGGATGCACATCGAAGTACCTGGCCATTGACCACACATTAGGGGCGGACGCTCGAGAGCGGCCACCCGGGATCCACCGTACGTCGGCTGCCGCCCGCTGACCCGCCTGCCGGGTCAGGGACGGGGACGCCAGGGAGGGTCCGGGTCGGTGGCGCCGGGCGCGGCGGCGGTCCGGCGGCCTCGGCGCGTTCCGAGACGCGTCGGCGGAGTCGTCCGGCAGTGGGCTCGCTCGCCGGCCGGAACGTCAGGCCGGAGGCCCGGTCAGCGTCCCGTCGCGTTCGGGGGCGTCGCCCGGCCGGCGCGGCTCCGGCGGGGTCGGCAGGTCGGCCAGGTGGCTGAGGACGGGGGCGGTGGACAGGAGCAGGTTCGCCTGCTCCGCCGGGATGGCCGACATCAGCCCGGCGAGGACCTCCGCCTGGCCGCGCGCGAACGAGCGGAGGATCTCCCGGCCCGCCTCGGTGCTGACCACGTGGCTCGCGCGGCCGTCGGTGGGGTCCGCCTTGCGGTCGACGTACCCGCCCGCCAGCAGCCCCGCCACCGCGGTGGTGGCGGTCGGCTGCGAGCAGGGGACGCGCCGGGCGATCTCGCCGATGCGCAGCGGGCCGTACTGCGCCAGCAACGCCAGCACGATCAGTTGTGTCGGGTGCACCGCGCCGCTCTGGCCCGACCGGCGGAGACGGCGCATGAGGCGGTGCATCGCGATGACGACGTCGAGCGCCTCGTCGGTGTGCACTGCCTCGTCGGTCATGGTCAGGATGGTTTCAGGGTTGGTTTGTACATGTCCAGCCAGAGGGCCAGGTCAAGCGTGCGCTCGAGACCGTGGCGGGACGCCTGGGTGATCTGTGGCGTATCGACCTCGACCGCGCGGGCGAGCCAGTCCCGGCTGACGATGTCGAACACGGCGTGGTCCGGGGTGGAGAGGTACTCGCGCGCGTTCTCCTGCAGCTTCACCGCGTACGCGGGGTCCTGCGTGGACGGGTACGGCGACTTCACCCGCTCCACCACCGACTGCGGCAGCACGTCGCGCGCGGCGCCGCGCAGCAGCGACTTCTCCCTCCCGTCATAGGTCTTGAGCGACCAGGGCGTGTTGTAGACGTACTCGACCAGGCGGTGGTCGCAGAACGGCACACGCACCTCCAGACCGACCGCCATCGAGGCGCGGTCCTTACGGTCCAGGAGGATGCGCACGAAATGCGTCAGGTGCAGATAGCACACCTTGCGCATGCGCCATTCGAAGTCGCTCTCCCCGTCGAGCCGCTGGATCCGGGCCACCGAGGTGTCGTAGGCGTCCTGGACGTACCGCGGCAGGTCGATGGTCGCGGCGAGCTCGGGAGTGAGGATGCTGTCGTCCTCACCGAAGTGCCGGGCGAACCGCACCAGCCAGGGGAACGTCGTGGCCTGCTGGGCCACCGGGTCGAAGAACTGCTGGTAGCCGCCGAAGACCTCATCGGCCGACTCCCCCGACAGCGCCACCGTCGAGTGCTCGCGGATCGCCTTGAACAGCAGGTAGAGGGAGGCGTCCATGTCACCGAAGCCCGCCGGGATGTCCCGGGCCCGGATGACCTTCGAGCGCACGTCCGGATCGGCGAGTTCGTCGGAGTCGAGCACGATGTCCTGGTGCTCGGTGCGGGACTTCGCCGCGACGTCGTGCACGTACGGCGTGTCGGGCGTGCCGCGCAGCTCGTCGGGGACGAAGTTCTCGGTCTGCCCGACGAAGTCCACGGCGAAGCTGCGCACCGTCTCGCCGACCTCGGCGAGCTGCGCGGCGGCGATCGCCGTCATCGCCGACGAGTCGAGGCCGCCGGACAGCAGGGTGCACCGCGGCACGTCGGAGACGAGCTGGCGCCGGACGATGTCCTCCAGCAGTTCGCGCACGTGAGCGACCGACGTCTCCTGGTCATCGGTGTGCTCACGGGTCTCGAGCGTCCAGTAGCGAGTGGTGCGCACGCCGTTCGTACCGACCGTCACGATCGTGCCGGGCTCGACCTCGTGCATGCCCTCCCAGATCGCGTGGCCGGGCGTCTTGACGAAGGCGAACAGCTCGCGGAGGCCGTCGAGGGTCACGGTGCGCTCTGCGAGGGGGTTGGCCAGGATCGCCTTCGGCTCCGAGCCGAACAGCACGCCGTCGGAGGTCTCGTAGTAGTAGAAGGGCTTGATGCCCATACGGTCGCGGACCATGATGAGCCGGTTCTCGCGAGAGTCCCAGATGGCGAAGGCGTACATGCCGTTGAGCCGCTCGACGAAGGCGTCACCCCACTCGACGTAGGCCTGCAGGACGACCTCGGTGTCGGAATCGGTCCGGAACCGGCGTCCGCGCCCGATCAACTCGCGGCGTAGTTCGGAGAAGTTGTACGCCTCGCCGGAGTAGACCATCACCACGGGCCCGCCGGGCGTCTCGACGCTCATCGGCTGGCGGCCGCCGGGCAGGTCGATGATGGCCAGCCGTCTGTGGCCGAGCGCCGCGTGCCGGCCGACCCAGGTGCCGCGGTCATCCGGGCCACGGCAGGACATCGTCTCCGTCATCGCGTCCACGGTCGGCTGTTCCGCCCGCAGGTCACGGCCGAACGCCACCCAACCGGTGATTCCGCACATGGGCTACCTCCAGCGCCAACGCCGAGGACTCGCACCGGACGTAGCCCTCAGCTCACGGTCCGCATAGTTGCATTAGGCATCTATGCAATTCCATGTTACGAATGCATCACGGATGTGCGAACCCGATGTGACTCACCTCACTCATGGCGGGGTGGGCGCGGTTACCGGGCGGCCGAGGTACGGGGGCGGGAATCCCGGGAGGACTCTTATGCTGGCCCGGTGCCAAGCATCTCCGCACCGACGTTGATCGTCCTGCGCGGGAACTCGGGAGCAGGCAAGACGACCATCGCCCATGCGGTGCGGGCGGCCTACGGCCGTGGCCTGGCGATCATCAGCCAGGACGTCGTACGCCGCCAGATGCTGCGCGAGCATGATGTGCCCGGCGGGGTGAACATCGGGCTGATCGACGCGATCACTCGCCACGCGCTCGGGGCCAGGTACCACGTGGTCCTCGAAGGAATCCTGGCCGCCGACCGCTACGGGCCCATGTTGCGGGCTCTGCGACGCGACCACCCGCGCAGCGCCTGGTTCTATCTGGACGCCTCTTGGGAAGAGACGCTCCGACGGCACGCGGGCCGGCCGCAGCGAGACGAGTTCGGGGCCGAGCAGATGCGTCAGTGGTACCGACCGCTGGACCTGCTGCCCGACCGATGCGAGACGGTGATCGCCGAGGACAGCGCGCTGGAGGCGACCGTTCGGCGGGTGATGCGCGAAGCGGGCCTGATCGCGTCTGGTCCCACCCCGTCCGACGACGCCTCCGGCTGCGGCAGGTAGGCCGCCGCCTTCGCACCGTCACGGCGGTGGTGTTCCCGCGCCGGCACGATCAGCGGCTCCTCCGGCAGCCTGCAGGCGCCGCCTCAGCTGAGCCCAAGGTCTGCTTGACGATCGACTCGGCGAGGACCTTGAGTGCCACGCACCGCAGGGAATCGTCGCTGATCTCCTGGGCGATCTGCTCGGCACGGCGGACGTCGCTCGCGGCGAATACCGGAACCGCGACGTACAGCAGATGATCCCGGCCGGGACCGTGGTACTGCCGGATGAGCCGCTTGAGGGACTGTCGCTTCTGCGCGGCGAGCTCGTTGATCGACAGATACGCGGCCGACACCTGGTCGAGCAGGGAGATCAGCAGAGGGTCGGCCGGCTGTGCGGCCAGGGCCACCTCCAGCACCTGGCTCGTGATGCGCGTGGCTCGTTCAGGACTGGAGTCGGCCCACGCCGCCGCCACAGCCGTCAGGGTCCTGGCGATGCGCTTCAGATCATCGTTGTCCAGCCGCTGCTTGACACGCTGGTGCGCTCGGGTTCCGGCGAGGTCGATGAGGCGCATGCTCAGGCTCGGGTCGACGGCGACGACATCTTCGGCGATCTTCGCCAGCCGCTGCGCCTCCTCGAACCCGAGGTCCGCGACGTCGACGTTGGCGGCGATGTGGGAGGCGGCCCGCCGCGCGGTGTCAGGGCAGACGGTGGCCCCGATCGCCGCGATCTTTCCCATCACGGGAAGAGCCCGCCTCGGCTCGACCTCGAGAGCGGTCCGGTAAGCGACGTCGAGCCACCGCCGTGCCTGCGAGGGATCGGCCTCGGCGATCTCGCCGGCCATGTCGGCGAATGCCTCGTTCCGAGCGCCGGCATCGGTGATCCGTGAGGCGATGATCTCGGCCCGCGACGGGTCGCACCGCGCCGCGCCTTTAGCGATGTATCCCAGATAGTAGGGGTGATAGCGGCCGCTGTTCTGGTTGTCGCCGTTCCCGGGTTCGGCTCGCCGGCGGTCCCACGAGGAGCCGGGCTCCACAGGGGGGATGACGCTCCGTTCGGCCGCATCGAGCAGCGGCTTGTGTTCCGGTCCGGTGGAGGCCGCGGCCTTGAGAACGCCTTCCCAGGCGGATGCGCGGATGTACGCCGTCGTGATCTTGCCGATGATCCGTTCGGCTCTGGCGGGGTCGATCTCCGCCACTCTCACAGCGGTCGACTGGAGTTCCCCGTCCCGCGAGTATTCGTCCGTGACGCCGAGCGCCGACGCTTCGGCAAGATCGATCAAACGCTCGGCATATCGCCGGTCGATGGCGTAACCGACCTTGGCGATCTCCACCATCGTGCGGCGCAGCAGAGAGTCGCGAAGTTGGAGCTCATCGTCGGGGTCGGGGCGGATCATGCCCGCCGCTTCCACCGCCTGGCCCATCAGCTCCGCGGCCCGGTCAGGGGCGGTGGCCGACAGTCTGTCGGCCTCGGCGGCCAGCGCCCGGGCTCGCAGCACCCGTCGCAGGCCCAGGTCGTCGGCGCCTGGATCGTGGAAGCCCACGACAAGCCGCTCAACGCGGCCGAGCACCGCAAGCGCTCGCCGGGAGTCCACCTCGACGAGCCGGCCGACCAGGGACTCGAACGTCTCGTGGTCCACGGAGGCCGGCCCCTCTTCCAGGAGCTGATCGATGAGCGGATCGGCGTGACCGATCAGCTGTTGGATCCGCTCGGGGTCGGAGAGCTCCTTGGCGAGCGCCAGCGAAGCCAGTGCTCGGACCTCCGTCGAGGGGATGCGCCGCAGGTGCTGCTCAGCATGGTCGAGATCGGCCGCGGCAAGCGCCATGGCGACCACGAAGAGCGCGTTCTCTCGCTCTTCGTGGTCGTCGATGGAACGAGCGATCCGTATGGCGTGGTCGATCGCCGACTCGCGCTCCTGGCGCGGATCACCCGCCCGCGACGGCTTCATGCGCCACCTTTCGGTCATCTGCTTTCGGCGGAGTCTACGGCGCTACCGCCCCAACGATCTTCTAGCGTGCGCTGGACTCCGGCGCCGATGAGGGGATCCCCGTCCGGGAAACGGCCGACCAGGGCGGTTGCGGTGTTGGCCGGACACTCGCCCCTATACCGCCCAGGCGCGCAGAGCGCGGGGTCGCGACCCGGGCGTCAGGCCGCGATGGCGTCGCGGCCCGTCAGCCGATCACGTAGTCGCACCAGCTCACGGCGGCCCCTCGGCGTGTAGGTGCCCGTGAGCCGCCGCTTACGGTAGAGCTCCACCCGGTACGGGATCACGCTGGTCAGGCGCAGCGCGGCCGCTACCGGAGCGAGGAGCAGACGCAGGGCGAGTTCGAGCAGCCAGAACGGCAGCAGCACCGCGGTGGCCAGAAGGCCCGGAAGTCCGATGATCAGCGAGATCGGGTCCTCGCCGAGCCCGCCGGGCATCAGGTGCATGGCCGCCTCAGGCTTGACCCACCGCCCCCAGGCCAGGCGCTGCTGACGCAACCGCATCGGGGTTCCGTCACCGTCTCGCCACCGCACCGGACGAATGTACCGCCTCCGACCAATCCGGCAGGCTTCCGTTCGAAACGGTGCTCGAGTAACCCGAGTCAGGGGCGGACGGCCCCGCCTATGCGGCTGTGCGGAGGCGCACCGGCCTTGGTGAGCGGCCGGTGCGCCTCCCGACGGTTCATCCCGCGATCTGCCGCCTGCTGCTTCGGTGCTCGACGCCGCTGGGCTCAGATCGCGCGTCGCCGCATCAGCCTATGGAGACGCCGTACGCGTCAAGGGCCGCGGTGACGGGTTGGAAGAAGGTCTCGCCGCCGGACGAACAGTCGCCGCTGCCGCCGGAAGTGAGGCCGACCGCGGTGCTGCCGTCGAACAGCGATCCGCCGCTGTCGCCGGGTTCGGCGCACACATCCGTGTCGATCAGACCGTACACGGTGCCCTCGGAGTAGTTGACGGTGGCGTCCAGGCCGTTGACCGTGCCGCCGTGCACCCCACTCGTACTGCCGCTGCGCCGCACCCATTCACCGACGTAGGCATCGCCGGCCTGCGTGATCGGCTGTGTGCTCCCGTCGTACAGGTCGACGTCGCTGGAATGGTCCGCCCAGCCGGTGTACTGGACGATGGCGTAGTCGGTACCGGGGAAACGGCTGTCGATCGTGTCACCGGCGGGCTGGCCCGAATCATCGGTCCAGCTCGACGCGTCGTTTCCGCAGTGCCCGGCGGTGAGGAAGTACGCGTTACCGGAGCCGTCCTGCACATTGAACCCGACGGAGCAACGGTAACCGCCGCCGTAGATCGCGTCGCCGCCGCTGATCAGTGGGCGGAAGCGGCCTGCGACGTGGTGCACGGCGACCGCGTCGCCGAGTGCCGCGACCGCCTTGTTGATCTTGGCGAGTCGTGCTCCGGTGACGGACTGATCGATCGAGACGACGACCTGGTCGGTTCGCGGGTCGACGAACCACGCCGTGCCCGGTACCCGCGCCGTCCGGTCGAGCGTGCCGGTGTCATGCCGTAGCCGAGCGCCGTCCCGGACGACGGTGAGTGGGACGGCGCCGGCCGCGCGTACCGTGCGTGCGTCGGCTTCATTGGTGACGGTGACGACCAACCGATGCGTCGCGTGGTCGAGGTAAGCGCCCGCGGTGCGTGATCCGAGGGTGCGCGCGAGATTCGCGGCGGTCGCGGCGGGATCGGATGTCCGGGCGGCCTGCGCGGCCGGGACGGTGAGGGCGGTGGTGACCAGAGCGGTGCCCAGCGCGGCGGCTAAGCCGGCGCAGCGAGGGATGGAGCGGAGATTCATGGTTCCTCCATGGCGGGTCACGGGCGCGGGCGGGATTACTGGCGCCCTGTGAACGGCCTGGCATCCGTGGCTCGCCCCCGTCATCCCCCCATCCGCGACCGGTCAGGAAACAACCGCTCGCCGACACCGAGACGGAATGTCGGACCACCTCGAATCCTGGCGACAGCCCGAATTCGCCGCAATGAGGTCCGGAGAACCTTAGGGCAATCCCTAATCGAAGCGCTTGGCGGCTGCGCCGGGCGATCCTGACGACGTCGCGGATGCCTTCGATCGATTCTCCGGGGCGGTGACTTAGTTCGGCATGGCGTAGCCGCGTGGACAGGAGTACCGCGAGCGGATGAAGAATCGCCCCTGCAGTGAATGGGGAGGGCCGTACGTCAATCGACGTAGCCGGTCGGCGCCGGTCGGGTCGCCGCTCCGGACGGAAGGCAAGACCCATGGACCCACGTCTGGGCGGAGACTGATCAGGAACGATCACCCGCACCCCTACCAAGATGTAACCCATTCGGTAGTCACGCAACTACGTTGCGTATCCCATGCTGGTGGCGACAGGCAGGCGCCATGGACATGCCACGGACACGCCAAGGAGACGTCATGCGCACCAGCCCCCGGATCAGCGCCTTGTGGAGCCGGCCTTGTCGCCGATCAGCCCTCGTGTTCATGGCCTCCGTCCCGGCAGGAGTGTGATCGACGTGGTCAAGCAGGTGCATCGCGAGCGTCGGAACGTCGAACTGGCCGTGCAGCCGCTGTACAGCGGACTGGTGCCGGCCGGCGGAATTCCCCGCTACCGGCTGGCGCCCGGTCCGATGGCGCCGGACTCGGCCGCCGCGCTGGTCCGGGACGAGATCATGCTGGACTCCAACGCCCGCCTCAACCTCGCCACCTTCTGCACCACCTGGATGGAACCCCAGGCCAAGGAGCTGATCGCCGATTCCCTGGACCGCAACCTGGTAGACCACGACCAGTACGCCCAGACGGCGGAGCTGGAGACACGGTGCGTGAACATCCTGGCCGACCTCTGGAACGACCCGGGCACCAACGGTGTCGGGTGCTCGACCAGCGGCTCCAGCGAGGCCACGATGCTGGCCGGGCTGGCGATGAAGTTCAACTGGCGTGCGCGGCGACGAGCGCGGGGCCTGCCGGCGGACCGGCCCAACCTGGTGATGCCCAGCATGGTGCACACCTGCTGGCCGAAATTCTGCCGCTACTGGGATGTCGAGCCGCGCTACGTGCCGATCCGGGAACCCGGCTTCACCGTCGACCCGTCCGAGGTGGCGAGCCTCTGCGACGAGAACACCATCGGCGCGGTGGCCATTCTGGGGTCCAGCGGGCTGGGAATCTACGACCCGGTGGCCGAGATCGCGTCCGCATTGGATCGGCTCCAGGCCGAACGGGGATTGGACGTGCCGCTGCACGTCGACGCCGCGGTGGGCGGCTTCATCGCTCCGTTCCTCGAGCCCGACCTGGTGTGGGACTTCCGAGTGCCTCGCGTGCTGTCCATCAACACCTCGGGCCACAAATTCGGACTGGTCTACCCAGGCATCGGGTGGATCATCTGGCGCGACAAGAAGGCGCTGCCCAAAGAGCTGATCTTCGAATGCGAGCTGCTCGGTGGCAGTGTGCCCACCTTCACGCTCAACTTCTCCCGATCAGGCGCCCCGGTGGTGGCGCAGTACTACACCTACCTGCGCCTCGGGTTCGAGGGCTACCGCGCGGTGCAACAAGCCTGCCGTGATGTGGCGTCCTATCTGGCCGAACAGATCGCGACGATACCCGCGCTGGAGGTCATCTCCGATGGAACCCATCTGCCGGTCGTGGCGTTGCGGATGCGGCCCGACACGCCCATGACCGTATTCGATATACACGACCGGATGCGCAAACACGGGTGGCAGATACCCGCCTACCACCTGCCCGACGCCCTCGACGACGTAGCCGTGATGCGCATGGTGATCCGCAACGGCTTCAGCCGCGACACCGCGGACATACTGCTGAACGCGCTGCGCGCCGAGCTGACCGATGCGCGGGCCGACGAGCCCACCATGCCGGCGCCGCGACGGCGTGGCCCCGTCTACCACTGACAGGAAACGCCATACTTCATCAGGTGGGCCGACGGCATGAACAGTGCCATCACCAACTTCGAGAAGGATCCGGCCAGGACCCGGCTCGGCGAAGAGACCCGCGCCGAAAATACTCACTTAATGTATGCCATTGATCACAATCGGCGATCGAGAGGTTCCTATGAACCACGAGTCCGCACAGGTTGATTCCGGCGCCCACGAGCGACTGCTACTGCGGTTCCGCATACTCGACTCCGACGGTAACGGCTACCTGGACGAGAGCGACTTCGACCGGCTCGCCACCAAGGTGCTCAGTGCACTGGGCGAGCCGCGCGAGTCGGCGAAGGGCCAGGCGGTTCTCGACGGGCATCACCGCTTCTGGGCGGGCCTGCGCGCGTCCCTCGACGCCGATCGCGACGGCCGGATCAGCCTGGCCGAGTACCTCGCCCGGCTGGGCGACCCCGGCGACGCGGAGCAGGCCGTGACCGACTACGCGACATCAATGGCCGCGCTGGTCGACCGCGACGACGACGGATACGTCGAACGGGACGACTTCCTCACCTGCATGACCGCGAGCGGGTTCGCGGAGGCCAACAGCGCGACCGTGTTCGAGGAACTGGACGAGTCAGGCGACGGCCGGATCCCGGTCGGTCATTGGGCCGCGGCGATCGTGGACTGGTACAGATCCGAGCGCACCGACATCCCCGGTCATGTCCTCGTCACACCGCCTGACGCTTGATCATTGACATGTGGCGCCGCCATCGGCCAGGGGCGGGACGGGCCGCACGATGTTGGCCTCTGCCAGAGGTCGGGCTGACCGCGTCCTGATCTGAGCCTTCGTAGGCTGCGGACCGTGGAGTTCGAGCGTCGGCGTCTTCTCGGGGCAATCGCGGCAACAGCGGCCTCCGGGGCCGCCGCAGCATGCGGGAGCGGCCTCTCGCGGCCGACCACCACAGCCCAGTCCACGGCCGTGACGCCAGGCGCGAGGGCCCCGTACTTCTCCGGCGAGATCGTCCACGGTCCGCGCGGGCGCCGGCAGGTCGCCCTGACCTTCCATGGCGCCGGCGACCCGGCCGTCGCGCGGCGGGTGTTGGCCGCGACTGCGGCCGCCGGGGCGCAGATCACCGTGCTGGCGGTCGGCACCTGGCTGGACGCCCAGCCGGAGATGGCGCGGCTGATCCTCGCCGGCGGTCATGAACTCGGTAATCACACACAGAACCACCCCGACATCAACGCGATGACTCCGCTCGCGGCACGCGCCGAAATCGCCCAGTGCGCCGAACGGCTGCGGAATCTCACGGGCACCATCGGCAGTTGGTTCCGGCCTTCCCGAACGCCGCACGCCAACGCCATGGTCCGAGCCCAGGCGACCGAGGTCGGCTACCACGCGTGCCTGTCCTACGACGTCGATTCCCTGGACTTCTCCGATCCCGGCCCGGAGGCCGTCGTCCGCAACGTGCTCCGCAGCGCGCATGGCGGGTCGATCGTCAGTATGCACTTCGGCCATTCCGGAACTGCGACGGCCATGCCCTCGCTGCTGGAGGGGTTGCGCCGGCGCGGGCTGCGCGCCGTGACGGTCTCCACGTTGTTGAGGCCATGAGACTCCCACCGTTTCCGGCAGTTCCGCCGGCGCCCCCGTCAGGCCGGGCGGCTATGGGGGGTAACGGGAGTCGTCCAGTACAACGCGTAGGCACTTCTTAGATGCCCCGCGGATTGGTCACGGTGCGCGGCCGTAGCGTTCAGTCCTCGCGACCTTGCGCCGCCGCTTCGAGCGGGCAGGTCAGCAGATATTCGTAAAGGTCGTGGGGTGTCGCCTCCCACCGGCGGGCTTCGACGATCTCGTTCCAGGCCCGCGTGACCTGTCGGGTTTCGGCCCGGGCTGATCGGTCGCGGGTGAGGTCGCGCCGGTAGGCGGGAAGGTCCATCGTGGCGAGGTTCCAGGAGTCGGGACCGCAAACCGTGTCCTCGCGGGTCGTCACCACGCCACGTTGAAGGCGCAGGGGAAAGGTGCTGCACACCAACGGGCGGTGGGCGTAGACACCGCACCGGGCACTGCCGGAGGCGATCTCCATGAGGAACACGCAGGCGCCGGTCTCCGGTCTGCGTTGCAGACAGATCTCCTTCGCGGGCCCGCCCGGCCGAAGACGGAAGCCCTCCCCGTCGGTGTCCCGCAGCCTGATGAAGTCGCTGGGACGCATGGCGGTTCCTTCGGCGAGCGCCCGGACGTCCCTGACGGTGACTCCGACGACGTACGAGCGGCAGCATTTGCCGGCGCAACTGGCACAGCCGGCGACATTGGCACCACTGCCGTTCATACCGTCACCTCCTCGGGCCACCCGGCGCCGGCCTCGCGGGCGTACTGCGCCTCGAGCAGGTAGCGCTGGAAATCCTCGATGCCCAGTTCCTCATCGGACTCGGTGGCCAGCGCGTTCCACCGCGCCACGACCTCGAACCAATGGTCGCGATCGGCCGACCAGGTGCGCAGGGCTTCGGTCAGCGCCTCCTGGTCCAGATCCTCCAGCTTCCACTCCCGGCAGTCACATTCGGGCTCGGGACGTACCTCCGGAGCGCCGTCCTTCGTGGCGGCCGGGAAGATCCGGCATGAGGCCGGAGCGACGTCTCCCAGGCCACAGCAGGTCGCGCCGCTGGGAGTACGGACCGAGAAGACGCACCCGTGCATGGCGTTGGCAAGCTTGAGGAAGACACGGCGCCGACCTTTGTCAAGAACGATCCCGGTGGGGTCGCCGGCCACGGCGGGCGCGGTCTGCGTGAAATGCCACGGTTCCACGGCAAGCGTGCGGGAGATCCGGACGATGTCCGCCCCGGTGACCTGGCGGGCACCACGCGCACAGCGGGTCTTCGCCCGGCAAGACTGCCATTGGGCTCGCGCACCCGGCGTTTCATCCGACAGTACCGCTTCATCCCCTTCGCTACGGCGACACAAGACCACCCCTTCTCCGGCATACGGAGCGGAACGCTCGACGGTTCAATCCGGCACGCTCGCCCGGGCGGACTTCGCTGCCGCCCTGGATCGGCGATGGCGTGCCTTCGCGCTCGATCTCTTAGTGCATGCGACGACGCCGACCGCATGCCCAGGATCTGTCGCCGCCGGACCTCGGTGACCGCCGTAGCCGTCACCGGCGCGCGGCCAGATACCCCGCGAGGTGGTCTATGACCTCGCGAGCGTCGTCCTCGATGCCGTAGATGAACGTGGACTTGCGCCGTCGCAGCACAGGCAGTCCCAGCGCGTACAGTCCCGGGCTGTCGACCACGCCGCCCTCGTGGCGCAGCCGGCCCTTCTCCTCGAGCACGGGTACGTCGAGCCATCCGTAGTCGGGCCGGAACCCCGTCGCCCACACGATCGCGGCGATCTCACCGCTCCGCAGATCAAGCTGCAACCGTGTCGAGGCGGGCACCCGTGTGGGCGGGAGACGCTCGGGAGGAGCGACGTCAGCGTCGCGCCCGTTCCTCCGCGCCCACTCGTCGAACGTGTCCAACAGGCGTTCCAGCTTGAGGTCCGCGAGCGAGAACACGTTGCGCAGGCCACCGGAGAACAGTGCGCGGCCGTCGCGTACGGCCGCCCAGCGACCTACCGGTTCGACTCCCATCGCGGTGAGCGCGTTGATGTCGAGCGTCGTCCGCTCGGGAGTTCCGACGAGCTGGGGAGAGGGGAGCCGCCGGGCCCGCTCGAGGTCGTCGACCTCGTCGTACCGCTGGTCCCACAGGCCGGAGGCGTTCATCCACCAGAGCACGTCGTGTCCGCGGTACGTGCGCGGCATCCGCACCTGCTCCCCCACCGAGATGGTCACCGGCCGACCCGACCGGCGCAGCTCCGCCGCCAGCTGCACGCCGGTCGCCGACGCTCCCACGACGAGCACGCCGCCGTCGGGCAGCCCGGTGGGGCCACGGTAGTCGAACGGCGTCAGCTGCCGGACGGACGCCGGCACGGCGTCCGCGAACTGCGGCACCGTCGGCCGGTTGCAGGCTCCGCTCGCGATGACCACCGTCCGGCAGCGGATCTCGCCGCGGCCGGTCGTCACGTGGTACCCGTCGTCGGTGCGCCGCAGCGACGTGACGTTCGCGCCGGTCCGGACGGGAGCGCCGGTGACCTTGGCGAACTGTTCGATGAACTCGGTGACCTCCTCCATCGTCATGTAGCCGTCGGGGTTCGGGCCTTCGTAGTGATGGCCCGGCAGGCGGCTCTGCCAGTTGGGCGTGAGGAGCCGCAGAGAGTCCCAGCGCTCGTGGCGCCAGGAGTTCGCGACCTCGCCGCGCTCCAGGACGACGTGGTCGATCGACCTTTCGCCGAGGAAGTGGCTCGCGGCGAGGCCCGCGTGCCCCGCGCCGATGACGACGGTCGTGACGCGTTCGATGGTGGGACCCCTCAGGCGACGTCGACGGTGACGTCCGTGGGGTTCGTCAGAGCATCGAACACCGCGGAGCGCTTCTGGGACTGGGCCACCAGCGCTTCGATCTCCTGCCTCGAGGCATCCGCGTCGATCGTGAACGTCACCTTGACGTCGGTGAAGCCGTTGCGGACGTCGCTGTCGGCGCCGAGGATCCCGCGAATGTCGTGCTTGCCCTCGACCGTCGACTCGACCGAGCGGAGCTGGATGCCGCGGTTCTGCGCGACAGACGCCACGCCCGCCGTCAGGCAGGCCGCCAGGCCGACGAGGAGATACTCGATCGGCGTGATGCCGTTGTCCTCCGCCGCGAAGACCGCGGGGTGGTCGGCTTCGAACACCGACTCGGTCTTGTGGCTCTGCTCCTGTCCGAGGCCGAAGAAGTCGCGGACCGTCGTGGTGCTGTGGACGCCGTCCTGCCACTTGGAGGAGGCCCGCCAGGTGAACTGGGCGGCCTCGGGAGCGCCCTTGAGCGCGTCGCGCGCCTCGAGCAGCGCCTGCACGTTGACTCCGTTGACGACCGTGGTCATGTCGAATGATGCCCTCTCGTCGGTTTACCCACATTCCCGATGGATCTGCTTGACAATACACCGACAGTAACGGGCACCATAGCCCCTGTGACGAAATCGGTTTCCACGCTCGCGGCCGGGTCGGCCGGCACGGTCGAGACGCGGTACCTCGACCTGCCGGAGCCGGTGCGACTCGACTGCGGGCGGGAGCTGCACCCGGTTCGCGTGGCGTACGAGACCTACGGTGTCCTGTCCCCCCGGCGCGACAACGTCATCCTGGTGTGCCACGCGCTCAGCGGTGACGCCCACGCCGCGGGTTTCGCGAAGGCACCGCCCGAGGAGAGCACGCGCGACGGATTCGGGGCCGAGGATCGCGACGGCTCGGCCGTGAAGGGGCTCGGCTGGTGGGACGGGATGATCGGCCCCGGCAAGGCGTTCGACACCGATCGCTTCTTCGTCGTCTCCACGAATCTGCTCGGCGGATGCAGCGGGACGACGGGGCCGTCGTCCGTGGACCCGGCGACGGGCCGGCCGTACGGGCCGGACTTCCCCGTGATCACCGTCGCGGACATGGTGCGCACCCAGCGCGCGTTCCTCGACGCGCTCGGCATCGAGCGGCTCGCGGCGGTGGCCGGAGGCTCGCTCGGCGGCATGCAGGCGTTGGAGTGGGCGATCCTGTTCCCCGACCAGGTCGACGCCGTCGTGGCGATCGCCAGCACGCACGCCCTCCATCCGCAGGGCGTCGCCTGGAACGCGATCGCGCGTGAAGCGATCATGCGCGACCCGGCCTGGCAGGGCGGCCGCTACCACGGAACGGGCCGCGCGCCCGATGCCGGCATGGGCGTGGCGCGGATGGTCGGCCACGTGACGTACCTGTCCGCACCGGCGCTGAGTGCCAAGTTCGGCCGCCGGCTGCAGTTCGCCGACGACATCCGCTACACGATCGCCGACGCGGAGTTCGCGGTCGAGAGCTACCTGCGCCACCAGGCCGGCTCGTTCGTCAAGCGCTTCGATGCCAACACCTATCTCTACACCTCGCGCGCACTGACCTATTTCGACCTCACACGCCAGTACGGCGGTGGATCGCTCGTGCGGGCGCTCCAGGGCGTTTCGGCACGGACGCTGCTGATCGCGTTCAGCTCCGACTGGCTGTACCCGCCGTCCGCGTCGAAAGAGATCGAGGAGGCGCTCCTGGCTCTCGGTAAGCCGGTCGAGTGCCACGTGATCGACGCGCCGTACGGCCACGATTGTTTCCTCCTGGAAGAAGCGCGACAGACGCCCATCATCCGCCGGTTCTTGAGTGATCACCGTCCGGCCCAAGGCGGGGCCGGATGACGTCGAGGAAGAGACCTTCGTGACCGATAACCCTCCCCCCACCGAAGAGGCCCACGCGTTCGGGTTCGAGACACGGCAGTTGCACGCCGGGCAACGGCCCGACCCGAACACGGGCGCGCGTGCGGTGCCGATCTTCCAGACGTCCAGCTACGTGTTCGAAGATCCCGAATCCGCGGCGGCGTACTTCAACCTGCAGGAGTACGGGAACACCTACTCCCGCATCATGAACCCGACCGTCGCGGTGTTCGAGGAACGCGTGGCCAACCTCGAAGGCGGCTGCGGCGCGGTGGCGTTCGCCAGCGGCATCGCCGCGCAGGCGGCCGCACTCTTCACTCTGCTCCAGCCGGGCGACCACGTCGTCTCGTCGTCGGCGCTCTACGGCGGCACGGTGAACCAGCTCAAGCACCTGCTGCGCAAGATGAGCGTGGAGCTGACGTGGGTCGATCCCGACGATCCGGACGCCTGGCGGCACGCGGTGCGCCCGAACACGAAGGCGTTCTTCGGCGAGACCATCGGCAACCCCGCCGGGAACGTGCTCGACATCGAGACCGTGGCGGCCGTCGCGCACGAGCACGACCTGCCGCTGATCGTGGACAACACGTTCGCGACGCCGTACCTCTGCCGCCCGATCGAATGGGGTGCCGACATCGTGATCCACTCGGCGACCAAGTTCATCGGCGGCCACGGCACGAGCATCGGCGGCGTCGTCGTCGAGGCCGGCACGTTCGACTGGTCCAACGGCCGGTTCCCCGTGGTCGCGGACCCGTCACCGGCCTACCACGGCCTGCGGTTCCACGAGACGTTCGGGACGTACGGCTATCTGATGAAGCTCCGGGCCGAGACGCTGCGCGATCTCGGTGCGGCGCTGCCGCCGTTCAACGCCTTCCTGTTCCTGCAGGGACTCGAGACGCTGTCGCTGCGGATGGAACGCCATGTCGAGAACGCCCGGGCGGTCGCGGCGTTCCTGGAGTCGCACGAGCTGGCGTCGAACGTGACGTATCCCGGCCTGCCCACGAGCCGATACCGGCCGCTCGTGGACAAGTACCTGCCGCACGGCGCCGGCGCGGTCTTCTCGTTCGACTGCGCCGGCGGCCGGACCGGCGGGACGGCCCTCATCCGCGGCCTGACGCTCTGGTCTCACCTGGCCAACGTCGGCGATGCCAAGAGCCTGGTCATTCATCCCGCCAGCACGACGCACCGGCAGCTCGGCGACGACGAACTACGCGCCGCCGGCGTCGGGCCGGGCACGGTGCGCCTGTCGGTCGGCACCGAATCCGTCGACGATCTGATCTGGGACCTGGAGCAGGGTTTCACGCATGTCACCGCGGCGGCGGGAAAGAAGGAAGCGAAGGAGGGCTCATGACCGATCTCACGCGGTACCAGGACGCCTCGGCGATCCAGCGCGTCCTCCACACGGCCAGGACGATCGCCATCGTGGGTCTCTCGAGCAACGAGCTGCGGGCCAGCTACTTCGTCGGCTACTACCTCAAGCGGCACGGCTACCGCGTGATCCCCGTGAATCCCCGCGAGACGCGGATCCTCGGAGAGACGTGCTATGCGAGCCTGTCCGACGTTCCCGTGCCGGTGGACGTCGTGAACGTCTTCCGCGCGCCGGACGCACTGCCGGGGATCGCGCGGGAGGCCGTGGAGATCGGCGCCGACACCCTCTGGTGCCAGTTCGGTGTGGTCAACGAGGAGGGCGCGCGGATCGCCGAGGACGGCGGCGTAACCGTGATCATGGACCGCTGTCTCAAGATCGAGCACGCGCGCTACGTGGGCCGGATGCACTGGCTCGGCTTCAACACGCAGCGCATCACGTCGGTCCGTGCCGGGATCCAGTAGCCGACCCGGGGTCGGCCGCGCGGCTGTCGGAGCTGTGGGCCGGAGTACGGAAACGGTTCGAGGACATCCTGGCCGGCGTGAGCCTGGCCGACCTGCCGGCGGACGACCCACCCGAGCCGGCCGTGTCGGTGCTGCGCGACGCGGCCCTCAGCGCGCGCAGCGGCCGACCCGATGGCTCCCAGTGGTCGGCCACGCTTCATCCATGGTCAGGGTGCCATTCATGCCGCGTTCGGCCGGGCTCAAGATCGTTTTCCTGATCCCATTCCCGTGCCCCCCGTATCCGGCGGGGTCAAGGAAGGAACGCCCATGTCACGCAGCATCAAGCGAATAGGCGTCGCCGCCGTTCTCGCGACGGCGGGCCTCGCCGCGCTCGCCCCCACTGCGTCCGCTGACACCGACCAGAACACGCGCTCTGTGACCAGCCAGGTCAAAGGGCTGCCCAAGGGCAAGTACATCGCCTACACGAGTTGCAAGGCCAAGGGCCGCTGGTTCAAGGGCTACGTGAAGACCGCCGCCAAGCCGACCAAGAGCAAGCCGGTCGTTCCGATCGTCGAGTGGGGTTATGCCATCCAGAAGACCAAGGGCAACCACGCCAACACCCGTGTGATGGACATCGAGGCCGTCAAGCAGGGCACGGGCACCTGGCGGTACATGGGCGGCGCCGGCTACACCGGCTGGAACGCCAAAGAGGACGACCACTGGCACAAGGGCCCGTGGATTCAGTACGCCTACCTTGGCGTCGGTAACCTCGGCGCGCTCGCCAACGTCTTCTGGGTCGATTTCGACAAGGGCACCGGCGGCCACTGCGAGGCTTGGCTCACCCACCTGAGTCTGAAGCCCATCAAGTAGTGACCGGCGTCGCCGCCGGTGCCTCGACGCGTGGGATGACGTCGCCCGCCTTCTTGACGGTGACATGGTCGCCGATCATCAGCCCTCGGCGGGCGATGTCAGCGGCGTTGTGCACCGCCCGTGGAGCGATGACACCGGTACGGTCGACGTTCCATTCCACGCCGACCAGGCGGGGGTCCGGGCCGTGGTCTGCACGCCGAGCTCGGCGACCCGGCTCATGATCTGGCTGTACGGCAACCGGCGTAGCTGCGCACCGAGCCCACTGCGCAGTAGAGGCTCAGCGTCCAGGAGCCACTGACCCAGCTCGACAAGATCTGCGGTCACCATCCCGAAGCGCCATACTGCGTCGGTGCCTGACACCTGGCTGGGTACAGCTTCGCGGAATCCCAGTTGGTGCACCGTTCCGACACCATGGTCGGATAGTCGTCCGCCCTCCGTGCTCGCCATCCGAATTGGAACACCCACAGCAGGATAGGCGGCCGAGCATCTGGGCCAGCATCTGCTACCCCGGCTGTGCTCAGGGCCGCACCCGGGGGATTCCGCCGCGACGACGGTGCTCGTTCGAATTCGAAGCAGTAGAATCCGGTCATGCCTGATTCACCGCCGTCACTCGATCCCGTGCAGCTGGGCGCCTACTTCGACCTGATCGAGGTGACCAGCCTGCTCCGGCACGCGGTCGAGCAACAACTGCGCGAGGCCGGTGATCTCAGCTATGTGCAGTTCCAGCTGCTGGCCCGTCTCGGAGACTCACCGACGGGCAGCCACCGCATGACCGACCTGGCCGACGGCGTCGTCTACAGCCGCAGCGGCCTGACCTACCAGGCTGGTCTGCTCGAGAAGGCGGGCCTGGTCGTGCGCGCCCCCTCTCCGGATGACGAGCGGAGCGTCACGGTCACCATCACCGATGCCGGACGCGCGCTGCTCGCGAAGGTGCTGCCCGGTCACATCGAGGTGGTCAGCGGCCTGCTCTTCGAGCCGCTCTCGCGCGACGACGTCAAGGCCCTCGCCGGCCTGCTGGCGCCGGTGCGCGACCACATGCGCTCGACGCCGCCTCGCTCGGCGGCGCCTCGCCGCCGCAAAGGCGGAGCGTGACGAACCGGTACGCGGGAGGGCCGAGGCGGGCACCTGCGGGCATGGGTGGGCACCTGCCAGCTCTGGGATGACGTCGTTCCAGCGGCAAGGCTGGGGAGGACCGGCCGCGGGGTGCCGTGGCCGCCGACCCGACAGGAGCCTGCCGTGCCACCGCCCGTGATCTTCGGAGCCAACGTCGACCCTCTAACCCTGCCGGCCGACCGCGCGCTGCGTCAGGCGTGCGTAGTGCTGACCGAAGTGCGGCAGTACGAGATCTTCGCCGAGGAGGTCGTACCCGCGGTCCGCGACGCCCTCGCGACCTCACCCCTCCGGTGACGAGCGCGGCGGGGACGGCACGGGCACCGTGGCCGACTGTCGCAGCAGCTACGCGGGCCGCGACCTGCGCGAGCCGCGCCCGGAGGGTTTCGAGATCCCGATGCAACTGCTCGCCGAAGCCGCCGAACTGTCCGGGAACGTCCTCCTCGGCCCTCCCCGCTGACGGCACCACGGCCGGCCGCAGGGACGACCAGTGAGCTCTGTGTCCCTCGCCGTCGTCAGCGCCGGCGTCGGCCACCCACGCCCCACCCGCCTGCTCGCGGACCAGATCACGAAGTCCGTCTGCGTCTCGCTCAGGGCGAGTGGAGTGAGAGTCGAGTTGGAGGTGCTGGAGCTGTGCCGGTTGGCGGCCGACCTCACTGGGTGCTCCACACGGGGGCCGGCCAGCCTCGACCTGTGTGAGGCGATCGCGGCGGTCGCGGTGGCCGACGGGCTCGTGGTGGCCACTCCGGTGGTCGTGACATCCCCCAGTGACGTATTCGAATCGTCCTTCGACGTGCTCGAGGACGGAGCCCTGTCCGGCATGCCCGTCCTGCTCGCCGTCAACAGCGGCTCGCGCCGGCGGCCACCTGACCTCGGGCAGGTGATGCGTGACCGCCTCGCCTGCCTGCACGCGGAGCCCGTGCCCACTGTCGTCGTCGCCGGCCCGGAGGACTGGGAGAGATCGCCTCACGGCGGCCCAGGGCGACTGCGCGAGCACATCGACCAAGCCGCCGCCGCGCTGGTCGCGGCGGTGCGTCCTCCACACCGCTCCGGCCGATAGACATCCGCTTGCTTCGAAGTTGAAGCAGTGGTAGCGTGATCGCAGTTGCTTCGATTTCGAAGCAAATCCGAATCGAGTGAGAGTGAGATCTCCGATGAAGGCGGTGCGTTTCCACGAGTACGGCGACCCCGATGTCCTGCGCTACGAGGATGTGGAGCAGCCCGTCCCCGGCGCCGACCAGGTCCGGATCCGGGTCGCCGCGACATCGTTCAACTCGGTCGACGGCAACATCCGCGGGGGCTTCATGCAGGGCCCCATCCCGGTGACGCTGCCGCACACTCCCGGTCTCGACGTCTCCGG
>NZ_JBFAUT010000064.1:0-46808 GCF_040679475.1 Actinoallomurus sp. NPDC052274
CTGTAGTCCTGCCGGGTGCTCTACGGCGCGGCCGGCGCGCGGGCCCGGCCCGCCGCCAGGCCGCCGCGCGCCGCCGCCCCGCCCCGGCCCCCCCCGAGACGGTGAACGGGATCCGTTTCCTGTGGCGCCTGCGGGCCGACGCCCACCTCGCCGTGGTCGACCTCGGCGACGCCGGCCTGGACGACCTGACCGAGGTCCTGCGCGCGTACGCCTGTCACCACGTCGGCCTGAGCCCGGTCGTCGACTCGCCCGCCGACCTGGGCCACGCCCGGTGGCTCGCCGAACTCGCGCTGCGCACCTGCCGGTCGCCGCGCGCGGAGGTTGCCCGCCTGGACCGGCGGCTGCCGGCGGCGCTCGTGGTCTCCCAGCCGGAACTGGCCGAGCACCTCCGGCGCTCGGTCCTCGACGGCCTGACCGCGCTCGATCCGGTCAAGCGCGGCCTGCTGCTGGAGACGCTGGACGCCTGGCTGGAGTGCGGCGGGTCGGCGACGGCGGCGGCGAGGCGCCTGTACTGCCATCCCAACACGGTGCTCAACCGGCTGCGCACCCTCGAACGGCTCTCCGGCCGTTCGTCGTCCCGGCCGCTCGAGCTGGTCGAACTCGTGCTCGCCCGGCACGCGCTGCACGAAGGCGACAAGAGCCCGGGCTGACGAGCGTCGCCGCCGGGTCCGCCACACTGGTGGGGTGCGCTCGTCCGATCTACCCGTCTCCGCCGCGCTGCCGGAGCTGCGCGCCGCCCTGGACTCCGCCGGGACGGCGGTGCTGGCCGCGCCCCCGGGGACCGGGAAGACCACGCTCGTGCCGCTCGCCCTGGCGGAGACCGGCCGCCGGGTGATCGTGGCCGAGCCCCGCCGGCTCGCCGCGCGCGCCGCCGCCCGCCGGATGGCCTGGATGCTCGGCGAGCCGGTCGGCGACCGGGTCGGGTACGCCATCCGGGGCGAGCGCCGGCCCGGCAGCGCGGTCGAGGTCGTCACGACCGGCGTGCTGCTGCGCCGCCTGCAGCGCGACCCCGACGTGCGCGCCGACGTCGTCATCCTCGACGAGTGCCACGAGCGTCACCTCGACGCCGACACCGCGTTCGCGTTCCTCCTCGACGTCCGCGCGACCCTGCGCCCCGACCTCGGGCTCGTCGCGGCGTCGGCGACCGCCGACACCGGGCCGTGGGCGGAGCTCATGGGCGGCGCGCCGGTGGTCGCCGCGGACGGCGCCGCGCATCCGGTGGAGGTCGTCTGGGTGCCACCGCCCCGTCCGGTACGCCCGCCGCACGGCCTGTCCGTCGACCCGGCGCTGCTCGATCACGTCGCGGCCACGGTCCGCCGGGCGCTGGCCGAGCGGGACGGCGACGTGCTGTGCTTCCTGCCCGGCGCCGCCGAGATCGACCGGGTCGCGCGCGCCCTCGGCGGCCTGCGCGTGCTGCGGCTGCACGGCCGGGCCTCCGCCGACGTGCAGGAGGAGGTCCTGCGCGGCCCGGACGGCGGCCGGCGCGTCGTCCTGGCCACGTCGGTCGCCGAGTCCAGCCTGACCGTGCCGGGCGTCCGCGTCGTCGTGGACGCCGGGCTGTCCCGGGAGCCCCGCACCGACCACGCGCGCGGGCTCGGCGCGCTGACCACCGTACGGGCGTCGCGGGCCGCCGCCGACCAGCGCGCCGGGCGTGCCGGGCGCGAGGCGCCGGGAACGGTGTACCGGTGCTGGACGCGGGCCGAGCACCAGCGGCTCCCCGAGCGGCCGCGCCCGGAGATCGCGCTCGCCGACCTGACCGGGTTCGCGCTGGAGGCGGCCTGCTGGGGCGACCCGGACACCACCGGCCTCGCGCTGCTGGACGCCCCGCCGCCCGCCGCGATGCGCGCCGCCCGCGAGACCCTGGGGGCGATCGGCGCCGTGGACGCCGACGGCAGGGTCACCGGACGCGGCCGGCGGATGGCCCGCGCCGGCGTCCACCCCCGCCTGGCCCGCGCCCTCCTCGACGGCGCGGAGCACGTCGGCGCGCGGGCCGCCGAGGTCGTGGCGGTGCTGTCCGACCAGCAGCGGGCGGACGAGGACCTCGTGCGGCAGTGGCGGGGCCTGCGCGGCGACCCACGGTGGCGGGACGAGGCGCGCCGGCTCCGGCGGGCGATCCCGGACGCCGCCGAGTCCGGGCCGGACGACGAGACGACGGCGGGCGTCGTGGTCGCCCTCGCCTTCCCCGAGCGGGTCGCCCGCGCCCGCGCGGGCGGCGGGTACCTGATGGCGTCCGGAACCGCCGCCGAACCCGCCAAGGGCTCCGCGCTCGGCGGCTCCGAGTGGCTGGCCATCGCGGTCGCCGACCGGCCCGCGGGCGCTCCGGCGGCGCGGATCCGGCAGGCCGTGCCCATCGACGAGGCGGTGGCCCGGCTGGCCGTCGGCGCGGCGGTGGAGGAGGAGGTCGCCTGGCGGGGCGACGTCGTCGCCCGCCGCGTCGAGCGCCTCGGCGCGATCGAACTGTCGGCCGTGCCGCTTCCGGACCCGGACCCCGGCCTCGTGCGCGCGGCGCTGCGCGAGGGCCTGCGCCGGGAGGGGCTCGGCCTGCTCACCTGGACCCGCGAGGCGGAGGACCTGCGCGCCCGGCTGGCGTTCTGCCACCGCGTCCTCGGCCCGCCGTGGCCGGCCATGGACGACGACGCCCTCCTCGACTCCCTCGACCTGGCGGCCGGCGGCGCCCGCCGGCGCGCCGACCTCGAACGCGTGGACGTGGCCGCGCTGCTGCGCGGCCTGCTGCCGTGGGAGTGCGCCGCCCGGCTCGACGACGTCGCCCCCGAGCGCGTCACGGTGCCGAGCGGGTCACGGATCCGGGTCGACTACTCCGGCGAGCGGCCGGTCCTCGCCGCGAAGCTGCAGGAGCTGTTCGGCTGGACCGAGACGCCGCGCGTCGCCGGGGTGCCGCTCCTCGTGCACCTGCTGTCGCCCGCCGGTCGGCCGGCCGCCGTCACCGCCGACCTGGCCTCCTTCTGGCGCGAGGGCTACCGGAACGTCCGCGCCGAGCTGCGCGGCCGCTACCCCCGTCACCCCTGGCCCGAGGACCCAGCCACCGCCGAACCCACCCGGAAGGCGAACCCCCGCCGCCGCTGAGGCGGCCGCAGCCGGCGACCCGCCGACCCGACGGTCATCCGGTCAGCCCGGAACGGGTGCCGCGTGCGGGTCCCGGGCCGCATCTGGGGCCGTTAGCCGGCGATCCTGCCGAACAGGTGGTTGGCAGGAGCGTCCGGGTCGTTGCCGTAGAAGAACTCCGTGACCGCCTGGTGGAATTCGGCGCGGTCCAGCGCTCCGGAGCCGTCCCGGTCCAAAGCGGCGAAGACCGCGGCGCAGTCCTCGCCGGGAACGCCGGCGATCGAGTCGAACATCTGCTGGAACTCTGCCTGGTCGATCTTGCCGTCTCCGTTGAGATCGACGAGGTCGAGGAAACAGTTGGTCACCGGCGCGATCTGTTCCGGGTACAGGGCGGGGTCGGTCAGGACCTGCCTGAAACCTTCGGTCATCTCCTGTAGATCGACCTTCCCGTCACCGTCCTGATCCATCGGGGCGATTACGTTCGTCCAGAACCCATCCATCCTCTCGGTGAGCAGGCGGGCGGTCGCGGAGTCCGGCGCGGTGCCGCGGGCGGCGATGTAACGCTCGCTCATCATTCGGACGTCCCGCTGGGTGATGAACCCGTCGCCATCGAGGTCGGCGCCCCTGAACCACTGGCTGTACTTGAGTTTTTGAAGTGCAGTCACGACTGCACACAGTAATTATTTCATCACTTAAACGCAAACGGGCAGGTAGAGAGCCTCTCGGCGGCCAGAGCCAAGCCACTACGCGCTTGACGATGGCGTACACGGAAACTTGCCCGAAGAGGATGCTTTTGTGTCAATGTTCGAGGTTTGGCGGTGTATAGGCGAGCACCTCGGGAAGAGGGCCGCCGTAGAGCTCAACGTCGACCAGCGCACTAAGAGCACTTGGTCCTTGGGACAGGCGCGAGCACGGTCGATCCGCCGTGAGGACGTTCGGATTGCCGTGGCGGTCCAATGTTCCGCTCAGGCCTGGCTGGACCGGATCCCACCACGCTCCGGTGGACAGTTGTACGACGCCTGGCATGACGTCGTCCGATAGGACTACGCCCGCGAGACAGCTACCTCGGTCGTTGTAGACGCGTACGATCATGCCGTTCTCGATGCCGCGCGACGCGGCGTCCAACGGATTGATCGTCACGGGCTCACGGCCATGGATCTTTGAATTGAGGCTGTGGCCACCGTTGTCGTACTGGCTGTGCAGGCGTGAGGCGGGCTGATTCGAGATCAAATGCAGCGGGAATCGGTCCGATAGATCGGCACGAAGCCACTCCACTGGTTCAAACCACGTCGGATGCCCGGCGCAGTCGTCGTAGCCGAACGAGTCGATCTCCTCGGAGAAGATCTCGATCCGGCCCGACGGCGTCGGCAGGGGGAAACGCTGCGGATCTGCTCGGAGCGCCTCGAAGCTGCCGGGAAACGGTCCGCTCAACGTCGGCAGCTCAGCGGTGGAGCTTCGCCAGAAGTCATCGAAACTCGGCAAGGCCGCATCGTCGTCGAGTTCAGCCTTCGTCTGCTCGTAAAGGTATCGGACCCATTCGATCTCGGAGCGCGACTCCGTGAAGTCCTGCTCGTACCCGAGCCGGGAGGCCAAGGCGGTGAAGATGTGGTGGTCGGTGCGCGACTCGCCCGCCGGCTCGCGGACTTTCGGCATGGCGACGAGGTGGGGGTCCGAGAATCCGGCGGCGAAGTCGTCACGCTCCAAGCTGGTGGCGACGGGAAGGACGATGTCCGCGAACTTGGCCGTGGTGTTCCACCAGGATTCGTGAACCACCACCGTGTCAGGGGTCTGCCAGGCTCGGGTCAATCGATGGAGATCTTGGTGGTGGTGGAACGGGTTCCCTCCGCACCAGTAGATCAGGCGAAGCTCGGGCAACGTGAGGCGCCGGCCGTCGTAGTCGATGGTCTTACCCGGATGCAGCAGGGTGTCGGCGATCCTTGCGACAGGGATGAAATCCGTAACAGGGTTGGGAACCTCGGGAATCGTCGCCACGAAGGGGCGGCCTTTGGCAACGCCGGTCGCGTCCATCGTCGCGTAACCTGCGCCCCAGCCGCAGCCATACCGACCCATCGAGCCCGCCATGGCGGCCAGCACGACAGACATCCAGATCGGTTGTTCGCCGTGGTCTGCCCGTTGCACCGCGTAATTGACCATGATGAGAGAACGTTGCGCGGTGAGGCGGCGAGCGAGGTCGGTGATCGCGTCGCGACTAATGCCCGTGATCCTCGCTGCCCAGGCAGCGTCCTTGGGGACACCATCGAGCTCGCCGACCAAGTAGGAGGCGAAGCGGTCAAACCCCACACAGCACCGGCGAAGGAAGTCCTCATCGTGCCACCCGTTGACCAGCATCGTGTGTGCGATGCCGAGCATCGCGGCGGTGTCGGTGTTGGGGATGACGGGCAGCCACTCGGCGTCGAGGAAGCCGGCGACGTCGCTGCGGATGGGGCTGACGTTCACGAACCGCACCCCGGCCTCACGGCACTGGCGCTGCAAATTCTGCGTCTGGTGCCTGGCCAGCCCACCAGGGTTGATTTGGCTATTCTTGAGGGCCAGCCCTCCAAACGCCACCACAAGCTCACAGTTCTCGGCGATCTCGTCCCACATTGGCATCCGGGACTGGTAACTCCACGGATGCCCGCCGATCACATGGGGGAGGATGACCTCCAGAGCCGCGGTGCTGTACGTGTTGCGAGAGTCGGTGTATCCCCCGCCTAACGCCAGGAACCGGTGGAGTTGACCCTGCGCGTTGTGGAACCCGCCCGCACTCGCCCAGCCGTAGGATCCACCGAACACCGCGCTGTCTCCGTGTTGTGAACGCACTCGACGGAGTTCATCGCTCACCAGCGTGATCGCGTCGTCCCAGCTCACCTCCACGAAGGCGTCCGCGCCTCTGGCCGTGTCGTGGGCGCGCGGCAGGCCGTTCAGCCAGCCCTTGCGCACCGCGGGGCGCAACACGCGAGCGCCATCGTCGGCGGCTGTCACCATTCCGGGGCCGATAGGCGACGGCACGGGGTCATCACCCCTCGGCTCAATTCGCACCAACCGACCGGACTCAACCACCGCGATAAAACTGCCCCAGTGCGTCGCAACCGACATGCGCCGTTCCACCATGCATCAACTCCGTCTCTGAAGTTTCCCCGGCTCTCGGACAGCGGTCCCTTACGTCACAGGGGCTCCACTTCAGTCGACGGTCCGCAGTACAGAGACTTCCCCTGTGGCCTGCTGCCCAAGCCCGCCGGTGCGCGCGACTGCCAATGGCCGCACAGAAGCCCTGGCCGCATCGACTCGCATCCGGTTCAGCCGGTCGCAGTCGCGGGCCCTGGTTCATGACACGAATCGTCGCGGTACCGCCCGTACCTTGTCCAGAGTCGCTGAACCAAGGCGGCAGTGGATGATCACTGGCGGATACCGCCGCAAGAGCGCAGTGGATGCCGGTGATCACGGCTCCGGTCGGTGTCACGGCGACGGAAAGCCGCGGCGCGACATCTGCCGGGCCGAGGGGTTAAGGTGATCGGCGTGTTCCTTCCCCGTGTCTAGGCACCGCTTCTGACCGCACCGCGTAGTGGCGCGGTCCTTCGGTGTCCCCTGACGCTTCCGGCGCTCGCGCGCCGGTTCCCCCGAGGAACCCTCTCGTGTCTTCTCCCTCCCTCTCGTACGCCGCCGTCCTGCGCGCTCCGCACGCTCGCCGCACCTTCGGCGCCGCGCTGCTGGGCCGTCTCTCGTACGGCATGGTCTCGCTGTCCCTGACGCTCGCGGTGGCGGGCGCGACCGGTTCGTACGCCACGGCCGGCGCCGCCGTCGCGCTGTTCGGCCTGACCGTCTCGGTGCTGTCCCCGGTCCGTGCCCGGCTGATCGACCGGTACGGGCCCCGGCGCGCGCTGCCGCCGATGGGCGTCGCGTACGCGCTGCTGCTGGCGGCGCTCGCCCTCCTCACCGCGCGGCACGACGTGTCCGCCGTTCCGGTCGCCGTCCTCGCGCTCGGGGCGGGCGCGTTCCCGCCTCCGCTCGGCCCGGTCATGCGCACGCTGTGGAGCGACCTGCTGCCCGATCGGCGCCTGCTGCAGCGCGCGTACAGCCTGGACACCGTCGCGGAGGAACTGCTGTTCGTGACGGGGCCGCTGCTGGCCGGCCTGCTCGCCGCGCTCCTCGCCCCGGCCGTTGGCCTGGCCGCCAGTGCCGGGCTCGTCCTCGCCGGCACCCTCGCCCTGGTCTCGTCTCCCGTCGCCCGCTCCCGGACCGGGGCGGGGGAGGAGACGCCACCGGCCGAGGACGGCTCCGGCGCGCACCGGACGCGGGTGGGTTCTTTCGGCGGCCTCGGGCGGCCGGTCGTCCTCTCCGCGGGGCTCGGCGTGTGCCTGGGCGCCCTCGGCCTGCTCGTGGTCGCCTTCGCCGCCCATCGTCATGAGGCCGCCGGCGCCGCGTGGGCCGAGGCGGCGCTCTCCGTCGGCAGCGCCGTCGGCGGACTGGCCTACGGATCGCGCTCCTGGCGGATGTCCGGACGGACGCGGCTCCCGGTGCTGACCGTCGCCGTCGCGGTGCCGCTGGCGGCCGCCGGGACGGCGACGGACCTGTACGTCCTGTCGGCGGTCGTCGGCGTCGCGGGACTGTTCGTCGCGCCCGCGCTGACCACCGCGTACCTGCTCGCGGAGGAGTCCGCCGCGCCCGGCGGCCGTACCCGGGCGGGCACCTGGGTCAACACCGCGTTCAACGCCGGCTCCTCGGCCGGTGCGGCGGCGGTCGGTCAGCTGGTCGGCCGGCTGCCGCTCGGGTGGTGCTTCGCCGCGGCGATGGCCCCGGCCCTGGCGCTCGCGCTGACCGCGCTGGCGCGCCACCGCCGTCGATGAGGGACGGGCTCCCCGGCGGTCCTCGCCGGGGAGCCCGGTTTTCGCCGGGCGAATTCCTGCGAAGTGGTGAATGCGACGCGCGTGGGTCTGATCTCATTACGGAGTGGGAGTGCCACGTACGGTCACGGCCGAGCAGAGAGGGGTGCCGCATGGTCACCGGGTCACGGCCATCGCCACGTCACGGAACGGATCCGCGAGATCGCGCCCGGCTTGTGGCGATAAGGCAAGATGAGAGGTTCGCCCTGTTGAAAGGGAAATTTCGGAGATTAGCGGTCCTTGTCCTTTCGACGTTCCTCGGGTGGTATTTCCTTTACGTCCTTGCGTCGGTCTTCGCCCGTGACGTCATGGCGTACCGGGTCATCGGCAACGTCAACGTCGCGCTGGTGTGCGGCCTCCTGCAGTTCGCCTCGACGTTCGTGCTCGCCTGGCGCTACAGCCGCTACGCCCGGGCGGTCCTCGATCCCCTGGCCGCCCAGATCGCGGCCGACGCCGACGAGCGGGTCGGAGAGGCGGTCCGCCGCCGCGCGGCGGGCTCGTCCGGTCCCTCGTACGGCGCCGGGCCCGGCGGCGAGCGGCCGTTCCTGGGCGCGACGCCGCCGGACGGGGCCCCGTCATGGCCGGGCGCCACACCGCAGGACGGGGCCGCGTCATGGCGGGGCGCGACGTCTCCGGGCGGGGTCGCGTCATCGCTGGGTGCGACGCCGCCGGACGGGATGGCGCCGTTCCTGGGACCGACGCCCCCGGACGGGATGACGCCGCCCGCCGATCCGGGCACGCCGCCCTCGTGGCGCGGGCCGGCCACCCGGCCGTGGACGGGAGGGACCCGATGACCCTCGCCGGCGCGGCCGCTCTGGCCGGCAACGGGCGGACCATCACGTTCGGCCTGTTCATCGCGCTCGTCTGCGTCACCCTGGCCATCACCGTCTGGGCGCGGATGCACACCGACGGGGCGGTGGACTTCTACGCCGGCGGGCGGAGGTTCTCCGGCCCGCAGAACGGCCTGGCTCTCGCGGGCGACTACATGTCCGCGGCGTCCTTCCTCGGCATCGCCGGGATCATCTCGCTGTCCGGATACGACGGCTTCCTGTACTCCATCGGCTTCCTCGTCGCCTGGCTGCCGGCGCTGCTGATCGTGCAGCTGATGCGCAACACCGGCCGCTTCACGATGGCCGACGTGCTCGTCCAGCGCGTACGCCGGCAGTCCTCCGTGCGGATCGCGGCGGCGGTGTCCACGGTGACGGTCTCGGTGTTCTACCTCATCGCGCAGATGGTCGGGGCCGGTGCGCTCATCGCCCTGCTTCTCGGCGTGCGGCCGGGGGCGACCTTCCTCGGCATGTCCGCCGGCACGGCCGAGGTGGCGACGATCGTCGTGGTCGGCGCGCTGATGATCTGCTACGTCACCTTCGGGGGGATGAAGGGCACCACCTGGGTGCAGATCGTCAAGACGGCGCTGCTGATGTTCGGCGCGACCCTGATGACGGTCCTCGTCCTCGGTCGGTTCGGATTCGACCTCAGCCGCCTGCTGGGCGCGGCGGCCGGAGCGAGCGGCAAGGGGCACGCCTTCCTCGAACCCGGTCTGAAGTACGGCAAGGAGGTCGCCGGGCACTCGTCGCAGACGCTGTTCAACAAGCTGGACTTCGTGAGCCTGGCGTTCGCCCTCGTCCTGGGTACGGCCGGTCTGCCGCACATCGTCACGCGTTTCTACACCGTCCCGGACGCCCGGGCCGCGCGCACCTCGGTGAACTGGGCGATCGGCCTGGTCGGCGCGTTCTACCTGATGACGATCGCGCTGGGCTTCGGCGCGACCGCGCTGGTCGGGCGGCGGGAGATCCTCGCGAACGACCCGGCGGGCAACACGGCCGCGCCGCTGCTGGCCCGCGAGCTCGGCCGGCACGTCGCGGGCCGGATCGGCGGCGACGTCATGCTGGCGTTCGTCGCCTCGGTGGCGTTCGCGACGATCCTGGCGGTGGTGGCCGGCCTGGTCATGGCGTCGGCCACGTCCCTGGCGCACGACTACTTCGGCAACGTGCTGATGCTGGGCCGGCCGCGCGAGCGGCAGGAGGTGACCGTGGCGCGGTTCGCGGCCTTCCTCATCGGCTCGGTCGCCATCGTGCTGGCGGTCTTCGTCAAGAACCTCAACGTCGCGTTCCTGGTCGCGCTCGCCTTCGCCATGGCCGCGTCGGCGAACCTCCCCGCGATCGTCTTCGCCCTGTTCTGGCGCCGGTTCAACGCCGCGGGGATGGTGGCCGGGATCTACGGCGGGCTGGTCGGCTCGATCGTGCTGGTCGTCTTCTCGCCGGTGGTGTCCGGGAAGGTCGACCCCGTCACCGGGCGGAGCCTGTCGCTGTTCCCCAAGGGCACCGACTTCCACTGGTTCCCGCTCGACAACCCCGGCCTGGTGTCGATCCCGTTCGGGTTCCTGTGCGCGGTCGTGGGCACGTTCCTCGGCCGGGACCGGGCCGACGCGGAGCGGTTCACCGAGCTGTCCGTACGGTCGCTGACCGGGACCGGCGCGCACTGAGACCGGGGCCGCCGCCGTCCCCTCCCGTCAGGGGAGGAGCCCGCGTTCGTACGCCTTGGCGACGGCGGCGGCACGGTCCCGGACCCCGAGCTTGTCGTAGATGTGCAGCAGGTGGGTCTTGATGGTCGCCTCGCTGACGAACAGCCGCCGCGCGACCTCCCGGTTGGTGGTGCCGTCGGCGACGAGGGCGAGCACCTCGCGTTCGCGCTTGCTCAGCGTGCCGGGGGAGGGGCCGCGCACCCGGCCCATCAGGCGGCCGGCGACGGACGGGGACAGCACCGACTCGCCGCGGTGCGCCGCGCGGACCGCACGGATCAGCTCCTCGCGCGGGGCGTCCTTCAGCAGGTAGCCGGTGGCCCCGGCCTCGATGGCGGGCAGCACGTCGCTGTCGGTGTCGAAGGTGGTGAGGACGAGGACGCGCACGCCGGGGTGGGTCTCGCGGAGCCGGGTGATCGCCTCGACGCCGCTCATCTCCGGCATCCGCAGGTCCATGAGGACGACGTCGGCGGCGTCGGCCAGCGCGAGCGCCTCGGCTCCGTTGGCGGCCTCGCCGGCCACCTCGAAGTCCGGGTCACCGGCGAACACCCCGCGCAGGCCGTCCCGGACGATCGGATGGTCGTCGACGATGAGTACGCGGATCACGGGTTCGCTCCCACGGTCAGGGCGGGGACGGTCGCGTTGATCGCGGTGCCCTCACCGGGACTGCTCTCGATCTCCAGCCGGCCGGCCACCCGGAGCAGCCGTTGCCGCATCGAGGACAGCCCGAAACCGCGCCCGTCGGCGGCCGGGTCGAAGCCGACACCGTCGTCACGGACGTCCAGCAGCACGACGTCGTCGAGGTAGGACAGGGTCAGGCCGACCCGGGACGCGCCCGCGTGCTTGGCGACGTTGGTCAGCGCCTCCTGAGCGACGCGGAACAGCGCGACCTCCACGTCGGGCAGCATCGGCCGGGGCTCGCCGGTCGTCTCGACGCCGACGGAGATCCCGGACGCGCGGGACCAGCGTTCGCTCAGGCCGCTGATGGCCTCCGGCAGTCGTGCCTCGTCCAGATGCGGCGGCCGCAGCGCCTCCACCGACCGGCGCGCCTCGGCGAGGTTGTCGCGGGCGAGGGCCTGCGCCTGGTCGGCGTGGCGCCGCCACTCGCCGGGGTTCTGCCGGGCCGCCTCCAACTGGGCGACGATCCCGGTGAACCCCTGGGCGAGGGTGTCGTGGATCTCGCGGGCCATGCGCTGACGCTCGTCCAGCACGCCGGCCTCGCGCGCCTGGGTCAGCAACTGGGCGTGCAGCCCGGCGTTCTCCTCCAGCGCGGCCTCCAGCGCGGCGTTGGCCTCGGCCAGCCGGTCGAGGGTCGCCCGCTGTCTCAACTCGAGGAACGTGAACAGCATGCCGACGGCGCCCGTGGCCGCGGCGAGGATCAGGTAGACCGGGACGGTCGCGGCGCCGAGTGACTGGAAGCCGCCGACGTAGGTGACGGAGACGATCAGCGCCGTCGCCACCACGCCGACCTGTTTCCAGCGCCCCCGCAGGTAGACCACCTGCACATAGCCCGTCCAGCCGAAGAGGCCGAACAGCGGGCTGCGCAGGATCAGCAGCGCGAACAGCACGAGCAGGCCGGCGTAGTAGACGCCGCCCAGCCGTGGCCCCGGAGTGGACGTGCCGGGCAGAGCGACGATCAGCATCCACCCGGCGGCCGTCACCGCCAGGCCCAACGTCGTCCAGACCTGAGCGGGCGTCTTCGCGTCGGCGAGCAGCACGAGGATCGTGGAGACGGCGAGTGCCCCGTACGGGATGACCCGGATCAGGATCGCCTCGCGTCGGTCGGGGCCGCCCGAGGGTCGGGCGAGGCCGTCCGAGGGTCGGGCGAGGCCGTCCGAGGGCACTCCCATCGTCTACTCCCAGCGGAAGGTCTTGGCTGCCGCGAGTCCCGCGGCGACCCCGTACGCGGCCATTATGGCGAGTTGGGCGAGGCGAGGCTCACTGCCCATCCAGGCGTCCCGCATCGTCTTGAGCGTCGCGCCCAGCGGAGTGTAGTCGCCGACGGCGCGGAGGGCGCCGGGCATCTGCTCGCGTGGGATGTACACGCCTCCCAGGAAGAGGCTCGGGAAGAACAGCAGCATGCCGATCCCGTTGCCCGCCTTGGCGCTCGGCGCGACGGCGGCGATGACGAGCCCGATCGCGAAGAGCGCGCCCATCCCCAGGACGAACGCCGTGAGGAACGCGGGGAACCGCTCGGGGACGGGAGTGCCGAACAGGATCCGGGCGGCCACGATCAGCATCGCGACGGCGGCGATCGCCAGGGCGACGTGGATCAGGAGCTGGACGATCAGCAGGTACGCGGGGCGGACCGGGGTCGTCGCCATGCGGCGCAGCACCCCCTTCTCCCGGTACCCGGCGAGCGTGGCGGGCAGGATGGACAGGCCGAGGATCGTCACCGCGATCCCCACGCCCAGCGCGGCCATGTACTCCGGGGCCGTCTGGCCGCCGAGGTTGTGCTGGGCCTTGTTCGCGCCGGGCTGTGAGCCGAATCCGATCAGCAGCGCGAGCGGCAGCAGCAGGACCACCACCGGCACGATGATCTCGCGGGCGAGGAGCTTCAGCTCCAGGTAGGTGAGCTTGGCGAACATGGATGTCTCCCGGGTGAGTCGGTCAGTCGAGGGGGCGGCCGGTCAGTGCGATGAACGCGTCGTCGAGACTGCTCTGCTCGACGCGCAGGTCGGCGGCGATGATGTGGTTGCGGGCGAGGACCGAGGTGACCGCCTGCACGAGACCGTCGGTTCCGGTCACCACGACCTGACCGCCCGTCTTGGTGACGGTCCGTACCTCGGGCAGGTCCTGCAGCAGGCGGTCGTCGAGGGGCGAGGAGGGCCGGAACCGTACGCGCTGCTCGGGGGCGACCCGTGACACCAGGCCGGCGGGGGTGTCGACGGCGATCACCCGGCCGCCGTCGATGACGGCGAGGCGGTCGCAGAGGCGCTCGGCCTCCTCCATGAAGTGGGTGACGAGGACGATCGTGACGCCCCGGTCCCGTACGTCCTCGATGAGCTGCCAGGTGTCGCGCCGCGCCTGCGGGTCCAGGCCGGTCGTCAGCTCGTCCAGGATCGCGACCTGCGGGTTCCCGACGAGCGCGAGCGCGATCGAGACCCGCTGCTGCTGGCCGCCGGACAACCGGCCGAAGCGCGTGTCCCGCTGGTCGGCGAGGCCGAGTTCGTCGATGAGCCGTCCGGGGTCGGCGGGCCGGTCGTGGAAGGAGGCGTACAGCTCCACGGCCTCGCGGACCTTCATCTTGTCCGGCAGCCGGCTCTCCTGGAGCTGCATGCCGAGCCGGCGGGTCAGCTCGACGCGGTCCCGGCGCGGGTCGAGACCGAGCACCGACACCGTGCCACGGTCGGGGGCGCGCAGCCCCGCGACGCACTCGACCGTGGTGGTCTTGCCCGCGCCGTTGGGGCCGAGGACGCCGAAGATCTCACCTTCCTCAACGGCGAAGGACACGTCCTCGACCGCGACCTTCGCTCCGTACCGCTTGTGCAGGTTCCTGACGTCGATGACCGGCATGGCCTCTCGTTCCTCGTCTCCGTGGTGGCGGATTTCGAGGATGGCCCGTGGCGGGGTGCCGGCGGATCGACCGGTCGGGTACGGCTCCGGTGGATCCCGGACATCAACCGATCGGTCGATGCCCCCGGGTGAGGACCAGATAGGCCATGAGCGCGGCGGCGGTCAGGGCGGCGATGACCACGCCCATGGGCACGGCGGTGTGCGAGCCGGCGACGCCGACGAGCGGCGCCGCGACCCCGCCGATGACGAACTGCGCGAGGCCGAGCAGGGCGGAGGCGCTGCCCGCCATGGCGGGCGGGCGGCCGGTCAGGGCGAGGGCGGTCGCGTTCGGCGTGATGAGCCCGATGGCGGACACGACCAGGAACAGCGCGGGCAGCACGCCCGGCAGTCCGAGGCCGCCACCGATCGCCACGACGAGGGCCACGCCGCCCGCCAGGGACACGCCCAGCCCGGCGGCGAGCAGCGTCCGCAGCGGGACGCGGCCGACCAGCCGCCCGCTGACCTGGCCGGCCGCCACGATGCCGAGGGCGTTCACCGCGAAGATCAGGCTGTACGCCTGGGGCGACAGGCCGTAGATGTCCTGAACGACGAACGGCGACCCGGAGATGTAGGCGAACATCGCGGCGAAGGCCAGGCCGCCCGACAGGGCGTAGCCGACGAAGACGCGGTCCGCGCAGAGCCCCGCGAACGTCCGGAGCGCCGAGCCGAGCCCGCCGGTGTGGCGTGCGCCCGGCGGGAGGGTCTCGCGCAGTCCGGCCCCAGCGGCGGCGACCATGAGCGCGCCGAGGATCGCGATGAGCACGAACACCCCGCGCCACGACGTGAGGCGCAGCAGCTGCCCGCCGATGACGGGCGCCGCGATCGGCGCGACGCCGTTGACCAGCATCAGCAGGGAGAAGAAGCGGGCGGCCTCCGGCCCGTCGTACAGGTCGCGGACGATGGCGCGGGCGATCACGATGGCCGCGGCGCCCGCCGCGCCCTGGACGAGGCGCAGCGCGATCAGCGTCGGCACGCTCGGGGCGACGGCGCACAGGAGCGAGGCGACCGTGTACAGGACGACGCCGACGAGGAGCGGCCGGCGCCGTCCCCAGGTGTCGCTGACCGGTCCGGCGACGACCTGCCCGACGGCCAGGCCCACCAGGCAGGCCGTCAGGGTCAGCTGAACGAGCGACGCCCCGGCCGACAGGTCGCGGGTCAGCTTCGGCAGGGCCGGCAGGTACATGTCGATCGACAGCGGACCGATGGCGCTGAGCGCCCCGAGGATGAGGGCCAACCGGAGCCGACCGGCACGGGCCGGTGTCACCTCGATCGTCTCGTTCGCCGTCGCGGCCATGTCACCTCTCTCCGTCGACGCGCCGCGGACGGGCGCGGATCCGATGGAGGAAACCGGCTCCAACGCCGGGCGAATTCCCGCTGCCGGTCGAATATGCGATGAATCACCGCGGTCGACCACGCCGCGGCGACGTGCCCGGCGGCCGACCTCGTCGGCGGTGGGACGGGACGGGACGTCGTCAGTGCCGAGGACGCAGTCCGTCCATCATGAACGACAGCAGCAGTTCGGTGTCCTCCGGCGCTCGTTCGCTCGCCACGGAGAGGGCGTGGGCCAGGCGGAGCACGTCGCAGGGCCGGAGGTCGGGCCGGGCGGTGCCGGCCTCCTGTGCCCGGGTCAGGACCGTCTCGGCGGCCTGCTCGATGTCCTCGTGACAGCGCACGAACGTCTCCGACCGCAGGTCGATGACGGCCTTCAGAGTCTGCGTGAGCCCGCGCTTCTTCCGGGAGTACTCGGAGATGGTCAGGATCCAGGCCGCCAGCCCCTCCTCGGGAGGAGCGGTCTCGGCGAGCTCGTACGCCTTGGCGGCGAGCTGGTCCATCTCCTCGCGGTAGACGGCCTCCTGGAGCGCCAGACGGGTGGGGAAGTGGCGGTACAGCGTGCCGATCCCGACGCCCGCGCGCCGGGCGATCTCCTCCAGCGACGCGTCCGCGCCGTGTTCGAGGAACGAGGACTTCGCCTCGGCCAGCAGCCGCTCGTAGTTGCGGCGTGCGTCGGCACGCATCGGACGCTGCCCGGTGGTCGTCGACATCGCCCCTCCAAAAGCACGGTTGCCAACCGGAGGCTACCTCCGTATTGTTTCGGAGGCACCCTCCGGTTAGATCGGCCGATCCCCGACAGCCACTTCGGGGGACGGCCGTAACCCTTCCTGCACGAGGAGTCTACGACCCATGTCCCAGCAGACCGTCCAGATGGGCGAGCCGTCGCTCGACTCCGAGCCGCGGCGACGACGAACACGTCACCCGGGGCTGTCGCTCGCCGTCATCGTGGCCTGCCAGCTGATGGTGGTGCTCGACGCGAGCGTCATGTTCGTCGCCCTTCCGAAGATCCAGCACAGCCTCCACTTCTCCGCGACCGGCCTGTCGTGGGTGACCAACGCCTACTCGCTCGCGTTCGGCGGCCTGCTCCTGCTCGGGGGCCGGACCGGCGACATCCTCGGGCGGCGGCGCGTGTTCATCGCCGGCATCGCGGTCTTCACCCTCGCCTCGCTGCTCGGCGGGTTCTCCGGCTCGGCCGCGTGGCTGCTCTCCGCCCGTGTCGCGCAGGGCGTCGGCGCGGCCCTCGCCGCGCCGAGCGCGCTCTCGCTCATCGCCACCAACTTCCAGGAGGGGCCGGAGCGCAACCGGGCGCTCGGGGTCTTCTCGGCCACCTCGTCGGCCGGCGCCTCGATCGGCCTCGTCCTGGGCGGCCTGCTCACCGACTGGGCCTCGTGGCGCTGGGTGCTGTTCATCAACGTTCCGGTCGGCGCCGTCGTCCTGTTCCTCGCCCCGCGGGTCCTCCGGGAGACCGAGCGCCATCGCGGCCGCCTCGACGTCGCGGGCGCGGTCACGGTCGTCACCGGCATGGTCGCGCTGGTGTACGGCTTCATCCGCGCGGCCGACGCCGGCTGGGGCGACGGCGTGACCCTAGCGGCGTTCGCCGGCGGCGTCCTGCTCCTCGGCGCCTTCGTCGCCGTGGAGACGCGGGCGGAACGGCCGGTCATCCCGCTGCGGCTGTTCGCCGACGGGGCGCGTGCCGGTTCCTACCTGGTCATGCTCCTGATGGCCGCGGCGATGTTCGGGATGTTCTTCTTCATCGTCCAGTTCCTGCAGAACATCCTGGGCTTCAGCCCGCTGAAGGCGGGCGTCGCCTTCCTGCCGATGTCGGGGCTGCTGTTCGTTCTGGCGCGGATCACCCCGCGGCTGGTCCCACGGGTCGGCCCGCGGCGGCTCCTGCTCGCCGGCCTGCCGCTCATCGCGGTGGGGATGGTGTGGTTCACGCGACTGTCGTCGCACAGCGGGTACGCGTCGGGCGTGCTCGGGCCGATGCTCTTCTTCGGGCTGGGCGCCGGCGTGGTGTTCCTCCCGATCACGGCGACCGTCCTGGCGGGGGTGCGGCGCGAGGACTCCGGCGCCGCGTCCGGCACGCTGCAGACCGCGCAGCAGGTCGGCGGCGCGCTGGGGATGGCGGTGCTGGTCTCGGTGTACGGACCGGCGCTCCGGCACGGCGGCCTGACCCACGGCGTGAACGTCGCGTTCACCGTCGGCACGATCTTCGTGCTGGTCGCCCTCGCGGTCACCGCCGTGTTCATCCGGCCGCGCGCCGCCTGAACGCGCAGCCTGAACGGGCCGCCGTGACGTCCGACTGAACGACACCCGCCGGGTCCCGGGCGACCGCGGCCCGGCGGGTCGGCCGGCTACAGCCGGACGATCATCTTGCCGGTGTTCCGGCCGCGCAGCATGGCCAGGAACGCCTCGACGGCATGGTCGACGCCCTCGAACACCGTCTCGTCGAACTCGATCCTCCCCTCCGCGAGCCAGCCGCCGACCTCGCGGACGAAATCCCCGAACCGGGCGGAGTGGTCGCTGACGATGAAGCCCTGGAGGGTGACGCGCTTGCCGATGATGAGCGGCAGGTTACGTGGTGCGGGCTGCGGGGCGGTGGCGTTGTACATCGAGATCGCGCCGCAGATGGCGGCCCGCCCGTAATCGTTGAACGCCTCGATCGCCGCTTCGAGGTGGTCGCCTCCGACGTTGTCGAAGTAGACGTCGATGCCGTCGGGGGCGGCCTCGGCCAGCAGCTCGCGCACCGGACCGGACTTGTAGTCGAAGGCCGCGTCGAAACCGAGCCGGTCGGTCAGGTACGCGACCTTCTCCTCCGACCCGGCGCTGCCGATGACGCGGGCGGCGCCGCGCAACCGGGCGATCTGGCCGACGAGCGAGCCGACGGCCCCGGCCGCGCCCGACACGAAGACGGTGTCGCCCTCCTTGAGGCCGGCGATGTCGAGCAGTCCCACGTACGCCGTCAGCCCCGGCATGCCGAGGACGCCGAGGTAGGCCGACGGAGACACGCCCTCGACCGGCCGCACCGCGCGGAACCGCTTGGCGGGCGCCACCGCGTGCTCCCGCCAGCCGAGGTCGTGCAGGACGAGGTCGCCCTGCTTCAGGCCGGGGGAGCGGGACTCGACGACCTCACCGATCGCGCCGCCGGTCATGGCCTCGTTCAGGCCGAACGGGGGGACGTAGGACTTCACGTCGTTCATCCGTCCGCGCATGTACGGGTCGACGGACATGAACGCGTTGCGGACGAGGACCTCCCCTTCGCCGGGAGCCGGCAGTTCCCGTTCCACCAGCGCGAAGTCCGTCGGCTCCGGCCAGCCGCTGGGTCGGGATACGAGGTGCACCTCGCGCGTCTTCATGGCGTTCGTCTCCTCTGTGGGTGAAGGAAGGGCTCCCTGCACTTACGTTACTCACGGGTAAGCGGTGGCCGCCGGAGTGGGGCGGCCGCAACGAGACGATGCCGATTTCGGATCGGCTAAAAACGGGCGTTAGGTGGACATTTTCGCGGGTAGGCAGGGCGCACCGAGGCACTGACCGGTCGTCGAGACAGGAGGCTCGAACCATGAGCGACACCCGATGGGCGGGCGGACGAACGCCGCACCGACGCGTCCCGGCGCGGGAAGGGTGAGGATCGATGGCTGCGTTGCTCGCCCTGCCCGCGGTGGCCCTCGCCGTACTGGTGACCATCATGTACGAGGACCGTCTGCTGCCGCAGTCCGAGTCCGCCCAGGAGCCGTCCGCCGCCGCTGAGCCGGTGGCGGCCCTCGCGTCCCCGCCCGTCGCCGACGCCGCCTCGGCGCAGGAGACGGCCCCCATCTCTTCGCCCGTCGCGGACGCCGGACCGGGACCGGAGACGACCGCGGTCTCCTCGCCCGCCGCCGTCCTCGAACCGGCGGACGTCACGGCCCCGACCCGCACCGCCCGGAGGCCCGGCCGGCAGTGCCAGGTCGGCCGGGACTCCGTGCTCCAGGGCCGCCCGCGGACCCATCGGCCCGCCGTCGGCTCCGTCGCGACCCGCCGGGCCGCCGTACCGTCGCGTTCCGCCCGTGAACTCCACCTCGAGGGCGCCGTCTCGGTGCCGCGGTCCTGATCCGCGCCGACCCGCGACCCGCTGCCACGGTCCTCGAACCGGGCACCCGGCCCGCCACGGCGCGACCCTTCAGGACGAGTCCTCGGCCCGCGCCGACAGGGGCGCGGGCCGAGCGCGTGGCCGACCGGCTCAGCCGCAGCCCTCGAACTGCGGGACCGTCGTCGTGACGTTCAGTCCCGTCGATCCGAACCACCGCTTGAGCAGGGTCGCGGCCGTGCCGTCCTGGTACATCTCGGTGATCGACTTGTTGATGTCCTCGCAGCCCCGGATGTCGCCGGGGCGCAGCCCGACGCCGTACCGCTCGTCCGAGAACGGGGCGTTGACGAACCGGACCTGGTTCCCGCGCTGCGCGGCGAAGCCCGCGAGGATCAGGTCGTCGGTGGAGATGGCGTCGACCGTCCCGGAGACGAGGTCGTCCAGGCACTGACCGTACGAGGAGGCCGGCACGAGCCGGGCGGCGATCTTGCGCTCCTCGGTGACACGCCGCCAGGAGACCGATCCGGTGACCTGACACAGCCGCTTCCCGCGCAGGTCGCGCACGTTCCGTACGGTCGTCTCGCCGGAGCGCACCAGGGTGTCCTGGTGGGCGACGTAGTACGGACCGGCGAAGACGACCTGGGTCTTGCGCTCCTGCGTGATGGAGTAGCTCGACACGACCATGTCGACGTCGCCGCTCCGCAGCGCCGCCTCCCGCTGGCCGCTGGTCAGCGGCTTGAACGTCAGGTGCTTGGCGCCGAGCCGCCGCGCGAGGTCGCGCGCGACGTCGACGTCGAAGCCCTTGTAGGTGCCGCTCGAGTCGCGAAAGCCCAGACCGGGCTGGTCCTTGGCGACGCCGACGACCAGGTGGTCCTTGCCGCTGACCGACGCGGTCTCCCCGCCGGCCACCCCGCACCCGGCCGACGCCAGCAACAGCGCCACCGCGAGGCCGATTCGACGTAGTCGCATCTGCGTGCTCCCTTACCGGTACTCGGACAGCCGCGGCCGGACCCCGGCGAGGATGAGGATGATGAGGACGACGGCCGCGCCGGGCAGGATGACGTTCCACCCGCGCAGCCCATGGTCACCGGAGGCGATCGCCTGGTCGAACGCGCGACCGTGCAGGTCCTTGAGGGCGACCAGCGCCTTGTCGTAGGCCTCGAAGTCGTCGGTCCCGCCGCCGAGCTTGACGGTGAGCGCCCTGCGGCGGTCACCGGAGGTCGCGACCAGCCGGATCGTCCGGTCGTCGTTCTGGACCTTCTGGTATCCGGACAGCACCTTCCGCAGCGCCGCCTGCTGCCCGGACAGCGTGATGTGGTGCGCCTCGGTGCCGTAGAACCCCAGGAAGTCACTGCCGCCGATCTTCTCGTCGAGCAGGGAGTAGTAGGTGTCGAGGTTGCCCGCGGGGACGTAGAGGATCGCCTCGGACTTGTCCAGGTAGACCTGCTCGTACGTGTCGGCGCGTCCCGGGTCGAGCAGGTAGCGGCTCTCGTCCGCGTGGGCGCTGTTGCTGATCGCCCGGGCCCGCGACAGCGCCAGCACCGAGTCGAAGCCGTCCTCCTTGGCGGTCCGCAGGCGTCCGGCCTCGCTGGACAGCAGCGCCACGCTCACCACGACGAGCACGAGGGTGCCCACCGTCGCCAGGGCGAGGAACGGGTTGACCAGGCGGCGGAAGCGCGCGGCGAAGTAGACCTGCACGCCGGCGAGGACGACGATGAGGAGGAGGCCGGTGAGCACGACCCAGATCCGGCCCCGCAGCACCGCCGACCGTTTCGCCTCGTACGTGCGGCGCACCTTCGTGCCGTTGTCGAGCGTCAGGTTGTACGCCTTCGGCAGCACGTCCAGCTTCATCAGGTCGGTCGCCTGCCGGTACAGCGCGGTGACGGCGGACGGCGGCGGCCCGGCGGCGTGCCTCGAGTTCTCGTCGGTGAGCAGCGCCTGGCCCGCCAGGCGCTCGTACCGGCCCAGCGCGTCCAGCATCGCCTGCGCGTCGCGCTGCTCGGTCGGGTCGCTGCCCGCCAGCCGCGAGCCCTGCAGCAGCGCGCCGTTCGCCTCGGACCGGCGCTGCTCGTACAACCGCAGCGCCGCGCCGCGCCGGCCGGCCAGCCCCGGGTCGCCGCCGATCAGCAGCGCGTCGGCGAGCTGGGCGTCCATGTCGCTGAGCGCGAAGTACAGGTCGCCGGTGGCGACCACCTGCGGGCCGGCGTCGTGGCCGATCACCCGCAGCCCGTCCCGGGCGTCCCGTACCGTCAGCGTGGTGACGAGGAGCACGACGAGCACCGCAAGGGCCGCGAGGGCGGCCAGCGCGCGGATGCGGCCCGGCATCGTCCGGATCCGCAGGCGCCCGGTCACCCGTCCCCGCCGGGCAGGGGAGGACGGAGGGGTCGTCGTGATCGTCACCGCAGCCTCCGCAGCGTGATGGTGGTCCAGACGCCCACGTGCACGCGGTCGCCGTCGCGCAGCGGAACCTCCACGTTGACGGGGATGGGCGTGTCGCTCTCGTTGATGGTCGTGCCGTTCGTGGAGCCCGGGTCGACCAGCGTCCAGGTGCCGTCGGGCTTGGCGAGCAGGACCGCGTGGGTGTGCGAGACGCCCGGGTCGGCGGGGGGCTCGCTGAGGTCGATCTCCGGCGTGACCCCCCGCGACGCGCTCCGCCGCCCGATCAGCACCTGCTCGCCGGAGAGGGGGATGCGCCGGGACGGGCAGTACGGCGGGAACGTGAAGTCCTCGTCCTCGGTCACCACGCGGTCGTAGTACTCCCGGTCCGCGATGACGACGGCCGCCCAGTCGGTGGCCGGCGGCTCGGGCTGGGGCGCCTTCGGGGGCGCCCAGTCACGTGTGACGGGGTCCTCCTCGTCCGGGTCCCCGCCCGCCGGGGGCGGCACGGGCGGCGCCGGCGGGGGAGGCGGGGTGGGCCGGCCGCCGCCGACCGCGTAGTCGTACCCGCAGGCCTCGCAGAAGCGCCCGGTACGCGGCGCGCCGCAGTCGGGGCAGGGGTCACCGGCCGCCGGGGCCCCCGGGGCCGGTGTCCCGAAGGTAGAGGTCACCGCGGCGGCGGGCGCGGGAGCCGGGACCGCCGCCGCGTCGCCGATGCGGGCGCCGCACACGTCGCAGTAGTCGGTGGCCGTCGAGGTGTGCCCGGCCGGACAGGTCGCCATGCTCAGCCCTCGCTCCGGCGCGTGCGCACGGTCTTGGTGGAGCGGGTGTCGAGGGACATCTCGTCGGCCTTGTCGACGTCCTTCCTGATCCGTACGCGGCCGGTCGCCGGGTCGTCGACGTCCACGACCTTGCCCAGGAGCGAGGCGATCGCCTCGTTGCCCGACTGGTGGGCCAGCGCGACGGCCCGGCCCAGCCGCGCCGTCGCGGTGTCGAGGTCGCCGTCCTTGCGGGCCTGCAGGCCGGCCTGGATGTTCTCGGCGAGCTCGGCCTGGCCGGTGTAGTGCGCGACCTTCGGGTTGATCCGGGTGGACTGGGCCTCGTCGTCGGTCCACTCGGCCAGCACGTTGCCGCTGGCCACCACCTGGTCGCCGAGCATCAGCTTGACCCACGCCGCCCGCATCTCCCGGCCGACCTCGCCGGCCGGGACCTCGACGCAGATGTGGTAGTCGCGGCTCTCACTGCCCCACGCGCCGAGCGGGTAGTCCCCGGACCGCTCGTCGACGTCGGCCCGCCGTCCGGTGAGGTCCTCCACGCTCGGCAGGACCTGCTTGACGAATCGCAGCTTGGCGTACTGCGGCGTCCACACCCGCAGCGCGACGTCCGCGACGGCCTTGCCCATCGCGGCCTCGGTCATCGCCCGGAAGTCGGCTTCCAGGGCCTCCGGGCTCGCCACCATGTCCAGGCTGCCGAGCAGCGCGGACGCGACCTTCCGCAGCTCGGCGACCTCCCAGTCGGTGCCCACGCCGCGGCAGTCGCAGACGAACCGGCCGACGGCCTGCGCCACCGCCGCGTCGAGCTGCTCCGGTGACTCGTGCTGGTTCTTGCCGTCCGTGAGCAGGATCGCGTGCCGGATACCGTCCGGGTGCCCGGCGAACAGCCGCCCGGCGAGGGTCAGCCAGGCGCCCATCGCGGTCCCGCCCGTCGCCTTGAGCCGGCTCAGCGCGGCCTTGGCCTCCGCGCGGGTCTGCGCGTTCGCCGGGATCAGCTCCTCGGCCCGCGGGTAGACCATCGTGGCGCGGCTCGACCCGGAGACGATGGCGAAGTTCACTCCGTCGCGCAGGGTGTCCACCGCGGCCTGCGCCGCCTTGATCGCCGAGATCATCTTGTTCCGCGGATAGTCCATCGACCCGGAGGTGTCAATGATGATGACCTCGGCGGCGGACGTCCCGGTGCCCACGCCGGCGGCGACCGGCGCCCCGGTCGACTCGACCGTGACGACCGCGTGGACCTCCTGTCCGCCCTGCGGCAGGTACTTGTTCTGGTCGATCCGGATGCTGAAGTCCGGCTGTTCACTCATTGCGCGTGCTCTCCTGTGTCAAAGGGATCACCACGACGGTGATGTTGTCGCGCCCTCCGGCGTCCAGCGCGAGGCGTACGAGATGCCGCGCCGCGGTCAGCGGGTCGGCGTCCGGCAGGACGGCGGCCAGGCCCGCCGCCTCCGGGTAGTAGTTCCACAGCCCGTCGCTGCACAGCAGCAGCGTGCCGGGCCCCTCCGGGACGAAGGACGTCACGTGCTGCTCGACCTCGCCCGCGTCGGCGCCGAGCCAGGCGACGATGGCGTGGGCGTTCGGGTGGGCCTGCGCCTCGGCCTCGGTCAGCGCGCCGTGCGCGACCATCTCGGCGGCCCAGGAGTCGTCGGCGGTGAGCTGCCGTGACGCCTCCCCACCGAGCCAGTACGCGCGGCTGTCCCCGACCCAGCCGACGGTGACCCCGGCCGGTCCGGCGTACGCCGAGACGTACGTGCAGGCCGGCGCGTCGTTCGGCGACTCGGCGAGCGCCGTGACCGCCTCCACCGCCCGCGTCAGCGCCGCCCGGGTGGCCTTCTCGGGGTCGTCGCCCGCCGTGAGGCGCTCGGTGAGGACCGCCAGGCCCGCGTCGGCGCCGGTCTGGGAGGCCACCTGAGGCAGGGGAGAACTCGACACGCCGTCGCAGACGACCGCCGCGACGCCCGCGCCGACCACGGCCAGGCCCATCGCGTCCTCGTTGCGGCTGTGCCGCAGGCCCCGGTCCGTCACCCCGGCGGCGCCGCCCGCCTCCGCCTCGACGTGGTCCCGGTCGCCGGGCCGCAGCAGGCCGCACCGTTCGCAGTACCCGTCCTCGCTGAACGCCGTCGAACCGCACTCCGCGCAGGCTCCGGCCGGCGCAGGTCCGCCCGCCGGGGACCCGTCGTCCCCGGCGGCGGGGGCGGCGGTCAGGGACCGGCCGCACGCCTCGCAGAACGCCTCACCGGCGAAGACCTCGCTGCCGCACCACGGGCAGCTCTCCTTGGCGCCCACGGTCAGATCACCGTCATCGGGCGTACGGCGTTGGCCTGGTCGACCAGCCGGTGCCGCTCGGCGCGGGTCGTGGCCAGCCGGGCGAGCGACCGGTAGGTCTCCTCCAGCTTGCGGCGCAGCCCGGACTCGGTCAGCGGCGTGCCGAGCACCGAGCCGGTGCCGTCGCCGGCGAGGCGGACCCGTTCGAGCGCGGCCTCCAGCACGCCGAGGGCGAGCAGCCCGTGGCGGCCGGGGTCGAGGCCGAGGGCGGCCAGCCGGGCGCCGGCGCCGACCAGGTCCGGCTCGGTGATCTCGGCCGGGTTCCGGTCGCGCACGGCCGTGTGCACCGCGGAGATCTGCGCCGCGATGCGGTGACTGGAGATCTTGGGCACCGAGTCCAGCGCCTGCGACGCCCCGACGCGGTTCCCCAGGGCGAGCCGCGCCCGGGCCAGCCCGTAGCACGCCGTGACGAACGCCCGGTCGGTGCGCCACACGGCCTCGTGCAGGTCCGCCGCGCCGGCGTGATCGCCGAGCAGCTCGCGGCAGTACGCCAGGCCCAGCTTGGGCGCCGCCTCACCCGGCATCAGCGTGTACAGCTCGTCGAACAGGCCGGCCGCCTCCGGGACCCGACCGGCCGCCAGCACCGCGACCGCGCGATACCAGCCGACGCGCCAGTCCTCCTGCGGCAGGGCGTCCAGCACCGCGTGCGCCCCCGCCGTGTCACCCAGCTCGATCCGCACCCGGGCCAGCGTCAGGTCGACCTCGGGCGTACGGGTGGGCGCGTTCGTCAGGGCGTCGGCGAGCCGCTCCGGCTCCAGCGCGGTGAGACCGGCGAGGAAACCGGCGGCCGGGTCGGCGGAGTCCACCAGCGGCGCCGGCAACGTCGCGGCGGCGTCCGCCGGCACGAGCGGGTCGAACACGTCCCCCGCCGTGAACCGCTCCGGCCCGAACAGCGTCGAGGCCGCCGGGCGCGGCGTGCCGTCCTCGGCGGACAGCACCTCGCGCAGCACGCCCGTGAGCTGGTCGGCCATGTCGGAGGCGTCCTGGAACCGGAAGTCCGGGTCGGCGTGGGTGGCGCGGCGCAGCAGCCGGTCGTAGGACTCGTGGCGCGCGAGGACGGGCACCTCCTCGCGCGGCGGCAGGTTCGTCTCCCACTTGGTGGTGTAACCCTTGAACGGGAAGCTCAGCACGGCCAGCGTCCGGCCCACCGTGTACAGGTCGGAGCTCACCGACGGGCCGAGGTCGGCGATCTCGGGCGCCTGGTAGCCGACCGTTCCGTAGATCGCGCCGTCCACGTCGTCCACGCGCCGGACCCCGCCGAGGTCGATCAGCTTGAGCTGCTCCTCGGACTGGATGGCGTTGTCCGGCTTGAAATCGCAGTAGAGGACGCCGAGGCCGTGCAGGTAGTCGAAGGCGCGCAGCACCTCGATGCCGTACGCGATGACCTGGGGGAGCGGCAGCGCGGCGTCCGGGCCCTCCTGCTCGCGCCGGTCCTTCAGGATGTCCTTGAGCGGCCGGCCGCCGACGTACTCCATGACGATGTACCCGGAGCCGTCGTGCTGCACGAAGTTGTAGATCTTGACGATGTTGGGATGCTCGACCTCCGCGAGGAACGCCCGCTCGGCCGCCGCCGCGGCCAGCGCGTCGGCGTCCCCGGTGTCGAGCAGGCCCTTGAGCACGACCCACCGGTCGCTGACGTTCCGGTCGCGGGCCAGGTAGATCCAGCCCAGACCGCCGTGCGCGAGACAGCCCAGCACCTCGTACTGCCCGCCGACCAGGTCGCCCGCCTTGAGCTTCGGCGAGAACGAGAAGGGGGTGCCGTCCTTCGGGCAGAACCCCTCCGCGCGGCCGGGCCGGTCGCCGCGCGAACGCCCGACCGGCTCACCGCAGACGCTGCAGAAGCGCTTGTTCTCCGCGACGACGGGGTTGGCCAGCACGGCCGAGGCGGGGTCGCGGTACGGCACGCGCGGCACCTCGACCAGGCCCGCGCCGAGCATCCCGCGCCGGCGCGACGAGGACCGCGACGAGCCGGTGCGGACGCTGCGGCTCGACGTGCTCCCCGTGATTCCGGTGACGCCCGTCCCGCGGCTGACCGGCGCCGACCGCGCGGACGCGGACGTCCGGGCCGAGCCCGCGGCCGCCGCGGACCCGCCCGCCGGAGCCTGGGCCGCCCCGGATCCGGCGGCCGGCGCCAGCCCGCAGAGGTCGCAGTACCCGTCCACGATCGTGCCGCCGCAGCCCGGCCGCGCGCAGCGGTCGTCGGGCGCGGCCGCGGGCGGTGGAACGGCGGCGGCCGGGGGCGGGGTGGCGGCCATGCCGCAGACGTCGCAGTAGCCGTCCTGGACGGTCCCGGTGCAACCGGGCTGGGTACACCGGTCGTTCACCGGCGCCGCGGCGGTGGGTGCCATACCGCATACGACGCAGTACCCGTCCTCCACGGTTCCGGCGCAGCCGGGCTGAGTGCAGTTCACTTTCTGTCTCCGATCGCACGCTGGTACTCCGCCAGCGCCGCGGTGGATCGCCGCAGGTCGCAGGGGGAGGTCCACAGCAGGTCGTAGGCACGCTGATAGAGCTCTGTCAGCTCGGGGTCCTCCGCTCCGCCGAGCCGCCCGGCCTTGGCGCGGTACGCGTCGAGCCGGCCCCGGAGCTCGTCCCGCCGCTCCAGGATCCCGGCGATCGTCGCCACGGTCGTCCGCGCCTGTTCGAGAGCCGCCGCGGCGGCCTCCTCCAGCTGCGCGACCCGAGCGGCCAGTTCGGTCCACCGGCCGGGTACGGCGCCCATCGCGGCCAGCCGGTCGGCCAGCGCCGCCGACGAGTCCGGCAGGTCCGGCAGCACCGGCGAGGCGATCTTCGCGAGGATCCGGTCGCGTACGAGCACGGCCTCGTCCTCGGCGGCGCGGACCAGGCCGATCGTCTCCTCGATGCGCCGCAGCCGCTGGTCGTACTCGGCCCGGACGCGGACCGCCTCCTCCAGCCGGGAGCGCAGCGAAGCGAGGGCCGCGTCGACGCCGTCGAAGGCGGCCGGGCGGATCGACAGCGGGTCCGTCCGCACCGTCTCGCGGAGTCCGTCCAGCTCGCCCTTCAGCCGGTCGTACTCCGGGTCGGGGCCGAGGGACTCCAGCATCCGCTCGACGGCGCGCGCCGCCTCGGCCGCCCGGTCGAGCCGGGTGAGCAGCGCCGACCAGGCGGTGTCCACCTCGGCGATGTCGCGCGCCGCCTTCTCGTACAGCGCGGTCATCCTGGTCACGACGTCGTCGAGGGACAGGCGCTCGGTGGAGGGGCCGAGCAGCGTCCGCTTCTCGAGCGGGATCGAGGTGGCCAGCTCGATCGACGGGCCGCGCAGCAGGTGTTCCAGCTCGGCCAGCTCGGCGTCATCGGGCCGCTTCCGCCGGGCCCGGATCTCCTCGGCCCGGCCCAGCACGCCGCCGTACGCCTCGAACAGCCGCCACATCGACGCCATCCGGTCGCCGATCCCGGCCCAGCGGTCGGCGGTGCGTCCGGTCAGCGGCGCCCCTTTGAGGAGCTTGTACCCCTGTTGTGCCTCGAGCTCGAGCAGTCCGGAGGTGATGCGGTCCCGTTCGTCGCGCAGACGGCCGAGGACACGATCCACCTCGTCCCGGTTCACCGGCCCCCGCCCCACTTCTCACCGCATCCGCTCATCCCCAGAAAGAGCGGCGTGCGGGCAAGTTTGTCCTGTAATCACCCTTTGTCGGCTGCCTAGTTTTCACCAAACCCAGGGGCCGTCACAAGCGCTGTCAGGCAGGCGCGTGTCGGTGATGGTCGCGGGCGACCTGGGCGCGGTCGTCGCAGCGGCTCGCTGAGCGCCGTGTGCCCGGGCTTCAGCCCCGCGGCCTCGTGCGCGCCTGCGCCGGGAAGGCGGTCGGCCGGTAATCGACGGGCGGTACCGACTTCCCGCTACATCGAAGCATGTGATCCGGCCGGGGTCCGTGCGGTACTCCGTCACGGTGAATGAGGGCGCGATTCGTTGAAGATGACGATCTGTGACCGTGCGGCAGCGAAGTGATCATGTGCTTGGCCTGCATAAATACGAGGTTATTGTCAGCTAACTGGATATTTCCTGAGTATTAGCCTCAAGGGGGCTATGTTCGGCGCGCCATTGTGAATCGCAGTGAAAAGCAATCGCTTAGCGGATAGGTCGGATGAACGTGGTCAAGAGCGCCCCTGACACAGAGATGGACTCCCATGCGCCTACGTGACCTCGCGGCCGATGTCCTCGCCGCCGAGTTGCGACCCTCGAGCGGTGACTACGATGTGCTCCGTGTCGTCCACGACTCCCGGCAGGTGCGGGCGGGGGACCTGTTCGTCGCGGTCCGCGGCCTGCGGTCGGACGGTCACGACCACGTGCCCCGCCTCGCCGCGGAGGGCATCGCGGTCGCCATGGAGCGGCCCGTACCGATTCCCGCGGGGGCGCCCGCCCTGATCCTCCCGGACACGCGCACCGGCCTGGCCGAGCTGTCCGCCGCCCTGCACGCAAGACCCGCCCGTCATCTGCTGATGGTCGGCATCACCGGTACCGCCGGCAAGACGACGACCACGCATATGACCGCCCACGTCCTCACCGCCGCCGGAATCCCTGCCGGATACCTCAGTACGGTCGCTCACGGAGCCGGATCTCACGCCGACGAGAACAGGTCCGGCCAGACCACCATGGCCGCCCCCGACAACCAGGAGTGGCTGGCACGGATGGTCGAGCGTCGCATGCGCGCCGCGGTCCTCGAGACCAGTTCGCATGCCCTGGAACAAGGCAGGGTCGCCTCCTGCGAGTTCGACGTCGCCGCGTACACCAATATCGACCGGGACCACCTGGACTACCACCGGACCGCACAGGACTACTTCAACGCCAAGGCACGGCTCATGGATCTGACCGCGGGGTCGGCTGACAAAGGCGTCCCGAAGACCACCATCCTCAACCGCGACGATTCCTCGTTCGAACTCCTCAGCGCGCGCTGCACGACCGAAGGGCGCCTTACGTACGCGATCGACCATCCCGCCGACGTACGGGCCACCGATGTGTCCGTGGGCCGGAACCACACCCGCTTCGTCCTGCGCAGCGTCAACGGATCAGCCCCGGTCCACCTGCGCCTACCGGCCCTTTTCAACGTCCGCAACGCGCTGTGCGCGGCCGCGTCCGGCCTGGCCCTCGGGGCGCCGATCGACGTCGTGGCCGATGCCCTGTCCGCTTTCGGCGGCGTGCGCGGGCGTCTCCAGCCCATCGACCGCGGACAGCCGTTCACCGTCTATCTCGACTTCGCGCACTCATCGCTGCGCCTGCGCAGCGTGCTGAGGGAGCTCCGCACCACGACCTCCGGCCGGCTGATCGCCGTCTTCGGCACGACCGGCCACGCCGACCATGACCCGGTGGGGATGGGACGTGCGGCGGCGAAGTACGCGGACTTCTTCATCCTCACGACCGACGATCCCGTCGACAAAGACCCGGCGAACCTTACCCGGCAGATCGAATCGGGCGTCGGGCCGCGGCGACGTGGCATCGACTACGAGGTCATCCTGGACCGGCGGGCCGCGATCCGGCGGGCAATGGAAAGGGCCCGGCCTGGTGACGTGGTCGTCCTGGCGGGCAAGGGCCCCGAACGCACCATGCTGCTCGCCGACGGCCCGGCGCCCTGGGACGAACAGGCCGAGGCGGAGGGCGCCCTCGAGGAATTGGGCCGGACCACCGCCCCGGCAATCGGCTGAACGGGCCTCCATTACCTAGGGGAAATGATGTGAATTGCGGCGAATCCTTCCGCGGGGAGGCTGAGGGAGCAGGCGGCTATGCCGGTGGTTCGGTGCGGCGCGTGAGGTCAGGCGCCGGGGCGGCGGTAGACGAAGTCCGCGTCGGCCGGGGTCGCGGTGAGCTCCTGGATCAGGTGATGGTCGGGGGACAGCCGGCAGGCCGGGTCCGTACGGGCCGGGTCGCCGGTCAGCGCGAAGGTCTGGCAGCGGCAGCCGCCGAAGTCGACCTCCCGCTGCGGGCAGGTGCGGCACGGCTCGCGCATCCACCCCGTGCCGCGGTAGGCGTTGAAGGCGGGGGAGTGCGTCCAGATCCAGGCGAGGGAGTGGTCGCGGGCGTTCGGCGGGGACAGGGCGGGCAGGGCGTAGGCGACCGGGCACGGCAGCACGCGCCCGTCCGGGGCGATCGTGATCGAGCGGTTGCCCCAGCCGCCCATGCACGGTTTGGCCACGCCTTCGTAGTAGTCCGGCACCACCCAGATCAGCTCGATCGGGGTGCGTTCCCGCCAGCGGCGTACGGTCTCCTCGGCGGCGGCCAGCGACTCCCGGCCCGGCAGTAGGGCGGCCCGGTTGCGCAGCGCCCAGCCGTAGAACTGGGTGTTGGCCAGCTCGATGCGCTCGGCGCCCCACTCCACGCCCAGCCGGATGATCCCGTCCAGGCCCGCGAGGTTGTGCCGGTGCAGGACGACGTTGAGGCCCAGGGGCAGGCCGGCGGCGCGCACGACCTCGGCCGCGCGCTCCTTGTCCGCGAAGGACCGCCGGCCCGCGATGTGGTCGGAGGCCGCCGCGGTCGCGTCCTGGACCGAGAGCTGGACGCTGCGCAGTCCGGCGTCGACGAGCGCGCCGAGCCGGTCCGCGTCGAGGCCGACGCCGCTGGTGACGAGCTGGGTGTAGATCCCGGCGCGCTCGGCGGCCGCGACGATCTCGGCGAGGTCGGGGCGCAGGAGGGGCTCGCCGCCGGAGATGTGGGCGTGCACGACGCCGAGGTCGCCCGCCTCGCCCATCAGCCGGACCCACTCGGCGGTGTCCAGCTCGGCGGAGCGCCGCACCAGCTCGAGCGGGTTCGAGCAGTACGGGCAGTGCAACGGGCAGGCGTGCGTGACCTCGGCCAGCAGCGCCCACGGCGGCTCGATCCCCTGGGCGCTCAACGCAGCCACCCCTCATCGCGGACCCGGTCGAGGAACGCGCCGACGTCGTCGGCGACGGGGGCGCCGGGGAAGTCCTCCGCCAGCTCGCCGACGATCTGGTCCGCCGTACGGCTTCCGTCGCACAGCCGCAGGATGCGGCCCGCCTCCGCGTTCAGGACGACGACGCGCTCGGGCATCACGAGCAGGTCCCGGTCCCGCACCCGGTCCCGGCGCAGCACGATCGAGGCGGCCAGCGCCGGCCGCCACTCGGCGCTCACCCGTGCTCCACCGCGTCGAGGAGGCTCCACAGGACGTCGCACTTGAACGACAGGGCGGCGAGCGCGCGCTCCTGGTCGGCGCGGCTTCGCGCCCAGTCCCGTACGAGGCCGATCGCCTCCTGACTGTCGTCGCGCCCCTGGCTGATCCGGCCGCGGAAGTACCGCAGCCCGTCCGCGTCGACCCAGGGATAGTGGCGCTCGAACGCCTCGATGCGCACGCGCATGAGGTCCGGCGCGAACAGCTCGGTCAGCGAGGACGCCACGGCCTCCAGCGGGGAGCGCAGACGGCAGAAGTTGACGTAGCCGTCCACGGCGAGGCGTACGCCCGGCAGGACGTCCTCGCCCGACAGCAGCCGGTCCCGGTCGAGGCCGGCCGCCTCGCCGAGCCGCAGCCACCGCTCGATGCCGCCCTCACCGGGGGCGGTGCCGTCGTGGTCGTGGATGCGGTGGATCCACATCCGCCGCAGCTCGGGCGTCTCCAGCTTGGCCAGGATGAGGGCGTCCTTGATCGGGATGTGCCGTTGGTAGTGGAAGCGGTTGAGGATCCAGCGTTGCAGCTCGTCGGGCGTCAGCGCGCCCTCGTGCATCCGCAGGTTGAAGGGATGGCGGTGGTGGTAGCGGCGGAGGACGACGTCCCGCAGCCGCTCCTCGAACCCGGCCGCCGTCCAGGGGGCCGCGTCCATCGCGCGCTCGCCCTCCTCACTCGCTCCGCGGGCGCCTCGTCCTTCGGCGCCCACTCCGCTCGTCGCGCCGAGCCTGCCGTGGTCCGTGTCGGTGACGTTCACAGCTCGATCACCGTCCTGTCGGGCGCGACCTCGATGCCCAGGGCCGCAAGTGACGCGTGGGCCGGGGCGGTCGGGTCGACCAGTGGGTTGGTGTTGTTCAGGTGGGTGTAGAGGCGCCGCCGGGCCCGCAGCCGGGACAGCGGGCCGGCCGTCCACGTGATCGGCAGGTGCCCCATCTGGGTGGCGGTCCGCTCCGAGATCCCCATGCGGCGGGGCTCGTCGTCGTCCCAGAACGTACCGTCGATGATCACGCAGTCCGCGAGCGCGAGGACCTCGTCCAGGGCGGGCGACCAGTCGGCCACGCAGGGCGCGTAGACCGCGGTCCGGTCGCCGTCGGCGAGGAGCAGCGCCACCGACCACGCGCCGTCGGCGTCGGCGTCGGCGGCGTAGCGCGGCCGCTTGCCGGACACGCGTACGGCCTGCACGGTGACGGTGCCACCGAGCCGCAGCGGCCGGTCCTCGGGCAGTTCGTGCCAGGTCAGACGGGTGTACGGGGTCAGGACGTCGTCCAGGCGGACCCGGTCGCACAGCGCGCCGGTGACCGCCGGTGTCGCGATGACGTCGACGGACGCGGCCTCGCGCAGCCGCGCGAGGCCGAGGGTGTGGTCGAGCTCCGCGTCGGTGAGGATCACCCCGGCCAGGGGTGTGTCACGCGAGCCGGGGACCGGCGTGCCGCAGAACTCGACCTGGTCGGCGATGTCCGGCGTGGCGTTGATGACGAACCATCGGTCGCCGGCGCGGACCGCCGCCGAGGCGTGCCGGCGCCGTCGCTCCGGGTGGGAGCGGGCACCGGCACACCCCGGGCATGCGCAGTTCCACTGGGGCACGCCGCCGCCGGCGGCCGTGCCGAGGATCTGCAGCAGCAAGGGTCTTACCGGGTGGAGAGGAAGTACGCGGACGCCTCCATCGACGTCTCGACGATGTCGTAGTCCGGCTTCCTCCAGGTGGTCTGCTCGCCACCCCGCCGCTTCCCCTTGCCGTGGATGTCTGCCATCGTCACCATCCCTTCGATCGATCGGTGCCTCCGGCGGAGGGTGCCCGCCGGACGTCGTTCATCGGGTGCCGCCGCGGCCGGTGGGGAAGCCCCGCCCGCGCGGACCTCGTCGATCGCGGTCTCTCGTGGAGGTTCTCGTGGAAGGCGGGCACGCTCTCGGCGGCCCGGGTGCCGTCCACCTCCAGCTTGACCTACCGCCGCACGCCGGTCGTCGGCAGGTCGATGAACCGCACGGCCTTCACGTCGCACGGCATTCCGGTCCTGATCGGGTCGCCCCAGGTCGCACCGTCATCATCGATGTGGACCGGGTAATCCCCGATGCGACCGGAGTCCTCCTCGTCGTCGTTTTCGAGATCGACACCCCTGCCCTTGTAAGCCGGGTAAGCCATGGAGTCAAGGTGTTCGCCGCGGTTTCCGCGCCGTGGGTCGTCGATCGTGTGGACGATGACAAGCGGCCCTCGACGCGGTCACACGTGCCGGTCGGCCGCGAGGAACGACGTCAGCAGCGGGAGGAGGACATCGGGGCGGTCCAACGGGATGATGTGGCCGCAGTCGTCGATGACGTGGGCGGTGAGGTCGTCGCTGACCGGTCGCAACTGGCGTTCGAGGGCGTTCCCGACGGGGTGCGCGCCGATGGCCATGGTGGGCACCGTGAGCCGGTGGGACTCGACGGCGTCCTGGATCTGCCGTGCGCCGGCGGGCAGGGCGCGATAGTAGGAGAAGGCGCAGCGCAGCGCGTCGGTTCCGGTGTAGGCGCCGACGAACGCGTCGCGGATCGGGCGTGGCACGCCGCGGCCCCGGGTGCCGACGGTGAGGAACCAGTCGACGTACTCGGCCTCGTGGCCGGTCAGGACCGTCTCGGCGAGCCCCGGAACCGAGTGGAAGCCGAACCACCACGGCGGTCCGCCGGCGAGGAAGTCCTCGGCACCGGGCAACCGGCCCAGCAGTGACTCCATGAGGACGAGCCGCCTGACGCGGCCGGGCCGCCGCATGGCGAACAGGAACGCCGGCGGGGTGCCCGCGTCGATGCCGACGACCGCCGCCGTCGGTTCGCCCAGAGCGTCGAGGAGGCGTTCGGCGTCGGTGGCGAGGGTGCCGACGTCGTAGCCGTCCGGCGCCCTCGTGGTGGCGCCGAACCCTCGTAGGTCCGGGGCGATGACGCGGTACCGCCCGGAGAGACCGGCGATCACCTCGGTCCACAGCCGCCAGGTGTGCGGGAAGCCGTGCAGCAGCAGGACGGCGGGCCCGTCCCCGGCGGTCGCCACGTTCACCTCGATGCCGTTGACCGGCACCCGGCTTTCGCCGAGCTTCAGCGGCGGATGCCCGGGGTCTCGCAGAAGATGCTGTCCACGACGCTGCGGAGCCTGACCCGCGACGGCCTGGTCGCCCGCCGGGTTGAGCCGACCGTGCCACCGCGCGTCCACTACCGGCTCACCGACCTCGGGCTGTCGCTCGAGGCCGTGCTCGCGGCGGTCCGGGACTGGGCCGAGGAGCACATGGCCGAGATCGACCGCGCCGACAGCACCGACCGTCCCCGGCCCGGCGACGCCGGCGGGTAGCCCTCAGCCGTATGGGAACGGCCCCGCGTCAGGGGACACGGGACGCGGTGGGCCGCCCATCCGCGGCGGCCCACCGCGTGAGAGGGGGTCAGAGCGGGTGGGCGCGGATCAGGCGCGTCTCTCCGGGCCGGAGCGTCGCGGTGTAGGAGTTCGCCACGGTACCGGTCTTCTTCCCGGACCACAGGTCGGTGACGTCGGCACCGCCGGAGAACCCGACCTGCGACCACTTGACGCTCACGGTGGCGTTTCCGGAGGTTCCGGTGTTGAACAGCGCGACGACGTAGTCGCCGTTCGCCTCTTTCTTGCGCCAGACCTGCTGCGAGCCGCTGCTCACGACGCGGCTCGCGGCCACGCCGTCCTGATCGACGCCGATCAGCCGGTCGTTGGTCAGCATCGCCTTGTCGGTGCCGTCCAGGTGGGTCAGGTCGGTGCCGAGCAGCAGCGGCGAGGCCGCCATCGCCCAGAGCGTGAACATCGACCGGCGCTGGTCGGCGGTCAGGCCGGCCTGGTCACCGTTGCCGATCTCCAGCGAGTCCAGGTCGTTCCACCCGCCGGGACCGGCGTACGACTGCCAGGACGCGGCCGACCCGAACCGGCTCGACACGTGCGACCAGTCGGTCAGCGGATAGCCGCTGCCGTTCGAGCCGGAGCCGCAGTAGCACTCGATGTCGCCCTGGGTGCGCCAGCTGTTGGCCAGCCTCTCCCAGGTCGCCCCGTTCGCGATCGGCAGGTTGTTGGACAGCGCGAAGTTGATCGGACGGCCGGTGGCGCGCAGCGCCTTGTCCCACGCCTGGACGTCGGGGACGTCGGCGCTGCCCACTCCGTCGATCTTGAGGTAGTCGACGCCCCACGAGGCGAACTGCTTCGCCCAGGAGTTCACGAACTCCTGGGCGCCGGCCTTGGAGTAGTCGATGTAGTACATGTTCTTGCAGTTGTAGTTCTTCTCCGTCTTGGACGTGTCCGCGATGTCCTTCGCGTGGTATGACGTGCCCTCGATCGGGGTGTTCTTGGTGACGGCGTTCTTGGCGATGCCGGGCGTGACGTAGAAGCCGAACTTCAGCCCCTTGCCGTGCGCATAATCCGCGAGCGCCTTGATGCCGGACGGGAACTTGGAGGTGTCGACGGCCCAGCGGCCGTACGAGTCGACCGTGAAGCCGTTCGAGTCGCACTTCTGCCAGAAGTCGTCGAGGTTGACGTAGACGAAGCCGTGGTCCTTCAGGCCGCTGCTCGCGAGCGCGTCGGCCTGCGCCTTGATCTTCGCCTCGGTCGGCCAGCGGCGGACGAAGCTCCAACTGCTCCAGCCCATCGCCGGCCGGACCGACAGGCCGTTGTCCGAGGCGTGGGCCGCGGACGTGGCCCCCGGCCCGGCCAGCGTGGTCGCCGCCACGGCGAGGGCGGCGAGACGAGATCTCATCATCGGCTCCCGCACGATCGGGTCGAGCCGCCGCTGGTGGCGACGCGCAGCGACCCACCGGAGGTGTTGGCGCCGTTCGTCACGCAGTAGCCGTTGATGCTCTGGAAGAGCAGGTCGGAGGGGCTGTCACCGCCGCGCTGCGCGGTGAAGTGGTCGAAGCTGATCGCGCTTCCGGTGTTGGCGATGACCGCGGGCCGGCCGTCGTCCTCACTGAACCGCACCGAGCTGTTCACGAACTTGATGTTGTTCGCGTTGTGGATGTACCAGCCGTACGCGGGGCGGGTGCCGATGCTCTTCGGGTTGTAGTCACCGCTGTCGCTGGGCACCCCGGTGCCCATCGTGCCGTTCCCGCCGGGCACCGTCAGGTCGACGTTGGTGAACGTCACGTCGCTGATCTGGTTGCCGCCGGACTGCCCCCAGATGGTGGGGCTGAACGACGGGCTCGCGCCGGTGCCGGTGACGTTGTCGACCGTGATTCCCGAGATGTGACCGACTCCTGGGCTGTTGCCACAGCGTTTCCGGGTGCCGACCTTCAGCATGATCGGCGAGCGCACGCCGGACATCGTGATGTCGCTGTAGTGGACGTCGGAGATGTTCGCGCCGTCCATCGACACCATGCCGAGGCCGGACTTCTGCGCGCCGGTGATGGTGATGTGCGAGAACGTGTAGTCGGTGAAGTCGCCGCAGGTCTCCGAGCCGAACATCAGCGCGTTGCAGCACTTGGCCGACAGCTTCGAATCGGTGACGGTGACGTGGCCGCTGGGCAGCTTGGCTCCGAGGGCGTAGTCGCTCTTGAACGGCAGAGCGTCGTCGTTGGCGGAGATGTTCGCGTTCGTGATCGTGACGTTGGTCGTGCTGATGATGTTCCAGCCGTCGCGGTCACTGGCCGTGTCGATCGTCAGGTGGTCGGACGTGACGTGGTCGCAGCCGTTGATGAGCGCCGCGAAGTGGCCGCCGCGACGCAGCGTGATGCCGCTCAGCGTGAGGTTCGTGCAGCGGGTCAGCGAGATGATCTTGTCGGCCTGGCCGCTGTCCGGGTTGCCGGTGATCAGGTGGCCGCCGCCATCGATGGTGCCGGAGCCGGTGAACCCGATGTTGGTGAGCTTGTCGCCGTAGATCATCGCGTCGTGGAAGTGGCTGTGCCCGTAGTCCTGGTACTTGTCGTTGGAGTTCGACTCGGGCTTGTCGTAGCCGGTCCCGCTCGCGCCCTTGATGGTCGAGCCGGAGTCCAGTTGCAGCGTGACGTTGCTCTTCATGTGGATGGTGTTCGAGGACTTGTACGTCCCCGACGGGAAGCGCACCGTTCCGCCGCCGGCGTCATTGGCCGCGGTGATGGCCTTGTTGATCGCGGAGGTGTCGTTGGCGTCGCCGTCGCCCTTCGCGCCGTAGTCCTTGACGTTGAAGGTGCCGGCGGCCGCCGCGCGGGCGGTGGCGCGCGACGGGCGTGCGGCGGCCGCGAGCACGGGCGGCTGCACGAGCCCGAAGACGGCGACCAGCCCGATGAGGGCCGCGAGTGCCTGGACGAGGTGTTTCAGTGGGATCTTCATGGCTCTTTCCGAGAGGAGGCGGGATAGGGGGAGCCAGGGTCAGCGGGCGGCGCCTTCGGTGCGGACGAACTGCTCGTTCATGATCAGAAAGGCGCCGAGGCCGTGGAGGTCGTTGGTCGCCCGGGTCCGGCCGACGTAGTAGGAGTACGAGCCGACGTTCGTGCCGACCGAGATGTCGGTCAGGTTCGTCCGGCCGTCGCTCCCCAGCGAGATCTTCTTCAGCACACCCTGGTAGGCGCGGTCGGCGACCGCCTTGTAGCGCGCGTCGACGTAGCCCTGCTCCACCGCCCGCGACAGCGCGAACGCGAACATGCTGGAGCAGGACGTCTCGGTCCAGTTGCCGGGCTGCGAGCCCTTGTCGACCACCTGGAACCAGCGACCCGTGGCCGGGTCCTGGTAGCGCTCGAGGCCGGCCGCGAGGTCGCGCAGGATGGTGAGCAACCGCGGCCTCCGCGCGTTGGTCGCCGGGACGGCGTCCAGCACGTTGACCGTCGCCATGGCGTACCAGCCGATCGCCCGGCACCAGTGCTCCGGCGCCAGGCCGGTCTTCGAGTTCGCCCAGCTCGCCTGCTTGGACTCGTCGTAGGCGTGCCGCAGCAGGCCGCCCGACACCTGCAGATGGGTGCCGTACACCACGAGTTGCTTGGTCGCCTCGTCGTCGGTGTACGCGGTGTCGCCGAACTCCTTGCCGTACTCGACGAGGAACGGGTCGACCATGTACGCGCCGTCGGCCCACAGCTGGTGGGCCCGGCTGCTGGACGTCCCATGCCAGAACGCGCCGTCGGAGGTCCGCGGGTAGGTCTTCAGCCGGTTGCGGATCTTCGCGGCGGCGGTCTGGTAGCGCGCCTGGCCGGTCTCGTGGTGCAGCAGGACGAGGATCCGGCCCGCCTGCATGCTGTCGAGGTTGCCGAAGCCCTGGTCGATGTTCCCCTTCGAGTCGACGAAGCGGTCCGCCCAGCTCTTGATGTACGACAGGTATTTCGCGTTATGAGTGCGCTGGTAGACGAGGTACTGGCCGTACAGGTACAGGCCGACCGGGTACGACCAGCCGCCGATCTCGCCGGGTGTGTTCCGCGCGATGGTGGAGTCGGCCACCGCCACCGACCAGTCGGTGGCGGCCTTGGCGGCGTGCCCGGGACGGGCGGCCGACGCCGACGTGGTGAGCGCGGTCAGCGCCGCGCAGAGAACCGCCGTGAGCGCGACGGCGGGCGAACGCCGCCTCGAGACGGGAACGCGCTTTCTCGGCCTACGCATAATCGGACCCCAGCCACATCTCGTCGATGAGGAGCTTCTTGTAGAACTTGGTGGCCGAGGACGCGGCCCACGTGCTGTCGACCTCGAGGCGGACGTACCGCGCGGAGGGGATGCCGAGGTCGATGAACCGCACGCCGCGGGCGCTGGGCATCGTCCCGGACTTCACCGTGGACCAGGTCTTGCCGTCGGTGCTGGACAGGACCTTGTACGCCTTGATCCGGGCGGAGTCCTCGGTGCTCGACCGCTTGTAGCTCACCGACCACTCGCGCTGGTTGACGCCGAGGTAGGCGACCTTTTCGGCGGAGCCGAGGTCGAGGGTGACGGTCACCGGCAGGGTGCCGTTGTTGTCCCACCACTTCAGGTAGTCGCCATCGACGAGGTTGCTCGCCGGGTAGCCGCTCCTGGACGCGCTCGCGGTCGCGGTCACGCCGGAGTGGATGCCGGTCCGGCCCGAGGTCTGGACCTTGAAGACGGTGTCGTAGGGGTCCCAGCCGCTGATGCCGGTGATGGTCAGGGACCCGCCGGACTGGCTGAAGTTCAAGGCGGCCCCGGTGCGCAGGTTCGTGACCCCGGTGACCTTGTAGCCGTTGTCGCGGACCTTCAGCGTGCTCGTCGACGGCTTGGTCAGCACGTGGATGTAGTGCAGGTTCCGGTCGGTCCTGCTGATGGTGGTGACGCCGTACGCCCCGTCGTTCCACGAACCGGGCTGCAGGCCGCCGTACATGTAGCCGCCGCCCTCGGTCCCGTCGATCGAACTCCAGATCGGGCCGAGGTAGGTGTTGAGGAAGTCGTTGTAGGAGGCCTGGTTCGACGGAAACCTGCCGTTGACCTGCGCCGTCTCGGCCATCAGCGACTTGATGGAGGAGCCGGCGTTGGCGACGAGCCGCCCGACGTTCAGCGCCTTGTCGACCGAGGAGTTGCTGCCGTCGTACCACCAGGCGCCGCTCGAGGGCAGCTTGTAGCAGGCCTCGGTGAGGCGCGGCGCGGGGGACCAGGTGGCGGCCGGGTAGTCGTACGCCGGGGTCATGCCGGTCTTCTGCTCGTTGCTGACCGTGTCCATGATCGGCGTGTCTTCGTTGTTGTTGGACAGCAGCATGTCCGGCCGGTCCCGGCGGATCTTCTCGTAGAGGCCGTGGTCGATCCAGTACTGGCTGTCGTTGTCGATCCAGAAGCCGGCCAGGTCGGGGTAGTTCTGCATGACCTCGACGAAGTTGTCGTAGGAGAACTGCCCGAAGCCGTCGTTGGTCGTGAGGTCGACGGTCTTGCCCTTGTACTTGGAGTAGGCGGAGGAGTCGAGCCACTCGTGGCCGCCCTCGTCGTGCCACTGGGGGTCGTTGGTCATGTAGAGGATGACCTTGAGGCCCTTGGCCTTGGCGGCGCTGATCAGCTCGCCGAGGAAGTCGCGCTTGGTGGTACAGCTTCCGGGGATCTTCGACGGCCAGGCCCGCGCGTACCCGAGCCGGCTGTGGAATGACGCGAGCACGAGGTACTTCGCATGCAGCTTCTGGGCCTCGCTCACCCAGTAGTCCGCGCTCCAGCCGCCGTTCGTGACGTCGGACTCCCAGGAACTGCAGCTCGTGTGGGCGGGGCTCGTGCGCAGGCCCCAGTGCAGGAACAGCCCGGCGGTGGAGTCCCGGAGCCAGTCCTGGCGCGGGTTGGTCAGGTCGGCCCGTGCGGGGCCGGCCGTCGTCGTGAGGGTGAGGGCGAGCGCCGCCAGGCCGGCGGCCGGAAGGCGCAGTGATCGTCGTCGCATGGGCGGGGTTCTTCCTGGACGGTGGCATGGGGCTGCCGGGACGGGGACCGGCGGCGGGGACCGCCGGAGCGGGAATCAGGGTGGGACGGGGGCGCCGGAGTGGGGGATGAGGGTGACCGCGCCCCGGGCCCCTGGCGCTCCGGGGACGCGGTCACGAACGGGGGTACCTCAGAGGAGGGTCACTTCAGGTCGATCCGGAACACCTTGTCCGAGCCGTCGGCCTGGCCGCCGTTGTTGTCGCAGTTGGTGGTGGACAGCCACAGCGCGTTCTTGCCGGGGATGGTCTCCACCGTGCGCAGCCGGCCGTACGTGTTGACGTAGTAGGCCGCCGGCGTGCCGGTGGTCGTGCCGTCGACGGGAATGCGCCACAGCCGCTGGCCGCGCAGCGCCGCGACGTACAGGGCGCCGTCGGCGTACGTGATGTCGCTGGGCGAGGCCTGCGACACCGACCACTGCACCTTCGGGTCGGTCATCCCTGAGGTGCTGCACTTACCCTCGCAGGTCGGCCAGCCGTAGTTCTTGCCCGGCTCGATGAGATTGACCTCGTCGTACTTGCTGTTGCCGAACTCGGCCTCCCACAGGCGGCCCTGCGGGTCCCAGGTGATGCCCTGCGGATTGCGGTGCCCGTAGCTGTAGACGAGCGTGCCGAACGGGTTGCCGGGTGCCGGCTTGCCGTCCGTGGTCATCCGCAGGATCTTGCCGTTGAGGGAGCTCTTGTCCTGCGCGAGGTCGGGCGTCTGGGCCTCGCCGGTGGTGGCGTACAGGTAGCCGTCCGGGCCGAACTTCAGCCGCCCGCCGTTGTGGTAGCGGTTCTTCTTGATGCCCTGGACGAGGACCTTGTAGCCGCTCAGCGAGCTGCCGTCGTAGGTCATCCGGACGATCCGGTTGCCCTCCGACGCCGTGTGCATGAGGTAGACGTAGTGGTCGCTGCCCCAGTTCGGCGAGACCGCGACGCCCAGCAGGCCGCCCTCGCCGTCGGTGGTCACGACGTTCGGCACGGTGCCGACCTGGGTCCTCGCGCCGCTCTGGGTGAGCTTGAAGACCTTGAAGGAGTCGCGTTCGGTGATCAGCGCGGAGCCGTCGGGCAGCCAGGACATCCCCCAGGGAATCGTCCAGCCCGACGAGACGGTGGTGATGCTCGAGGGCACGCCGCCACCCGACGCGGCCCCCGTCTTCACCGTCACCGCGTTGCTCGCGCCGGAGACGTTGTTGCCCGCGTCCTTCGCCCGCACCGTGAACGTGTAGGAGGTGTTCGCGGCCAGGCCGCTGATGGTCGTGGAGGTGGTCTTGACGCCGGTGACGATCGCCGTTCCGCCGCTGTAGACGTCGTAGCCGGTGACGCCCACGTTGTCGGTGGACGCGTCCCAGGCCAGGGAGACGCTACCGCTCGTCACGCCGGTGGACCGCAGATTGGCGGGCGCGGTCGGCGGTTCGGTGTCGGAGGACGCGGCGGTGGTCACCGTGACCGAGTTACTGCTGGGCGACACGTTGCCCGCGGCGTCCCGAGCGAACACCGTCAGCCGATACTGCGTCTTCGGCGTGAGCCCGGTGATCGTCTTGCTCGTCGCGGTGCCGGCGGCCTCGGAGATCTTGTTGCCGTCGTTGTAGATGTCGTAGGCGGCCACGCCGACGTCGTCGGTCGAGGCGGCCCAGGCGAGAGTGACGCTGTCGCTGGTCACTCCGGTCGAATGGACGTCGCCCGGGGTGGTGGGCGCCTGCGTGTCGCCACCGGTCGAGCCGTAGACCTGCAGTTCCCGCAGAGAGTAGCCGTAGCCGCTGGTGTTCCGGCAGCGTTTCGTGCCGTACACGCGGACGTAGCGGCCGCTCCCCGTCAGGCCGGTCAGATCGTCCGTGCCGCCGTCGCCGGAGGCCGTCGAGTAGACGTCCGTCCAGGTGGAGTGGTCACCGGAGATCTGGACGCGGTACGCCGTGGCGCACGACAGGTCCCAGACCAGCTTGACCTCGCTGATCTGCGCGGTCGCGCCGAGGTCGACGTAGATCCACTGCGGGTCGGAGGCGCGTACACTCGCCCACCGCGTGGAGGTGTCGCCGTCGACGGCGTACTTCGCGACGTAACCCGATCCGCCTTCCGAGGACGCCGTCACGGGCCGATTCTGGCTCAGCAGCACGGGCGAGGCCGCGTGCGCCGGGAATGTACCGATCAACAGCCCGGCGACGAGCGCGCCCGAGCCGAGCAGGGCAAAGGTTTTCTTCATGATCCTGCCGCCGTCCTTGGGAACGGAAAGATGGGATCTTTGCTGGAAATGTAGCAGCGGTGGTGCCGCTGTCAACGCCTTGTTGGATTCTGGTAGACCCGACTTCGTGCCTGTTCGATGTCCGTCAGGCGGCCGGGTGGAGGGTGCGTTCAGAAGGGAGATCCAGGCAAATACATCGGATGTATCTGTCCAGTGGTTGCCGGGTGCTCCTCACGTGGAGGCATTCCCGGCGACGGCGTCAGCCGGTGTACTGGGCGAAGATCTTGGAGTAGGCGTAGGCCGATTGGGACACACCGCTGCACGAGTCGCCGGCGCTTTCGCCGGAGCCGCACGTGCGGTCGCGATTGACGGCCCAGAAGGTGAGTCGGGCGATGTGGTGGGCCTTCGCGTACGCCAGGATCGTCTGGAAGTCGCCGGTGGTCACGGTCTCGTCGGACTCATCGGTCTTGCCGTTCATCGACGAGATGCCGATGTGGGCGTAGGCCACCGAGTCGCTGTACCCGTACGCGCTCTTGACGGTGTTCTTCAGTCCGTCCGCGGCGGCCGTCGTGACGCTGCCCATGGAGCCGCTGTGGCCGCCGAAGTCGAACGGCATGATGACCCAGCCGTCATTGGCGAGGCCGGCCTTGGCGCCCCGGTTGATCAGCGACTTGCCGGTGGAGTCCGGGCCGCTCGGGGTCGTGCCGAACGTGATGTACGTCTTGATCCCGGAGTTCTTCGACTTGACGATCTTCAGCGCGTCGATGACCCGCTGCTGCACCGTTCCGTTGGAGAACTCGGTCGACTCGATGTCGATGTCGATGGCCTTCAGTCCATAGGCGTCGATCACCTTCTGGTAAGCCCCGGCGAGGGCGGAGGCGCTGGAGCAGTGCTCGCCGAGCTTGTTCCCGCTCCAGCCGCCGAACGAGACGACGACGTCGCCGCCCGCGGAGCGGATGGAGTTGATGGCCGTCTTGTCGGAGCCGGTGAGCGAGCGGCTGCCGTCCCACTTCGGGTTGCAGCCGCCGTCCGACAGGACGAAGGCGAGGGTGAGCCACTTGACGCCTGTCGTGGACAGCACCGAGGCGGGTGCCTGCGGGTTCCCCCAGCCGAGGTACTCATACGGGGCGACGGCCACGCCGGGGGAGGCGGCGGCGCTCGGGCCCGCGTCGCGGGCGGCGGGGGTGGCGTGGCCGGGCGCGGCGAGGGCCACCTGGGCGGCCGTCACGGCGGCGGCCGCGGCGAGCAGGGTGCGCGGGGCGATGGACACGGTCGGTCTCCTTCCGCCGACGCGGAACGCGGCCCCCGACGCGCTCCCGGCCGGCGATCTCCGAGTGCGGTCTTGGTTAGGAAACCTTCCTAACCTATGAGTGTCGATGTCACCACCGCCCGGCGCGCTACGTCAAGCCCTGCCGCGTGTGTGGCCGGTGTGGGCCACATGGCAGGCTGGGAACGCGCAAGGGCCCGGTGGCGTTCACCGTGGAGAGCCGGTAGGGGAGGGGCGACGATGCCGATCACGGATGACGCGATCGAGAAGATCAAGGGCATGATCGTGTCGGGTGAGCTGCGGCCCGGTGACCGGCTTCCCAAGGAGGCGGACCTGGCGGCCCAACTGGGCCTGTCCCGCAACTCACTGCGGGAGGCCGTCCGGGCCCTGTCACTGGTCAGGATCCTCGACGTCCGGCAGGGCGACGGCACGTACGTCACCAGCCTCGAGCCGAAGGCGCTGCTCGACGGACTCAGCTTCATCGTCGACCTGCACCACGACAGGACCGTCCTGGAGTTCTTCGAGGTACGCCGGATCCTCGAGCCCGCCGCCACCGCGCTGGCGGCCCGGCAGATCAGCCTCGAGACCGTCGACGCGCTGCGCGACCACCTGGCGAAGGTCACCGACGAGTCGGCCGTGGAGGACCTCGTCGAGAACGACCTGGAGTTCCACCGGCGGATCGCCGAAGCCGCCGGGAACTCCGTCCTGTTCTCCCTCGTCGACACTCTCTGCGGCCCGACCATCCGAGCGCGCGTGTGGCGCGGGCTCACCCAGGAGGGCGCGCTCCGGCGCACTCTGGACGAGCACCACGCCATCCTCGACGCCCTGGCGGCCCGGCAGGCCGAAGTCGCCCACGCCCTGGCCACCGTGCACGTCGCCGGCGTCGAGCAATGGCTGCGCAAGGCCCTCTGACCCGCCGCCGCGCCTCGTCCGTACCGGCGTTGAACCCCGCCCCGGGCGGGACCCGTACTGCCTGACGGCTCCACCACCGCCGGCACGCGGGAGGGATCACGATGGGACCGCATCGGCACGGCCACGCTTCGTGGGTCCGCACGGCCATGGACGAGTCGGCGTACGCGGCGCGGCACCCGCGATCCGGCCGCCGCGAGGTCTATCGTTGACCACCGCGCTCCCGACCGTCCCGGAGAACCCCCGCCATGGCATTTCCCGGAGCGCGCGGCAGGACGAAGGCACGGACCTGGTTGCGCGCGCTGCGCCCGGTGACCGACGCCGACGACGAGTTGATCATCGCCCGGCTGTATCAGGAGTACCACGACCCGCTGCTCGCCTTCGTGATCCGGCACACCGGCGGGGACCGCCAGTGGGCGGAGGACATCGTGCAGGAGACGATGATCCGCGCGTGGCGCAGCCTCGACCAGCTCGACGCGGAGGCGGCCAGCCTGATGCCTTGGCTGGCGACGGTCGCCCGCCGTATCGTCATCGACGAGAGGCGCCGCCGAGGAGCACGGCCCCAGGAGGCGGGCGAGGGCCCTCTCGAGAAGCTTCAGACTCCGGACGGCATGGAGGATCTGCTGCGCGGCGTGGTCGTGTCCGAGGCGTTGAAGGCGCTCAGCCCCGCGCACCGCGAGGTGCTCACCGAGACGGTCCTGCGCGACCGCACGGTCAACGAGGCCGCGGAGGTGCTCGGCATCCCCGTCGGAACGGTCAAGTCACGGGTCTACTACGCCCTGCGGGCGCTGCGCGTCGTCCTCGAGGAGATGGGGGTGACGCCATGACCGAGCGGAGCGAGGGAATCGGCGGCGCAGCCCCACGAGTCGCCCCTCCGACGAAGGAGGACTCATGACCGAGCCGGGGACTCCTCACCACACCGACGTCGGCGCGTACGCCCTGGGACTGCTCGAAGAGGACGACCGGCGAGCCTTCGAGACCCATCTTGCCGACTGCCCCGCGTGTTCGGCCGAGGCGGCCGACCTGTCCGGCCTCCGGGACCTGCTGGCCGGCCTCCGGCCGGCGCCGGACACGGCCGATTCCGGCCCGGCGGGGCCGCGCGCGGCCGGGGCGGGGGACGCCGCGGGCTCCGCCGACGTCGCGAGCC
>NZ_JBFAUT010000065.1:0-45305 GCF_040679475.1 Actinoallomurus sp. NPDC052274
CCGGGTCGCCCGTCCTCTTCCACCGGTGTCCACTCAGCGGAGAATGGTCTCCGCTGAGTAGACACCCACCAGAACCGACGCCCCACCCGGCGGGCTGACCGGGCTGGGCGGGCGCGGGGTACGACGTCGCGCCGTACGCCGGCGAGACGGGTCGGGTTCCGCCCGGAAGAGAAGGGGCGCCTCCCGCGCCTGGCCCCGTGCCGGGGAACGACGGCGGAGACGGGGGTACCGGCCGCTGACCCGGCGGCGATGGTGACGGTGCGGGACCGAGCGGGTCGGCGGGCGGCGGGCCCTGCGGATCGGCCGCCGCCCGGCCGGGCAGTCGCGGATCAAGCGGTCCCCGCGGCCGGAAGCGCGGGTCGATCGGCGGGCCCCCCGGTCGGCGCGGATCGCCCACCGGGAAGCCCGGCCCCTGCCGGTCGGCCAACGGATCGCCCTCACCCCGCGGATCGCCCAACGGGGCGCTCGGACCCCGCAGGTCGGCCACCGGGAGGCTCGGGCTCCGCGGATCGGACGGCGGATCGGCCGGGCCCTGCCGGTCGGCCGGCGGGTCGGTGGGGACCTGAGGAACGGCCGACGGGTCGCGCGGCTCCTGCGGACCGGCCGATGAGTCGGCCTGGGCCTGCGGATCGGCGGCCGGCCGCGCGTGCCGAGCCGAGATCGTGGGTCCCAGCTGACCTTTGGCGAACTGCTCCACGCGCGCCTTGGCCTCGTCGGCCTCGACCCGTGCGGCGTCACGCTCGGCGATCATCGTGGCGAGCGCGGCGCGGAGCTGGTCCAGCATGCTCGAACGCTCCTTGGCCTGCAACTGGTACTGATCCAGCCGGGCCTGCGCCTTCTCCAGCTCACGGCGGGCCGACTCCAGCTCCTCGGTGCGCCGGGCGCCCTCGTCCAGCCGAGGCCGCGCCGCGTCGAGCTCACCACGCGAAGTCGCGAGGTCGGCCCGGACCGTCTCCAACTCGCCGCGAGCGCTCTCCAGCTCGGTACGGACGCCCTTCAGCTCGGTACGGGCTTCGTCCCGCTCAGTGCGGGTGCGTTCCAGTTCCGTACGGGCCTCGTCCCGTTCAGTACGTGTCTGTTCCAGCTCCGTACGCGTCTCGTCCTGCTCAGCGCGGGTGCGTTCCAGCTCGCTGTGCGCCTCGTTCCGCTCAGTTCGGGTGCGTTCCAGCTCGCCACGGAGCTCTTCGAGCTCGGCCAGGGCCGTCTCCCGCTGGCCGCTCACCTCATCGGCGTGCGCCCGTGCCTCCAGGGCCTGGCGGTCCGCCGCGGCCCGTGCCTGCTCCGCGGCCGCCCGGGAGTTCTGTGCGAGTTCGGCCGTGGTGCGCATCTTGTCCAGCTCGGACTCGGCGGCCCGGAGCCGCGAGCGCATCTCCTCCACCGCCACGGCCCGCTTCTGCAGTTCCTTGGCCTCGGCCAGTTCCGCCCGGTATCGCGCGATCTCGTCGCGGGCCAGGTCCAACGCCGAGGTCAGCTCGGCGGTCCGGTGCGTGAGACGGTCGCGCTCCTCGCGTACGGCGGTCGCCGCCTCGGTCGCCGCCTCCGCCGTCCGGGTCGCCTGGTCGCCGAGGTCGCGCGCGGCGTCCCGGTCCGTACGGGCGGCCTCCAGCCGGGCGGTCAGTTCGGCGACGCCGGCCTCGGCCTGCTCGGCGCGGCGCCGTACGTCTCCGAGCTGGGCGAGCACCTGCTCGGCGTCCAGCCGGGCCGCCTCGCGGTCCCGCTGGGCCTCGGCGACGGCGGCGGCCGCCTCCGCCCTCGCCTCCGCGATCCGCCGCTCGACGCCCGCGACACTCAGATCCGCCGTCAGGGACATCGCCAGGAGCTCGGCGACGTCCTCCAGACGTTCGACCATGTCCCAGGTCCGCGCGACCTGGCCGGCGAGGCCCGGGGAGTCCTGGTCGCGGCGGCGCCGCTCGGCCGCGGCACGGGCACAGGCCCCGTCGTTGTCGACGCAGTACCGCAGGACGGGTCCCGCCTCGCCCGGCTGAGGGATCGGACGCCCGCAGTAGGCACAGGGGCGCGCGCCGGCGTCGTCCCCGTCCTGGAGCGGAGGCACGGCCTGGCGGGTCCCCGGCATGCCGTCCACCGGGCGGGTGCCCGGCCCCGGCATGCCATCCGCCGGGCGGGCGCCCGATCCTGGTGCGCCACCCGCCAGGTCGGTGCCCGGACCCGGCGTGCCGTCCGCCAGGTGGGTGCCCGGCCCCGGCGGGTGGTCCGCGGGGCTCCGCCCGCCCTTCCCGCCGGTCACGGGCCCGGAGCCCGTCTGCGGGGGGCCGTCGTCCTCCACCGGGGTCTCGTCCCGTACGTCGTCATCCTGGGCGGGGACGTTCCCTCGCGGGCCGTCCGCCGCCGTGGTGGCCTCTTCCGCCGATGGTGGAGAGGCGTCGGCGCCGGTCGCGGACCGGTCCGTACCGGGCGGGCCGGCAGGGCCCGGGGCGACGCCGTCGCCGGAGGGCACGGCGGCATCGGACTCGGGCACGTTGTCGTCCGTCGGGCCGGACACTCTCATCCCCCCTGCGATCCGTAATCGGGATGATCTCGACTGTCAGCTCGAAGACCGTATCTCCCTTCGTCCCCTCCGGGGAACGCAACGGCGAGGTTCGGTGCCCGGACATTCGGAAGGGCCCGGCAGCGGCGGTGTGCCGGGCCCTTCCCTCCTCCACTCGGTCGCCTGGAGAAGCGGATCGGAGCGATGTGGAGAGGCGGGATCACGGTGGATCCTGAACGGGTCGTCCGCGTGTCTCCAGGTAGTCACAACGCTAACTCCGCGGACAGATCAGCAGGAGGAGTCGGGCGTTTACGCAAATTCACAACATCTGTTCCCGGGCCGGCGCAACTCCCCGACGGCACTCCTCCGACGGCGTCGTGAAGAAGATTCCGGCGTGCGACTGAGTACGGGTGACCGCCGAACACCTCGGAAAGGCCCGACATGACAAGGAGCCACGGATGACCGCCGCAGCCGGCGTCGTCGACTCACACGACGACGCCGTGGTGATCAAGCGGTCGTGGCATGAGCCCGATCAGTTCCGAGTGATCTACGACAGATACTTCCCGCAGATCTACCGGTACGTGGCCGGGCGTCTCGGCCGTGACGTCGCCGACGACGTCGCCGCTGAGACGTTCCTGACCGCGTTCCGCAAGCGCGACCGCTTCGACCCGGAGCGTGGCGCCGTACGCCCCTGGCTGTTCGGCATCGCCACCAACCTGGTCGGGCAGTACCGGCGCGACGAGAGCAGGCGCTACACGGCGCTGGCCCGCCTGGGCGGCGACCAGGCGGGCGGCGAGCACGAGGAGCGGGTCGCGTCCCGGGTCACCGCGGAGGGCGTACGGCCGCAGCTCGCGCGAGCTCTCGTGGCGTTGCCGGAGGGAGACCGGGACGTACTGCTGCTCGTGGCGCTGGGCGGCCTCGCCTACGAGGAGGTCGCGCAGGCGCTGGAGATCCCGGGAGGCACCGTCGGATCGCGGCTGAACAGGGCTCGGACGAAGCTGCGGGAGGCACTGGGCGGGACCGATCCCACATCTACGGAGGAGGAGTCCCATGGATGACATCCGAGAGGTCGCCGAGCTGCTGGAGGAGGGCGACCCGTCGGCGGCGGTGCTGGCGATGGGCCGACGGCGGCTGGACGAGCTGATCCGTCAGGAACCGGCTGCGGCCCCGCGCGAGGTTCCCGGTGGCCGGAGGCGGCGGGGGCGCCGTCGGCTCCGCTGGGCGCTGCCGGGGCTCGGACTGGTCGCCGCCGGAACGGCCGCCGCGATGGCCCTCACGACGACGTCGGCTCCGCCGGACCGATCGCGCCCCCGGCCGATGGAGACGTCCCAGCGGCTGTCGGGCCGGGAAGTACTGCTGGCCGCAGCGGCGAGTGCGGAGGCCGAACCGGCGACGACCGGGAGATACTGGCACGTCCGACGGGTCCACATGATCTTCGCGGGCGGGCCGCCCGTGGGCAACGTGATAGAGATCTGGGCCGCCAAGGACGGCTGGTGGTACGAAGGCGATGCCACGCTGGATGGCCGCGGCCTGGGGTTGATCAAGCACAAGAACAAGGACGGCAGGTCCTTCGAGCTGGTGGATCACACGCTGTCCTTCGACGAGCTCCAGCGGCTGCCGGCCGACCCGCGGCGGCTCACCGCCTGGGCGCTCTCGTACGCCCGGAAGATGAATCCGCACTGGCGGAAGAAGGACATGGAGGATGTGGCCACCAACACGCTGAGCGCGCTGCTGTACGCGGTCCCGGTGTCTCCCAAGGTGCGGGCGGCCGCCTTCCGGGCACTCGCCCAGCGGCCCGACGTCACGAGCGAGGGCCGGGTCAAGGACGCTCGGGGACGTATCGGGCAAGGAGTCACGATCGGGGGAGGCTTCCACCTGATCATCGATCCGAAGACCGCGTTCGTCCTGCAGGAGACGGCGGGGACGGCAAGGAGTCCGAAACGGGCGTCGACGCTCTACTACGAGGTCGGCTGGACCGACACCGCACCACACGTCCCCGGCCCCGCCTGATCCACTGACTCCGGACGTCCTGCGGCGACGACCCTCCGGAAGACGGCGGCCGGGGCACCCCGCCCGTGGGATGCTCCGGCCGCCGTGTTCTCGGTGTCTCAGCCGGCGCTCATGCCGCCGGTCTCGCTCTCCGGCGGGGTGCTGCCGGCGCCGACGACCACCTCGGCGCCCTCGCCGAGCTGGTACCGGTCGATCGCCTTCTGCAGGACCTCCTGCTTGATCTCACCGCGCCGGGCCAGCCGGGTCAGCACGGCGAGGGTGATCGACGCCGCGTCCACGTGGAAGAAGCGGCGGGCGGCGGCCCGGGTGTCGGAGAACCCGAACCCGTCGGTGCCCAGCGACGACCAGTCGCCCGGCACCCACGGCGCGATCTGGTCCGGGACGGCGCGCATGAAGTCGCTGACCGCGACGACCGGGCCGGGCTGCCCGTCGAGCGTGCGGGTGACGTACGGGACGCGCTGCTCGTCGTCGGGGTGCAGGAGGTTCCACTCGTCGCAGGCGACGGCCTCCCGGCGCAGTTCGGTCCAGGAGGTGGCGGACCAGACGTCGGCGGCCACGCCCCACTCCTCGGCGAGCATCCGCTGGGCCTCCAGGGCCCACCGGAGCCCGACGCCGGAGCCGAGGATCTGCGCGCCCGGCGCCTCGCCCTCGACCTGCGGCGCCTCGGCGTACCGGTACAGGCCCTTGAGCAGGCCGCCGACGTCGAGGTCGGCCGGCTCGGCGGGCTGCTGGTACGGCTCGTTGTAGACGGTGAGGTAGTAGAAGACGTCCTCGCCGTTCGGGTGCTCCTCGCTCGAGCCGTACATGCGCCGCAGCGCGTCCTTGATGATGTGCGCCAGCTCGAACGCCCACGCCGGGTCGTAGTAGACGCACGCCGGGTTGGTCGCGGCGAGCAGCGGCGAGTGGCCGTCGTTGTGCTGCAGGCCCTCACCGGTGAGGGTGGTGCGCCCGGCGGTCGCGCCGAGCAGGAAGCCGCGGCTCATCTGGTCGGCCATCGCCCAGATGCTGTCGCCGGTCCGCTGGAACCCGAACATCGAGTAGAAGATGTAGACGGGGATCATGTGCACGCCGTGCGTGGCGTACGCCGTGCCGGCCGCGATGGCGGAGCCGACGGCGCCCGCCTCGCTGATGCCCTCGTGCAGCATCTGGCCCTGCTCGGACTCCTTGTAGGACAGCAGCAGCTTGCGGTCGACCGCTTCGTACGTCTGCCCGTGCGGCGAGTAGATCTTCGCCGACGGGAAGAGCGAGTCCATGCCGAACGTGCGGTACTCGTCCGGGGCGATCGGCACGAAGCGGGCGCCGATGTTCTCGTCCTTGATCAGGTCCTTGAGCAGCCGGACGAACGCCATCGTCGTCGCGACGTTCTGCTTGCCGGAGCCCTTCTTCAGCTCGGCGTAGACCGGGTCGCCGGGGAGCTTGAGGGCCTTCGCCCGGTTGAGGCGCTTGGGCAGGTAGCCGCCGAGGGCCATGCGCCGCTCGCGCATGTACTGCACCTCGTCGGAGTCCTCGCCCGGGTGGTAGTACGGCGGCAGCTCCGCCTCGAGGGCCGAGTCGGGGATGTCGAGGTAGAGCCGGTCGCGGAACTCCTTCAGCTCGGCCTTGGTGAGCTTCTTCATCTGGTGCGTGGCGTTGCGCGCCTCGAAGTCCGGCCCGAGCGTCCACCCCTTGATCGTGTGGGTGAGGATGACGGTCGGCTGGCCGACGTGCTCACGGGCCGCCTTGAACGCGGCGTACAGCTTGCGGTAGTCGTGGCCGCCGCGCGACAGCTTGCGGATGTCGTCGTCGGACATGTGCTCGACCATCTTGCGCAGCCGAGGGTCGTCGCCGAAGAAGTGCTCGCGGATGTACTCGCCGGTCTCGACGGTGTAGGTCTGGAACTGGCCGTCCGGCGTGGTGTTCATCTTGTTGACGAGCGCGCCGTCGACGTCCTGGGCGAGCAGCGGGTCCCAGTCGCGGCCCCAGATGACCTTGATGACGTTCCAGCCGGCGCCGCGGAAGAACGACTCCAGCTCCTGGATGATCTTGCCGTTGCCGCGGACCGGCCCGTCGAGCTGCTGCAGGTTGCAGTTGATGACGAAGGTGAGGTTGTCCAGCTCCTCACGGGCGGCGAGGCCGATCGCGCCGAGCGACTCGGGCTCGCCCATCTCGCCGTCGCCGAGGAACGCCCATACGTGCGACCGCGAGGTGTCCTTGATCTTCCGGTTGTACAGGTAGCGGTTGAACCGGGCCTGATAGATCGAGTTGATCGCGGTGAGGCCCATGGAGACCGTGGGGAACTCCCAGAAGTCCGGCATCAGGCGCGGGTGCGGGTAGGACGAGAGCCCGCCGCCCGGGTGGGAGATCTCCTGGCGGAACCCGTCGAGCTTGTCCTCGGGCAGCCGGCCCTCGAGGAACGCGCGGGCGTAGATGCCCGGCGCGGCGTGGCCCTGGATGAACACCTGGTCGCCGGACTCGCCGTGGTCCTTGCCGCGAAAGAAGTGGTTGAACCCGACCTCGTACAGCGACGCGGCGGAGGCGTAGGTCGCGATGTGACCGCCGACCGACAGCTCCGGACGGTTCGCCCGCGAGACCATGATCGCGGCATTCCACCGGATATAGGCGCGGATGCGGCGTTCGACGTACTCGTCACCGGGGAACCAGGGCTCGCGCTCCGGCGGGATCGTGTTGATGTAGTCCGTGCTGCGCAGGCCGGGCACGCCGACCTGCTGCTCTCGTGCCCGCTCCAGCAGCCGCAGCATGAGGTAGCGGGCGCGCGAGCGGCCCTCGGTCTTGATGACCGTGTCGAGCGACTCCAGCCACTCCCGGGTCTCATCAGGGTCGATGTCCGGAAGCTGACTGGGGAGGCCGTCGCTGATGATCGAAAAGCGCTGGCGTCCGGAAGCCACGGGTTCCCCTTCGCTTCGTGCCCACCCAGGTCAGGTGATGGATCGTTGCTGTCCCGACCATCGTCGTACGTCAGGACCGTTAACGCATCTCTACTGCCGGGTAACCGTTCGGTACGGCTTCCCATCGGCCTCGAGGCGTACGAGGCTGTGTGGAGAGCCACCGCTCAGGGGATACCCGCGGTCGGGAGGTGAAACGAGGATGGAAGCGGCCGTTGGTGACCGGTTGCACGTCCACGGCAACACCGTCGGACAGGCCGACCGGACCGGAAAGATCATTGAAGTGCGCGGCACCTCCGGAGGACCCCCCTATCTCGTCCGCTTTGACGATGGGCACACCGGTCTGGTGTACCCGGGGCCGGATGCCGTGATCGAGCCGGAAGAGTAGACATGTACGCATGATGAGCAAAGTGATAAGCGTGGCCACCGGGAGCAAGGAGACTGTGCACGACATCACCGGCGAATGCCTCAGTTTCCTGCGAGACATCGGGGCGTCCGACGGATTGCTCAACCTCTTCGTTCCGCACGCGACCGCCGGCGTCGCGCTCATAGAGCTCGGCTCCGGCAGTGACCAAGACCTCTTGTCCGCGTTGAGCGAATTGCTCCCGGCGGACGATCGGTGGGCTCACGCACACGGATCCCGCGGCCACGGCCGCTCCCACGTCATGCCGGCGTTCATCGCGCCGTACGCCACGATCCCGATCATCGACGGGAAACCGGCGATGGGCACCTGGCAATCGGTGGCTGTGGTCGACCTCAACGTGGACAATGTCGTGCGCAAGGTGCGACTCAGCTTCATCACCGGGGGTTGAGAGAAGTGGCCGGGTTCGCTCACTTGCGGGTCAGACACTTGCGCACGGGGCGGTCCGCCGTGTGAACTGTCCGGCAATGCCGCACCCGGAGGGGCGGGCGGTAAACAACATGGGCATGTTTGACATTCGCGGCCCACAACACAGGGAGGACGTTCGTGAGCGCGACCGCGGGTCAGGCGCAGAGCAGCCTGGCCGAACGGCTCGGCATCAAGCCGAACCAGGTGGTGCAGGAGATCGGCTACGACGAGGACACCGACCAGGAGCTGCGCAGCTCCATCGAGTCGGTCTCGGGTAGCGAGCTGGTCGACGAGGACTACGGCGACGTCGTCGACGTCGTGCTGCTGTGGTGGCGCGAGGACGACGGCGATCTGTTCGACGCCTTGTCCGACGCACTCACCACACTGGCGGACGGCGGCCACATCTGGCTGCTCACGCCGAAGGCGGGGCGCGAGGGCCACGTCGAGCCGAGCGACATCCTCGAGGCCGCCCAGCAGGCCGGGCTGTCGCAGACCAAGAGCATCAGCGCGGCCCAGGAGTGGTCGGGCACGCGTCTGGTGTCGCCCAAGGCACGGCGTTGACCTTTCCCGCCGAGGAGCGGACCGTGCGGAGAGAGGGCTGACGGGCGTGTGAGGCATGTCAGCCCCCGGGGGTTCCCTCGATCCGCCGATACGCCGGGTGGCAGACTGGCGTACGGCCAGACTCGGCGAGGAAGGGTGCTACCACATGGCAGTTGAGGTCGGCGAAGCCGCACCGGACTTCGAGCTCAAGGATCAGCACGGGACACCCGTGCGGCTGTCGGACTTCCATGGGAAGAAGACCGTCGTTCTGGTCTTCTACCCGCTGGCGTTCAGCGGCGTGTGCACCGGCGAGCTCTGCACGATCCGCGACGAGCTGCCCACGCTGGGCGGCGACGACGTGCAGGTCCTCGCGGTGTCGGTCGACTCGATGTTCTCGCATCGAGCCTGGGCCGACCAGGAGAACTACCAGTTCCCGCTGCTGTCGGACTTCTGGCCGCACGGTGCGGTGGCCAAGGCCTACGGGATCTTCGACGAGGACCGGGGCGTCGCGACGCGCGGCACCTACATCATCGACAAGACCGGTGTCGTTCGGTGGAAGGTGGAGAACGCCATCCCCGACGCCCGTGACCTCGACGAGTACCGCAAGGCGCTCGGCGACATCGCTTAGTCTCCTGTGGCCGGGCCCGTACGGGCCCGGTCCCGGATCCCACCGGAGGCGCCATGCCCTGCTACCGCTGCGGGGCCCGGCAGACGGACCCGGATCGCGGCCCCAGTCCCTGGCGACGGGGAGTCCGCGCGGATCGGCAGGTCCTGATCTGCCCCGGCTGCCAGCACGGCCGGGACTGGACCCGGGAACTCGATCACTGCACGGCCTGCGGGGCCACCATGCTGGTATGCCGCCTCGGCGAGGTCGAGTGCCGCGCCTGCGGGCAGGTACGGGCCGTCGAACGGGCGCCCGAGACGCCGGTGCCCCCCTCCGGCAGTCCGGGGCTGTCCGAAGAGGTCGCCGCCGCGCTCAGCCGCTTGCTGGGGAGCGACCCCACCTCCTCCTGATCCACTCTGGCCGCCGGCCGATCGTCCTGGTCATCGTGCCGGCCGCCGCCTGATCCCGAACGTCTCCGGCGCGGGGTCCGTCATGCGATCAAGCGAGCACCTTTTAGACCAGATGATGTGATCAAAGCCCCATTCAGCCGCATTTAACGAAATGTCAACCTGCTGTATGGCATGATCCTTCCGCTCCTGTGACGGGCGATCGCAGGGCTGAGGGGGAAGAGCGTGGCGGGGAGCCCTGCGCGAACGATCGCGGGTCTGGCGGCTGCGGCGACATGTGCCGGACTTCTCGGCATCGCCGGCCCGGCAGGGGCCGCCCGGCAGCGGACGCTCCCGGTCCGGGCCGGGCTCGTCCAGGTCATCGCCCACCCGGACGACGATCTCCTGTTCATGTCCCCGGACCTGACGAACGACCTTCGCCGCGGCGAGAGCGTCACGACGGTCGTGCTCACCGCGGCCGAGGGCCACGCCGGGATGAATGACGCCCACGACGCCCTCGCGTACGTCGCGCAACGTCGCCAGGGGCTGCACGCCGCGTACGCCGCCATGGCCGGCGTCGCCGACGGCTGGTCGGTCGAGACGGTCCGCTCCGGACGGGTGAACATCGAGGTGCACACGCTGACGGCGCGCCCGAACGTCCATCTGGCGTTCCTCAGCCTGCCCGACGGCCGCGACCCCCGCGTCCACATCGGCAGACGGGCGGTCGCCCAGCTCGAGGCCGACCGCGGCTCGGCCAAGTGCGCCTCGACCGTGACGCCGCCGTTGTCGCCCTACGCCCACTGCTACACCCACGCCGACGTCATCCGCGCCCTGGTCACCCTGTTCCGGCGGTACCGTCCCACGGTCGTACGGACGCAGGACCCGTCGCCCGACCGGCGCTACACCGCCGACCACACCGATCACAAGGCGACGGCTCAGTTCGCGACCGAGGCGGTCGCCGCGTACGGCCGGCCCGTGGCCCAGGTCGACTACCGCGACTACAACCTCAGCGACACCCCGGTGAACCTCGGCAGGGCCGCGTCGACCGCCAAGCAGCGCTTCTTCGCCGACTACCGTGCCGACGACTACCGGATCAACCCGGAGGCCAAGAACTTCGCGTCCTGGCAGGTGCGCATGCGCTACCGCTGGCCCCGGGGAGCCTCGTGGACGACCCGCGCGGACGACGGACGACTGCAGGCGTTCGCGGTCCTCTCCGGCCGGCTGTACACGTGGTGGCAGACGCCCACCGGCTGGGCGGGGCCGGTCTCGCTCGGCGGCAGTGGCCTCGCGCCCTCCATCGCCACCGCGGACGGCCAGGTCTTCGCCCGCCGGGGCGGTCAGATCGTCGTCGCCCACCCCCGCTACACCGGCGGCAGGTGGACGGCCGCCTGGACCGGACTCGGCGCCGCGACGGGCACCCCCGTGGCCGTACCCGGCCGTACCGGCCGTCCCGCCCTGTTCGTCCGGAACGCCAAGGGCGGCGTCAGCGTGAGGTGCCAGGCCACGGACGGATCGTGGACCTCGTGGCAGGAACTGCGCGGCCCCGCGGCCGGGACCGCCCGCAGGCGGGCCGTGGCGCCCTCCTCCCCCACGCCCCGCAGGACCGTCCCGCGCCGTTCCCCGTCGGCGCCGGCCACCCCGAGCACGACTCCGACGCCCAGCGCCTCGCCGTCGGCGCGCCGCCCCGTCCTGCCCTCCCTCCCGCTGCCCCACGCGAGCACCACGCCGGCTCCGGCGCGCACACCGGCGACCCCGCGGACGACCCCGAGCGGCGGCGGCCCCGCCTCCCCCCGGCACACCGCGGCTCCCCGGAAGACGGCCGCCGCGGCACCCGCCCGCAAGCGTCCCCGGGTCATCCCTCCCGGCCGGGACGTCCAGGACGGCATGGACGCCGTCGGCGGCGGCGCGGGGATCGAGCTGTTCGCGCCGACCCGCACCCAGGTGCTGCAGTGGCGGCAGGGCACGGGCTGCACCTTCGTGTACGCGGGCGCGGTCCCCGGCGTACGGCCGGGCGGCCCCATCACCGCCACCCGTGACGCCGGCGGCAACCCGACCCTCGTGTACGAGGAGGCGGGCACCACGGCGATCCGCCAGGCCAAGGAGACCGGCCGTACGTGGAGCGGCCCCGCCACTCCGTTGCGGGCGGTGTTCCACGAGACCGGCGAGGCTCCGGTGCCGACCGGCAGCCGCGTCCCGCCGCCCGCCCTGCCGCTCCCGCCGATCGGCGTCCCCATGGTCGCCACCGACCGGACCGGCCAGGTGTACGCCCTCGCACTGGCCGAGGACGGCCGCCTGTACGTCTCCTCGCGCGGCCCCGCCGGCATCTACGGCCCCTGGCGTCCCGTGGCCTGATTCCGTTTCGCGAGCAGGGGGAAGATCCCGGTAGGCTGTGGCGCGCCGGGTCCTTCCGGCAGCGGGCGCATAGCTCAGTGGTTAGAGCACTGGTCTTACAAACCAGGAGTCGCTGGTTCGAATCCAGCTGTGCCCACCAGTCGACGATCTACGCGAACGGCGTCTGACCTGCGATTACCGAGTCAGGCGCCGTTCGCATGAGGTCCGACCGTCCACGGCTCCCGGAGGACCGGCTCCAGACGTCTCGATCCACATCAAGCTGTCGGATACAACCAGTTGGAGCCGTGGGAGCGATGACACGCACCATCACCGTGGTCACTCCGGTACATCCGCCGAATGCGCCATTTCTCCGCGAAGCGTACGAATCGCTAAGAGCTCAAGCACTTCCAGCCGGGTGGGATTGGCAATGGGTCGTCCAAGAGGACGGCAGAAGCGGTCTGGTCGAATCGGCGCTTCCCGAGGACCCGCGCATCAGTTTCGGCACCACCCCGGCCAGTGGGCCGGCGGTGACCCGTACGACCGCGCTGGCCCGCGCGACCGGAGAACTCGTCCGCAACCTCGACTCCGACGACCGCCTCCTTCCCGGTGCGCTCTTTCGGGACATCGCGTCGCTGACCGGCAGGCCGGAGATCGGCTGGACGGCGTCTCGGGCGCTCGACCTTCTGTCCGACGGATCGACCGCGAGCTTTGAGGAGAACGACCTCCCGGAAGGCGTCATCGAGCGGGGGGCGGTCCTTCGCTCTTGGGAAGAGCACGACTGGACGCTCCCGCTGGTACCGGGGACCCTTTGCATACGGCGCGACCTCCTGCTCGCGCTCGGCGGATGGATGGCGCTCGACACATCCGAGGACACCGGGTTGGTCATCGCGGCGAACGCCGTGGCCGACGGTTACTTCATCTGGGAGCCGAGCATGCTCTACCGCCGGCACCCACGCCAGACGACCGCGCAGGACTTCCACACCGACCCACGCAGGAAACACCAGAGGCGACTGCTCATCATCGAACGAGCGAAGGCGCTCGCCTCGCTCGGCAGCAGGTGACCGTTCGCGTCCTGCCCCGTGTCCGCGAGGGCCGAGCCTCAGCGGACGGATGTGATCTTGGCGTCGTTCGCTTTCCAGGCGACCACCGCCCAACCCGCGGCGCGACTGTTGTTCCATTCCTTGCAGCCCACCGGGCGGGAGACCTGGTTGCTCTTGGAATAGCGCACCCAGGGCTTCTTGGCTCGGCAGACGGCCATACGGAATGACTTGATCTTGTGTTTCGGGCTATTGGCGTGTCGAGTGGTACCCCAGCCGGCGACGCCGGTGCCGCAGGCGTAGGTCATCAGGGGCCCGTGATGCTCGCGCGGGTCGGTCCTGAAGTCCAGCCATACTTCGGCGCAGTAGCCGTCCGATTTGGTGTCGTGTGCGTATGCCTGCAAGGTATAGCCGGTGCCGGCCTGGGTGTATTGCCCTATCCCGTACACACCGGTGGTGCTCATCGTGTGCTGCTGATGGGCCGCGGCCGCCGACGCCGGTCGCGCGAGGACGGGAACGGTGAAGGTGACGGTCGCGGCCAGCCCGGCCGCGGTCAGCAGTCTGACGGGGACGGTGCGATGGAGCCGACCAGGCGTCGGCGCGGGCACCTCGACAGCGGCCGGTGCGGCCGTGTCGATGAGCGGCGCTGTGGTGATCTTCCTCGTTCTCTTCACGGTTCTCCCCGTCTGCTCGGAGCGGAAAACCGGCCAGGGCCTGCCGGACCTGATCAAACTATGAGTGATTTGTGAAAGACGCATCGGGGAAAACGCGTACATCGGACTCGTGACGCCACATGCCGCGTCCGCAGGCCCTTCTGCCGCATGAAGCCGACGCTCGGAAGGATCTGATTCGCAGTCATGATTGTCCTGAATGGGACACGGCGCGATCCGTCGGCGGGTGTGGGGCGTCATAGTCCTCGTGAAGAAGCTTCTCGCCGCCATGGCCGTTTCCACCGCGGTCGCCGCCGTGCCGGCCGTCGCGTACGCACGGACCGGCGGCAAGCTGCCGACCTGCACGGCCACGTTCGCCGATCATCCGGAGAACGCCTCGCCCGCGTGGGCGCTCGATGACTTCACGCGGACGACGACGTTCAAGCCGGGCGACACCGACGGGACGTGGAAGGTGCACATCCACGACCGCGGGAGTTTCACGACGATTCCCGGGACCACCTCCGACAGTGGCGATCCGATCCGGTTGAAGGTCACGGGCTCGTTCCGCGGCGACGGCGACTACACGGTGACGAGCACCACCGCACCGCGGTGCGCCGACGCCGAGCACTACGACGGCACGGCCGGTCCCGCGACCGGGCAGTGGCCGCTGCACTACTTCGCGGCGGACGCCGACGCCACCGCGAGCGGCATCGACCCGTGGCGGTGGGTGTACCGGACGTACTGCGAGCGCATGGTGGAGGACAGCCGGTACTCCAAGGTGGACGGACACCTGACCGGGAAGGACTGCCCGACGCCGACACCGACGCCCACGCCGACGGATTCCACGCCGGAGCCGTCCCCGTCGGAGCCGGAGCCGTCCGCGAGTGACACGACCCCGAGCGATTCGGACACGTCCTCTCCGGCGGCCGAGGCTCCCCCGGCGTCCCCGGTGAAGAGCCAGCCGCACTTCACCGGCTGATCCCGTCGGCGCGTAGCATCTGCACATGCGGATCACGTGTTCTGGGAGGAATCCCGGTGGCTGACGCCGACGATGTGCGCCGGTTGGCGCTGGCTCTGCCGCACGTGGTGGAGATCGAAAGTGACGGCTTCGACTTCCGGGTGGCCGACAAGGGGTTCGTCTGGTCCTACCCCGAGCGCACGCCGGGGAGGCCACGCGTGATCAGAACCGATATCGCGGTGCTCTTCGTCGGCGATGAGGCCGAGAAGCAGGCTCTCCTGCTCGGCGAGCCCGACGTCTTCTTCACGACGCCCGGCTACGACGGCAGGCCCCTGGTCATGCTGCGCCTGGCGGAAGTGACGTTCGAACGGTTGGAGGAACTCGTGACCGACGCGTGGCGGGTGCGTGCGCCGGATGCGCTCGTCGACGACCTCGACGAGGTCGGCGCGGCGTCCACCGCCGATCGGGGCTGAACGCCGCGCGGCTCCGGCAGTGGAGTGTCAGTCGAGGCGGAGGGCGGCGGCCAGGAGGTCGGAGACGTGCGGGGTCGCGCGGGAGTAGTCGCGGGGCGGGGCGATCTCCTCCAGTAGCGCGGCCTGCCGGATGCGGTCGACCCGGAAGATCCGGGGCGCGCCGCGGAGCCGGCACCAGCCGATGAGGTGCCAGTCACGGGCGCCGGCGACGAGCGCGGCCGGTTCCACCTCGCGCTCGGTCCGCGTGCCGTCGCGGCCGGCGTAGGCGAACCGGACGACCCGGCGGGTGGCGACCGCCTCCTCCACGACCGCCGCGGCGGACACTCCCGGGGCACCGTCGAGGATCAGCCCGCGGATCCGCTCGGCGAGTCGCCGGTCCTCCGGGGCCTCCGCCGTGGACATGGCCGCGACCATCTTGAGCAGGGCGGTACGGCCAGAGGGGGCGAAGGGCGACGCGCCGTCGCGGCCCACCGCGGTGGCCAGGGCCACGGCCTCGGCCGGGGAGAGAACGACCGGCGGCAGGGTCCCGACGGTGTCCAGGAACCAGCCGGTTCCGGTCGCGTCGGCCTTGATGGGGACGCCGGCCTCGCGCAGCTCCTCGACGTCCCGCTCGATGGTCCGCTCGCCGACCTTGAGCCGCCCGGCCAGCTCACCGGCGCTGAAGGGCCGGGGGGCACCCGCACGCAGCTCCTCCACCAGGGCGAGCAAGCGGTCCGTACGGGTCACGAAACCGACCGTAGATCATTAATCGGCCGATTCAAGCTGACGCGCCGGTTCGGTCACGGTATCGCCAAAGCCGTACGGAACGGCGCCACGGATCCGCTCGGGAGCGCAATGACGGCCCCGGTGCGGACTCGGCCTGACGTACCGGAATGATCTGAACCGTTCCCCCGAGAGAGAGGCGAAGGACGTTGCTCGCGGTTTCGATGGACACGGTGCGTGTCTTCCTGCACGTTCTGGCGGCGACCGTCTGGGTCGGCGGCCAGCTGACCCTGGGGGCGCTGGTCCCCGCCCTGCGCGGCTACGAGGGCGTGACCAAGGTCGCGGCGCGCCGTTTCAACGTGGTGGCGTGGCCCGCGTTCGCGGTGCTCGTCCTCACCGGCGTCTGGAACATCGTCGCGCTCGACCACCCCAGCGACGCCTACCGGATGACGCTGAACGTCAAGATGGTCTTCGTGGTGCTGTCCGGCGTGGCGGCGTTCCTGCACATGCGCGCCACCTCAAAGCGGGGACTGGCGATCTGGGGCGCCCTCGGGGCGCTCGGCGCGCTGGTCGCCCTCTTCTTCGGCGTCCAGCTCGGCTGAACTCCGCGTCGGACGCTACCGCGGCGCGCCGGAGGATCGCGCCCGGCGGAACGAACGCGCCCGCGCGGTCGTCGCCCGACCGGACTCCGCGGTCAGCGCTCGCCCGCCGCCCAGTAGGACGGCGGGCGGCCGTACCGTTCGATGACGCGCCGGCGCAGGCCGGGGTCGTCTCTCGGCACCGGCTCCAGGAAGACCTCATAGACGTCCGGGTGGCTCGCGCGGAGCTCTTCGCTGAGGCGTACACACGCGCGTTCGACGTCGGCGGCGCCCAGGTCGTCGCGGAAGTCCAGCCTGGCGCAGACGAGCACCTCGCCGGTGCCGACGGTCATGGTCATCAGGTCGACCAGCGCCTCGACCTCCGGCGCGGCCATGAGGAGGCGTTTCACCCCCTCCAGGATCCGCGGCTGGGCCTGCCGGCCGATGAGCAGGTCGAGGTTGGTCCGGCCGAGGAGGAACGCCGCCACCGTCAGCACGACCCCGATGAGCAGCGAGGCGACGCCGTCCCAGACCGCGGAGCCGGTGACCTGGTGCAGGCCGAGGCCGGCGGCGGCGAGGAGGAGACCGATCAGCGCGGCCGAGTCCTCGTAGAGCACCGACTTGGTGGTCGGGTCGTCGGTGCTGCGCAGGAACGCGAGGAGCGACTGCCCATCGGCGCGGGCCCCCTGCCGGGTCTGCCGGAACGCCTGCCGCCACGAGATGGACTCCAGCACCGCCGACACGGCCAGCACCAGGTAGCCGACCGACGCGTTCTTGTGCTCGGCCTCCCCGCTCAGGATCGCCTGCGCGCCCTGGACGAAGGCGAACAGCGCCCCCATGCCGAAGATGCACACGGCCACGAGCAGCGACCAGATGTACCGCTCGGTGCCGTGCCCGAACGGGTGCCGCCGGTCGGCGGGCCGCCGGCTCCGGCGCAGCGCGGTGAGCAGCAGGACCTCGTTGGCGGTGTCGGCGAATGAGTGCCCCGCCTCCGAGGCCATCGACGCCGAGCCGGTGATCACCGCGGCCACCGTCTTCGCGAGCGCGATGCCGAGGTTGGCCGCGAGCGCGAGGACGACGGTCAGCCGGCTCTCCTGCTGTTCCTGTTCCTCGACCACCTGGTCAGGGTTTCACGGGAGGACTCGTGTCACGGAACCGGCCGTCCGATCGCCGGCGAGCCCACGCCGAGGACCGCCTCGGCGGCGGTGGTCAACTGGATCAGCCGCTCGAGCTCGGTCCGGTGGAACGGCGGGGCGGCCACGCGGGCGAGCAGCAGCGTTTGCCGGGACCGGCCGACCGGGACGAACGCGTAGCGGACCCCGTCGGCGCCGGTGAACGCGCGGGCGCCGGACACGGGGACGGCCGGAGGCGTCAGCGGATCGGGGGCCTGCCAACTCGCGTGCACGACGAGCCCGTCCCAGTTCAGCATCGCGGCCCAGTCGCCGCCGAAGATCTTGGGAACGGCCTCGACGAGGGCGACGACTCCGTTCGGCGGGTTGGCGGCGATCTGGCCGACCACCTCGACGTCGGAGAAGACGCCGGGCGCCTCGTGGGTCCGCCAGACGCCGTCGACCTCGACACCGCGGGCCGAGACGAGGGCGTCGCAGAGGACGTCGAGTGACGCGCCCCGGGGCCACGAGACGGTGATGTCGTCGACCGCCCGGCCTCCGGAGCGTTCCAACACGACGACCTGCACGATGTCGGCGCCTGCGGCACCCAGCGTACGGGCGACCGTACCGAGCGATCCGGGTCGGTCCGGCAGCCTGAGTCGTATCCGCAAAAGCGGCATACTGCTCACCTCCTGGACGAACAGGCTGCCATAGTCACGTTTCAGGCATGTTGCCGTCGGATGTCGGCCCCGGTATCCGGATCGGCGCGTGGGCCGCGGCGGCGGAAGGCGTACGGCCCGCACGCCGGTGCCCTGCTCGCCGGCGCGGGCGCGGTGCGCGGGCGAGGAGTCACCGGCCGGTCCAGGCGAGGAGGTCCTCGGCGGTCATGGTGTTCACGATCCGCGCCGGGTCGACGCCGCAGCGGGCGGCCCGCTCACACCCGTACGGCTGCCAGTCGAGCTGACCGGGGGCGTGCGCGTCGGAGTCGATGGAGAACCGGCAGCCCGCCTCGACCGCCAGCCGCAGCAGGCGCTTCGGCGGGTCGAGGCGCTCCGGCCTGCTGTTGATCTCGACCGCGGTGTCGTTCGCGGCGCACGCGGCGAACACGCGCTCGGCGTCGAACTCCGACTCCGGCCGTTTGTTCCCCCGCCGGCCGCCGCCCTGGACGATCCGCCCGGTGCAGTGCCCGAGCACGTTGACCCGGGGGTTCGCGACGGCGGCGAGCATCCGCCGGGTCATGTCCGGGCCCGGCATCCGCAGCTTGGAATGGACGCTGGCCACGACGACGTCGAGCTCGGCGAGCAGCGCCGGGTCCTGGTCGAGCGACCCGTCGTCGAGGATGTCGACCTCGATGCCGGTGAGGACGCGGAACGGCGCGAGCCGCTCGTTCAGCGTGGCCACGATCTTCAGCTGCTCGCGCAGTCGCTCCGGCGACAGTCCGTTCGCGACCTTCAGCCGCGGCGAGTGGTCGGTGAGCGCGATGTAGTCGTGGCCGATGCCGATCGCAGCCTCGGCCATCTCCTCGATCGGCGAGCCCCCGTCGGACCAGTCCGAGTGCGTGTGCAGGTCGCCCCTGAGCGCCGCGCGCAGGGCCGCGGCCGCCTCGTCGATCGGGGTCCCCTCCGTCGCCTCGAGACGCCGCAGGTACGTCGGCGTCTCCCCGCGCAGCGCCTCCCCGATGACCAGCGCCGTCACCTTACCGACGCCGGGCAGCGCCTCCAGCGTGCCGGCCTGCGCCCGGGCGGCCAGTTCGTCGGCGGAGGTCCGCTCCACCGTCTCGGCGGCCCGCCGGAACGCCCGCACCCGGTACGTCGCCTCGTGCGCCCGCTCCAGCAGGAACGCGATGCGCTTCAACGCCTCGATCGGCTCCATGCCCTCCTCCTACCCGCCCCACGGCGGCCACCCCATACCTGGGTAGCATCCCCGAATCAGTCCGCAGGGGTACGAGGCGGACAGCGGCCGGACCGTACGCTCGGCCCATGGCCGGTGGAGGACGTGCGGGGATCTCCGGTGCGCTGCGCCCGATGTTCGCCGTCTTCGTCGGAGGCCGCACCGATCCCCCGGTGCCCAGGCCTCGTCGCCGGCTGAGGATCGGCCCGGTCCACCTCGCCGACGCGGTGGAGCCGGCGCTGGCGCTGATCCTGGCCATCAGCGGGTACGCGCAGTTGCAGTCGCCGCATCCCGAGTCCGGCGGTCCGGCCTCTCCGATCTTCCTGACGGTGGTGGCCTTCGGCGGCGTGGTCCCGCTGCTCTTGCGCGGCAGCCGCCCGCTGGTCGCCTGGCGGGTGGCCCTGGGGATGATGCTCTTCGCGAGCGTCGTCCTCCATCCGCGCGCGGCGTACGGCGTGCCGTACCTGCCGACGCTCGGCATCACCTACCTGCTGTGCCTGTACTCGTTGGCGGTGCGCTGCGAGCGTACGGTCACCGCCGGCGCCACGGTGGTCTCGGCGATCGGCTGCGTCCTCCTCGATCCGCCGACCAAGGCGTTCGCGCTGCTGTGCGCGGTTCCGCTCCTGCTCGGCTACACGGTGCGGCTCCGCCGCACGGCCCGGCAGGCGCTCGCCGAGCAGGAGGCCCGGCACGAGGCGGAGACGGCCGTGCTGCAGGAGCGGCAGCGGATCGCCCGTGAGCTGCACGACGTCGTCGCCCACCACATGTCGGTGATCGCCATCCAGGCGGAGGCCGCCCCGTACAAGGTCACCGACCCGCCGCCGGAGCTGGCCGAGAGCTTCGCCGACATCCGCGCCAGCGCGCTCGAAGGGCTCACCGAACTGCGCCGGATCCTCGGCGTGCTGCGCACCGATCCCTCGGCGCAGACCGCGCCGCAGCCGGGCCTGGAACGCCTGGAAGAGGTCGTCGCCTCGGCGCGCGCCGGCGGGCTCGAGGTCGAGACGTCGGTGACCGGGGACCCGCCGGTCCTGCCGGGCGGAGTCGGGCTGTCGGCCTACCGGATCCTGCAGGAGTCGCTGAGCAACGCGATGCGGCACGCGCCCGGCGCGTCGGTGCGCGTGGAGATCGGCTATGAGCCGGACGTGCTACGGCTCCGGGTGCACAACGGTCCGGGCGCCGAACCGGTCCGGGTGGTGCGGGCGGGCGGCGGTCACGGCCTGGTCGGCATGCGCGAACGTGCCACGATGCTCGGCGGTGAGCTCGGCGCGGGCCCGACCGCCGACGGCGGCTTCGTCGTGCTGGCGGCCCTGCCGCTGGAGCGGAACGCCCCCGAGGAAAGGGACTCATGAGCATTCGTGTGGTCATCGCCGACGACCAGGGAATGGTGCGCTCCGGCTTCTCGATCCTGCTGAACGCCCAGCCGGACATCGAGGTCGTCGGCGAGGCCGGCAACGGCGAGGAGGCCGTGCACAAGGCCGCCGGCCTGCGGCCCGACGTGGTGCTGATGGACGTGCGGATGCCGGTCCTGGACGGTCTCGCGGCCACCCGCCGGATCACCGAACGGCCCGGCCACCCCGGCATTCTGGTGCTGACGACGTTCGACCTGGACGACTACGTGTACGAGGCCCTGCGCGCCGGGGCCAGCGGATTCCTCCTCAAGGACGCCTCGGCGGGGGAACTGGCGGACGCGGTGCGCGTGGTCGCGGCGGGCGAGGCGCTGCTGGCGCCGACCGTGACCCGGCGGCTGATCGCGGAGTTCGCGCGGATGGGCGCGCCGAAGGCCCCGGACCGCAGGCGGCTGGAGGGCCTGACGGACCGGGAGACCGAAGTGCTCGGCCTGGTCGCGCGCGGGCTGTCCAACGCCGAGGTCGCCGAACGCCTCGTCGTCGCCGAGCAGACGGTCAAGACGCATGTCGGCCGCATCCTGATGAAGCTGGAACTGCGCGACCGCACCCAGGCCGTGGTCTACGCGTACGAGACCGGACTGGTGCGCCCGGGCGGGTGACCGCTCCGGCCCCGGACGACCCTCCGCCCGGATGAGTGACCGCTCCGGCCCCGGGCGACTGACCCTCCGCCCGGATGAGTGACCGGTCCGGCCGTCATCCTCCCCCTACCGGGGATGTACGCGGCAAGTGCGGTCCTCGGGAGGACGCGGGTTACAACGGACGATCCGTAGCTTCCTGATCACTCGTTGATCAGGAAGGACGGGCCCGTGAAGAAGCGCCGGGCGGCACTCGCCGCCCTCGCCGTCGGCGGCATCATGCTCACGACCGGGGCCGCCGGCGGCCGCCCCTCCGTGTCGCCGACCGTACAGCCGCTGCCCGCGCTGACGTACCGCGCGCTCACCGCTCGGTACGCGGCGGAGCGGCAGGCCATCGAGGCCGCCGCCCGGCGCGACCCCCGGCTGACGCCGCTGGCCGCGCCGGACCGTACGTTCGTCGCGTTCGACCCGCGCGGCCGGGCCGTGGAGGTCGTCGGCGACCTGGCCACGGCCCGGCGGGTGGCGATCCTGGTCCCCGGCTCGGACACCACGCTGCGCGGTTTCGACTCGCGGGGCACCGCCTCTCCCGGCGGCGGGGCCCGCGCGGTGCTGGCCGAGGCCCGGCGGATCGACCCGCACGCCCGGCTGGCCGTGCTCGCCTGGCTGGGCTACGGCGCGCCGAGCACCATCAGCCTGGACGTCGCGACCACCGGCCGCGCCGACCAGGGCGCCCGCGCCCTGCGGCCGCTCGTGAACACCCTGAACGCCCATGGCGTCGCGGTGAGCCTGCTGTGCCACAGCTACGGCTCGGTCGTCTGCGGCCGGGCCGCCCGTCACGTCGACGCGACCGACATCGCGGTGTTCGGCAGCCCCGGGATGGCCGTCTCGTCCGCGGCGGCGCTGCACACCCGCGCGCGGGTGTGGGCGGGCCGCGCGTCCGGCGACTGGATGGCGTACGTGCCGAAGGTCCGGGTGCTGGGGCTGGGCTTCGGCACGGACCCGACGGGCCGGGGTTTCGGCGCCCGCGTCTTCGCGGCCGGCGCCGGCGGTCACGGCGACTACCTCCGGCCGGGCGGGATCGCCCTGCGCGACCTGGCGCTCATCGCCCTCGGCCGCGGCGCGGAGGTGTCCCGTGTGCGCTGACCCCGTCCTCCGCCCACGCCCGGCGACGGAGCGTCCCGCGACCGCTGGACGCGTCCTCCGTCCGCGCCCGGCGACGGGACGTCCCGGGACCGGCCGTCGCCGGCTCGCGCCGCGCTCCGCGACGGGGGTGTCCCATGACCGTTGAACCCGCCCTCCGTCCGCGTCCGGTGCCCGAGCCGGACGGGCTCGCGCGACGCGGGTCGTTCGGCGCGCTGGCCCGGCGCCTCGACGCCGCGACACCGGAGCATCGTGACCGGGCCGTGGACGCGCTGCGGGCGTTCGCCATCCTCGGCGTCGTCCTCGGGCACTGGCTGGTCACCGCGCTCGTCGCCTCGTCCGCCCCGGGGGACGGCCACACGTGGAGTGCGCGCAGCCCGCTGTCCTTCCTGCCGTCGCTGGCACCGGTGTCCTGGGTGTTGCAGACGCTGGCGCTGTTCTTCTTCGTCGGCGGGTACTCGGCGGCCAGGAGCCTGCGCCGCCCCCAGCGCGCCGGCGGGTGGGTCCGCGCCCGGTCGGTGCGGCTGGGCACGCCCCCGGCGGTGCTGGTGGCGGCCTGGGTGCCGCTCACGCTGCTGCTCGCGGCGACCGGGACGGACCCGATGCCGCTGGTCCGTCTCATGTACAGCCCGCTGTGGTTCCTGTGCGTCTTCATCGGCCTGACCGCGCTCACCCCGCTGCTCGCGCGCTGCGGACCGTACGCCGCGGCGGTCGCGGCGGCCGTCGTGGGCGGCGTCGACCTGGTCAGGTTCGGCCTGGACGGTCCCGCCTGGCTCGGCTGGCTGAACGTGCCCGCCGCCTGGGCGGTGCCTTACCTGCTCGGCATCGCCTGGGCGAAGGGCCGGCTCGGCTCGCGGCGTACGGCCGTGGTCCTTCTCGTCGGCGGTGCGGCGGCCGCGGTCGCGCTCGTCGCGTTCGCCGGGTATCCGGCGAGCATGGTCGGCCTGCCGGGCGCGCGGGTGTCCAACCTGAGCCCGCCGACGGCGGCCGCGGTGGCGTTCGGGGCCGCGCAGGTCGGCGCCGCGCTGCTCCTGCACGACCGGCTGGCGCGCTGGATGCGGCGGCCCCTCGCGTGGGCGCCGGTGGCGCTGGCGAACCTGTCGGCGATGACGGTGTTCTGCTGGCACCAGACGGCGTTCATGCTGGTGACGATCGTGACCAGGCCCTTCGGTAGGCTGCCCGGACTGCACGACGTCCCCGACCACTGGAGCTGGATCGCGGCCCGGATGGCGTGGCTGCCGGTGTTCGCGTCGGTGCTGGCCGGGTGCCGGGCGGTGTTCCAGCGGTTCGAGGGTACGAGCGTGACACGTGGGCGGAGGCGGTGCCGCCGGCACGACTGATAGGTGGGAGGCTGTTCGGGTGAAGAAAGACCTCGACATCCGCGAGCAGACCACCGAGCGGCTCGAACAGGCGATGGGGGCGCTGGGCACCGCCGCGACGGCCAGCATGGAGGAGCGCCTGCCGTGGTTCCGTGCGATGTCGGCGGAGTACCGCTCGTGGGTCGGCCTGGTCGCCCAGGCGGGCATCGCCGGGTTCGTCGAGTGGTTCAAGCACGAGGAGAAGATCCGGCCGGCCATCGCCGGCGAGGTGTTCGGCACCGCGCCGCGCGAGCTGATGCGGGCCGTGCGGCTCCAGCAGACCGTGGAGATCGTCCGGGTCGTCATCGACGTCGTCGAGGCGCAGGTGAACGAGCTCGCGGCCCCCGGCGGCGAGACGCAGCTGCGGGAGGCGATCCTGCGCTACACCCGTGAGGTCGCCTTCGGCGCGGCCCAGGTGTACGCGCGGGCGGCGGAGACCCGCGGCGCGTGGGACGCCCGGCTGGAGGCCCTCATCGTCGACGCGCTGCTGCGCGGCGAGGTCGACGAGTCGCTGCACTCGTGGGCCGCCGCGCTCGGCTGGGCGTCGACGTCGGTGGCCGTCATGGCGGGCAACACCCCCGAGGACGAGCCCGAGGCCATCATCGACGACATCCGCATCGCGTCCCGCCGGGCGCGCGTCGACGTGCTCGCCGGGGTGCAGGGCAGCCGTCTCATCGTCATCGTCGGGGGCGTCGAGGACGACCCCCTCGCCGCGGCCAAGCCGTTCACGTCCAAGTTCGGTCCGGGCGCGGTGGTGATCGGGCCGCGCGTCGACGACCTGTACGCCGCGACGATGTCCGCGCGGGCGGCGCTGGCCGGCCTGCGGGCGGTGGCGGGCTGGCCGGACGCGCCCCGGCCGGTGCTCGCCGGCGACCTGCTCGCCGAGCGCGCCCTCGACGGCGACCCGGACGCGCGGGGGTTCCTGGTGGAGGAGGTCTACGAACCGCTGCGCGTGGCCGGGGCCCCGCTGCTCGACACGCTGACGACCTACCTGGAGCAGGGCTCGTCGCTGGAGGCCACCGCCCGGCTGTTGTTCGTGCACCCCAACACGGTGCGGTACCGCCTGCGCCGGGTCACCGAGCTGACCGGATACGTCCCCGCCGACGGCCGGGCGGCGTTCACTCTCCGCATCGCCCTGGTTCTCGGCCGTTTCGCCGACCGGTCCCTTTCGTTGTGACCGACCCGGCGTCGCCTTGTAGGACCCTCACAAGGCTCGCCGCCGGAGATTCGTACCTCACCGCATGAACATGGCGGAGTCCTACAGTGCATGGTTGAGTGCGTGCTCGTCATCGCCGCGCCCGGGCAGGGCGCCCAGACCCCGGGATTCCTCAACGCCTGGCTCGAAGTGCCGGGTGTCGCCGACCGTCTCGCGTGGTGGTCCGCCGTCACCGGACTCGACCTGATCCGCTACGGCACGACCGCCGACGCCGATGAGATCCGCGACACCGCCGTCGCGCAGCCTCTCCTGGTGGCCGCCGCGCTCGCCGCCTACGAGGCGCTGGGCGTGCGGCCGGACGTGACGGCCGGGCACAGCGTGGGCGAGCTCGCCGCCGCGGCGATCGCCGGTGTCATCTCCCCCGAGTCCGCCATGGTGCTCGTACGGGAGCGCGGCCGGGCGATGGCCGAGGCCGCCGCCGTCACCGAGACCGGCATGACCGCCGTGCTCGGCGGCGACGCCGAGGAGGTCCTCGCGACGATCGAGAAACACGGCCTCACCCCGGCGAACGCCAACGGCGCCGGCCAGGTGGTCGCGGCCGGCACGAAGGAGCAGCTGGCCGCGTTCGCGGAGGCGCCGCCCGCCGGCGCGCGGCTGCGTTCGCTGTCGGTGGCCGGAGCCTTCCACACGCATCACATGGCCCCCGCGGTCGCCACGCTGCGGCGGATCACCCCGGGCATGCCGGTGGCCGACCCCGTCACCCGGCTGCTCTCCAACCGCGACGGTGCTGTCGTGGACCACGGCCCCGACTTCGTCGCCCGTCTCGTCGAGCAGGTCAGCGCGCCGGTGCGCTGGGACCTCTGCATGGCGACGATGGCGGACCTCGGCGTCACGGCGATCATCGAACTGCCCCCGGCGGGCACTCTCGTCGGTCTGGCCAGGCGCGCGCTCCCCGACGTGGAGCGGGTCGCGCTGAAGACGCCCGACGACCTCGACAAGGCGCGCGCCCTCATCCAGCAGGAGACGCGCGCCGGCGACGACACTTTGGAGAACGCGTGACGTCATTCCAGCTTCGCACCGGCGCCCCCGGGGCGCGCATCCTCGCGTTCGGCCACTACCAGCCGTCGAACGTCGTCACCAACGACGACCTCGCCAAGACGATGGACACCAACGACGAGTGGATCCAGAGCCGCGTCGGCATCAAGCAGCGCCGCATCGCGGGCCCGGAGGAGTCGGTCGTCGACATGGCCGTCCAGGCCGGCGGCAAGGCCCTGGCGAGCAGCGGCCTGTCCCCGGAGGACATCGACCTGGTCATCGTCGCGACCTGCACACAGGAGGCGCAGATCCCCAACGCGTCGGCGCGCGTGGCCGACCGGCTCGGTATCACCGCGCCCGGAGCGTACGACGTCAACGCGGCGTGCGCGGGCTTCTGCTACGCGCTGTCCAACGCCTCCGACGCGGTCCGCGCCGGCTCGGCGCGCAACGTGCTGGTGGTCGGCTCGGAGAAGCTGTCGCAGTGGGTGGACTGGACGGACCGTTCGACCTCCATCATCTTCGCCGACGGCGCCGGCGCCGCGGTGGTGACCGGTGCGGAGGAGGCCGCCGTCGGCCCCGTGGTCTGGGGCAGCGCCGGTGACATGGCCGACCGGATCTACATCAAGGACCGTGCCGGCTTCCTCTTCCAGGAGGGGCAGGCCGTCTTCCGGTGGGCGACGACGGCCCTGCACCCCATCGCGCGAGAGGCGTGCGAACGCGCGGGCGTCGACCCCTCCGAGCTCGCCGCCTTCATCCCGCACCAGGCGAACCTGCGCATCATCGAGGCGATCGCGCGTAAGCTCAAGGCCGAGAACGCCGTCGTCGCCGACGACATCGTCAACGCCGGCAACACCTCGGCCGCCTCGATCCCCCTGGCGTTGTCCCGCATGATCGAGCGCGGTGACGTGCCCTCCGGCGCGCCGGCCCTGCTGATCGGTTTCGGCGCCGGCATGACCTACGCCGCGCAGGTGGTCCGGATTCCGTAGCCGGACCGTTCGCGCGCGTTCGTCCCCCTGAACTCCCTTCGAAGCACGATCGCAACAACAGGAAATGGAGAAATACCCCATGGCTCTTTCCGAGCAGCAGATCCTCGACGGCCTCGGCGAGATCATCGAGGAGATCGCGGGTGTCGACCCGTCCGAGGTGACCCCGGACAAGTCCTTCGTCGACGACCTGGACATCGACTCCCTGTCGATGGTCGAGATCGCCGTCGCCGCGCAGGACAAGTTCCACGTCGAGATTCCCGACGACGAGCTGAAGAACCTCAAGACGGTCAAGGACGTCGTCGTCTACGTGCAGAGCAAGGACGTCTCTGCCTGAAGTCGAGCAGCAAGGGAGAGCGTGACCATATGAGTACCTCCGTCGTCGTGACCGGACTCGGCGCTACTACGCCTCTCGGCGGCGACGTGGCATCGACCTGGTCCGCTCTGCTGGCGGGCCGGTCCGGCGTGAAGCGGCTCACCGCCGAGTGGGCGGAGAGCCTCTCGGTGCGAATCGCGGCTCCGATCGCGGTGGAACCCTCCGAGGTCCTGCCGCGGCACCGGCTGCGCCGGCTGGACCGTTGCCAGCAGTTCGCCCTCATCGCCGCCCGCGAAGCCTGGCTCGACGCCGGCTTCGCGTTCGGCGACGAGGCGGGCTTCCAGGTCGACGGCGACCGGGTCGGCGCAGTCGTGTCGTCGGGGATCGGCGGGATCATCACGACCCTCGACAACTACGACATCCTGAACGAGAAGGGCTGGCAGCGGGTCTCGCCGTTCGCCGTCCCCATGCTGATGCCGAACGGCGGCGCCGGAGTCGTCAGCATCGAGTTCGGGGCGAAGGCCGGCGCGCACGCGCTCGCCAGCGCCTGCGCGTCCAGCGCGGAGGCCATCGGCTACGGCATCGACATGATCCGTTCCGGGCGGGCCGACGTCGTCATCGCCGGCGGCACCGAGGCCGCGATCCACCGGCTCAACCTCGCCGCGTTCGGCTCGATGCGCGCGATGTCCACGCGCAACGACGACCCCGACCACGCCTCGCGCCCGTACGACAAGGACCGGGACGGGTTCGTGCTCGGCGAGGGCTCCGGGATCCTCATCCTGGAGTCGGAGGAGCACGCGCGGGCCCGCGGCGCCCGGATCTACGCCATCGCCGCTGGTGTCGGCTACTCCGCCGACGCGGTCGACATCGTGTCGAACGACCCCGAGGGCATGTCGAAGGCGATGCTCCGCGCGCTGGCCGACGCCGGGCTGGAGCCGTCGGACATCGTGCACATCAACGCGCACGGCACGTCCACCCCGGTCGGCGACACCGGCGAGATCAAGGCGATCAAGCTGGCGCTCGGCGAGGCGGCCCACCAGGTCGCCATCACCAGCACCAAGTCGATGACCGGCCACCTGCTCGGCGGCACGGGAGCGGTCGAGTCGATCGCCGCGATCCTCGCCCTGCGCGAGGGCCTCGTACCGCCGACGATCAACATCGAGAACCTCGACGACGACGTCGACCTGGACATCGTTCGAGACGAACCCCGGAAGCTGCCCGGCGGTCCCGCCGCCGCCCTGAACAACTCGTTCGGATTCGGCGGGCACAACGTGACCGTCGCGCTGAGGAGGCATGAGTCGTGACCGTTGTCGACAGCAGGTCCGCCACCCGGGCGCCCGAGCCCACGGCACCCCCTGAACCCGCCGCGCCGGACCCGCGGGATCCGCGCGTACGGCTGGAGGCGCTCTTCGACGAGGGGTCGCTGCGGCTCCTCACCGATGAGGACACCAGCGGCGCCCTCGCGGGCGTCGGCCGGGTCGAGGGCATGCCGGTCGTGGCGTTCGCCAGCGACCCGCGCGTCCAGGGCGGCGCGATGGGCTCGGAAGGCTGCGAGGCCATCGTCCACGCCTACGACCACGCGGTACGCGAGCGGCTGCCGATCATCGGCCTGTGGCACTCCGGCGGGGCGCGCCTCGCCGAGGGTGTCGAGTCCCTGCACGGGGTCGGGCGCGTGTTCGCGGCCATGACCAAGGCGTCGGGCGTGGTCCCGCAGATCTCGGTCGTGCTCGGCGCCGCCGCCGGCGGGGCCGCGTACGGCCCGGCGCTGACCGACATCGTCATCCTGTCCGAGGGCGGCCGCATCTTCGTGACCGGCCCGGACGTCGTACGGTCGGTCACCGGCGAGGTCGTCGACATGGCGGCGCTCGGCGGGCCCGAGCCGCACAGCAAGCGCAGCGGCGTCGTGCACGTCGTGGCCAAGGACGACACCGAGGCCCTCGTCAAGGCCCGGCGGGTCGCGTCCCTCCTCGGCCACCAGGGCCGCATGCGGCCGGAGGAGGTCGAGGAGATCGACCTCGGCGGCGTGCTGCCCGACAACCCGCGCCGCGCGTACGACGTGCACCCCATCATCAACAAGCTGCTCGACGACCCGGCGGAGGCCATCGAGCTGCACCCGAAGTGGGCGCCGAACATCGTCACGACGCTCGGCCGTTTCGGCGGCCGTACCGTCGGCGTCATCGCCAACAACCCGATGCGGCTGGGCGGCTGCCTGGACTCCACGTCGGCGGAGAAGGCGTCGCGGTTCGTGCGGATGTGCGACGCGTTCGGGGTGCCGCTGGTGGTCATCGTGGACGTGCCCGGCTACCTGCCGGGTGTCGGCCAGGAGCACGACGGCGTCGTACGCCGTGGCGCGAAGCTGCTGCACGCGTTCGCCGAGGCGGTCGTGCCGCGCGTCACGCTCGTGACCCGCAAGTCGTACGGCGGCGCGTACATCGCGATGAACTCCCGTGCGCTGGGCGCGACGCGCGTCTTCGCCTGGCCGACCGCCGAGATCGCGGTGATGGGCGCCGTCGCCGCCGTGCGCATCCTGCACCGCCGCAAGCTGGCGGCCGTCCCGGAGGAGGAGCGGCACGCGCTGGAGGAGCAGCTCGCCGCCGAGCACGTGAAGATCGCCGGTGGCGTCGAGCGGGCCCATGACCTCGGTGTGATCGACGAGATCATCGAGCCGGCCAAGACCCGGCGCGCGATCGCGCAGGCCATCGCCGAGGCGACCCCGGCCCGGGGCGCCCACGGCAACATCCCCCTGTAGCCCGCGAAGACCCGAGCGCCCCGTCCAGGATGACCTGGGCGGGGCGTTCGTCATCCGTGCGCCGCGCGCGGCCCCGCATGGGTGGAGGGCGATCACGCGGAGCGGCGGAATCGGTGACGGTGGGCTGCGGGAACGGCGAGCGGGCCGCCCCCTCGGTCAAGGCGACCGCAGGCGGGCCGTTCGCACCGGTTCACCCGGTCATGCGACCTCGATGGCCGAGCATTCGGTATCCGAGCATTCGGTATCCGGGCAGGTCGTATGCTCAGGGAGCGTGCGAGTCGATCTTGTAACGCTGGTCGTGGACGACTACGACCCGGCCATCGAGTTCTTCGTCGACGTGCTCGGCTTCGATCTGATCGAGGACTCACCGTCGCTGACGAACGATGGTCGTCCGAAACGGTGGGTCGTTGTCCGGCCGCCCGGTGCCGAAACGGGCATCCTGCTCGCCCGTGTGGACGGGGAGCGGCAGGCGGTGGCCGTTGGGAACCAGGTCGCCGGCCGAGTGGGATTCTTCCTCCGGGTGGATGACTTCGACGCCGTCTACCGGCGGATGGTGGCTGCCGGGGTCGAGTTCGTCACCTCACCACGTACAGAGGCTTATGGACGGGTCGCCGTATTCGTCGACATCGCCGGGAACCGCTGGGACCTGCTCGGACCGGCCTACGGCGGGAGCGCCGAGTGAGCCGAACGCTCGGATGAGGCGGGTCGCGGGCGAGTCATTCGTGCCGGTTCGTTCGGTCACGCGACCTCGATCACCGAGCATTCGGTATGCCCACCAGGAGCGGCGAACGTCGCCGGCGCGCCCGACGTCAATCAGCGTCCCGGACGAGGTGTCGCACGTCGCGCTCGTCGGCACCGGCCGTCGCCGCCTCTCGCTCTCGCGGGTGGGGCTCGCCGAGCGGATCGCCCCGGTACCCCCGGACGTCGGCGAGGAGCAGCACGGCCAGGTTCGCCCCGGCGACCAGGACCGCGAGTCCCAGCAGCGGCGCGGCCGTCCCGGTCACCGCCGCGACCGGGGCCGCCACCGCCATCCCGAACGGCCGGCTGGCGAAGGAGATCAGTGAATCGAACGAGCCGACCCGGCCCAGGACGTCCTGCGGGATCCGGCGCTGCAAGGTCGTCTCCCATAGCGGGCTGAGCACGCCGAGTCCCAACATGGCCGTGAAATAGGCCAGGACGACGACCGCCAGCAGCGCGGCGGACGGGGCGAGCGCGGCCACCCCCAGCGCGGCCAGCGGCAGCCCGTACGCCGCGCCACCGAACGCGACCGCCACCAGCGGGCGGCGGATCCGTAGCCGCCCCGCGCCGAACACCCCGATCAGCATGCCCGCGGTACCGGCCTGGGCGATGACCACCCAGGCGGCGTCCCCGCCCAGGTGCCGGACCGCGATGACCGGGGCCAGCGTCAGCAGGAAGCCCGCCGCCAGGTGCCAGACACCGTGCCCGGTCACGATGGTCAGGAACCACGGGTGCCGCCGGGTCTCCCGCCAGCCCTCGCGAAGCTCCGCCGTGAACCGCTCCCTCTCGACGACCGGCGCGGCGTGGCGCGGGACGAGTCCCCCGAGCGTCGTCGCGGAGACGGCGAAGAGCCCGGCGGTGAGCAGCGATGACCACCCGGGCCCGGCGGCCAGCACCAGCCCGCCGGCCGCGGCCGGGGCGGCCATCTGGGCCAGCCCCTCGGCGACGCCGAGCCGGGCGTTCGCCCGGAGGCGGTCCGCGCCATCGACGATGCCCGCGACCAGCCGCCGCACCGCCGGCGTGCCGAACGCCACCCCGGCGCCGGTGACGGCCGCGAGGGCGGCCAGCTCCGGGATTCGGACCGGGCCGCGCAGCAGTTCCACGCCGATCGCGGCCTGGGCGGCGCCCCGCAGCAGGTCGGCGGTGAACACCACCCGCTGGGCCGGGAACCGATCGGCGACCACCCCGGCGACCGGCAACAGGAGCAGCATCGGGATCAGCTCACAGGCCAGCACGACGCCGAGCGCGCCGGAAGATCCGGTGGCCCGCACCACCGCGAGCGTCAGTGTCGTCGGGATGAGCGCGGTGGCCAGGGCCGCGTTGGTCCGGCCGAAGATCAATCGTCGCATGCGCCGAAAGTTAGTTCGTTGGCGTATGTTTCGTCAACGAAATTTTTGCTGGCGTACCATACTGTCCGTATGGAGGATTCCGTCGATCAGCACCTGGCCCGCTGGCGCGGCAAGGCGCCCTACGACGAGCGCACCGAGGCGATCGTCACCCGCATGCAGTTCCTGGTGAAGCACATCCGCCAGGCCAAGGACCGGGCGCTGTCCAACGTCGGGCTACAGGAGTTCGAGTTCGAGACTCTGCACCGGCTGGTCTCTCACGAAGGGTCGATGACGCCCTCGGAGCTGGCCAAGGAGCTGCTGTTGTCCCCCGCCGGGACCACCGGGCGGCTGGACACGCTGGAACAGGCCGGGCTGATCAGGCGGCTACGCGGCACCGGCGACCGGCGCCGGGTCGAGGTGGAGCTCACCGAAGCCGGCCACGCGAAGTGGCTGGCCGCGATGGAACTGCGCGCGGTGGTCGAAAGCGACATGATCGCCACGCTGGACCCGGCCTCGCGGGAGACGCTGAACGAACTGCTCAAACGCATGCTCGCCAAGGTCGAAACCACCCGGGACGCCTTCACCTCCCCCCACTGACACCAGCGCTCGGAACGCATCCGCGGGGCGTTCGTCATCCGTACGGCGCGGCCTCCGCACCCCCGAAGATCGAGCCGCTGCTCACCGGACCACCAAGACGTCCGCTTCGCCGCCGCAATGGCCACCTTGCCGCCGCTGGAAGGTCGGGCGAACCGAACGCTCGGGTAATGCGGAGGCAGGCGAGCCATACGCACCGCTTCGCCCGGTATCACGGTCCCGATCACCGAGCATTCGGTACGCGAGCTGCTCGGGCGGCACGACGACTACCGCGACCGTCCCGGCGCGGGCCCGATCACCGGCCGTCTCCGTAGGAGCTGGAACAGCGCGACCCCGGCGACCAGGAAGAGCAGGCCGCCGGCCAGCAGGGGCCACGGGTCCAGCAGCCCCTCGGTGCAGTCGCTCCCGCCGTTGGCAGAGATGGCGCAGTGGGTGCCGGGGCCGTGCCGGTTGAGGTACGTGAGCAGGAACAGCGGCAGGCTCGCGCTGGAGACCAAGCCGGGCAGGCCCCGCTGGGTGTCCCGGCGCGTGGCCAGCGCGACGGTGCCCACCATGGTGATGGGCAGGATGAAGATCCCTATCGACAGGATGCTCAGCAGGCCGAGGAGGTAGCAGGCCCCGATCAGGAGCCAGCCGGTGAACATCAGCCAGTCACGCTTGTTTCCGGTCATGCCCTCTTCTTTCGTCGGAAGATGCCGAGCACGGAAGCGACTTTCCCGGCACGGTCGAACGGCGCCGGTGCGGGCTCGCGCTCCCCTTCGAGGTCGGCGAGCATTTCCCGCCCGGGTACAGAGCCACGACCGCGTGGGCGAGTTCCTCGGGCGTAGCGGTCGCGCGGCCGGGAGCCCGCGAGCGCGGCCCGGACGCTGCCGGTGGCGAACGCGCGCCAGAGGCGAATGCGGGCGGCGACTTCCGGGCCGAGCCCGGAGGTGAACTGGGCGGCGGACCTGCTCGGGCCATGCCGCTCCCCGACATTGAGTGGCCGGATCAAGCAACTGCTCAAACAGTAGGGACCGCCAGATGTGATGGCAAGAGCCTGACCCCCTCTCGTCAAGCGCTGGAAAATCGGCCCGAAAATTCGCTAGCTTGCCGTCTCTGGCTCATCGCAGCAGGGAGTGACAGTCCCATGAGCAGACGGCAGAAGACCTTCCACGCTCTTGAGATCGGTGACGGCGGCGACGGACGGTGGGCCGAACACGCCCAGGTGCTGTGGCCGGCCGAAGAGGCCTGGTTGACCGACGAGGGCCGGACGGAAGAGGGCGCTGCCAGGGCGCGGGCGTTGTTCGAGACGCACATGCCGGAGCTCGTGCCGATCCTCGACCTGCTCGCCGGGCAACTCGGCCGGCCCGGCGGCGAGACGTATCTCACCCACGCCGCCATCCGGCCGTTCTTCTCCGGCTGCACTCAGATCGGCGGCAAGGGCGTTCTGCTGCGCAATTATGATTTCCCGCCCGATGAGTGCGAAGGCACGATCGTCTCGTCCCGATTCCTGCGGCCGGTGATCGGAATGCGGGAGGCGGGGTGGGGCCTGCTGGACGGAATGAACGACGCCGGGCTCGCGGTCTCGCTGACGTTCGGCGGACGCTTCGTCCACGGGCCGGGCTTCACCATCCTCATCGTGCTCCGCTATCTGCTGGAGACCTGCGAGACCGTCGGCCAGGCGATCGGCCGGCTGCGCGAACTCCCCATCGCCATCCCGCAGAACGTCACCCTCGCCGACCACGACCGCGCGGCGACCGTGTACGTAGGGCCCGACACCCCGCTGATCGAGGCGACGGACGCCTGCGCCGCGAACCACCAGCACCTGCCGACACCGCAGGACCAGGAGGCGTTCACCCGAACCCATGAGCGGCTCGCCGCCGTTCGCGCCGCCGGCCCGGACGTCGGGGCGATGCTCCGGCCGCCGCTGTACCAGACCGCCTACGAGACGGGGCAGGGGACGGTCTACACGGCGCACTACCGTCCGGCCGAGGGCCGGGTGACCTATCACTGGCCGGGCGCGAGCTGGGAGCAGTCATTCGACGACTTCACGCCCGGCCGGCGCACCGTGACCCTCGGAGGGTCCCGAGTCGTGGACGCCCCTTGCCCGATGGATCGCTGAGTTCCTCTCCCGGGTATCGGAGGCCCGCCCGCTGCGAGTTCACGCTCAGCCGACGTGGCGCGGAAGCGCGTGGTGATGGCGGACAGATGCTGCTTCGGCAGAGGCTGGACAATGCCGATGTGCTCAATTCCGTCAATGCCGTGGACTGGGCGGCCATCCCCGGCCGTGCCGGCTGGTACAGCCCAGAGTGCGCCGCCGCCATTCAGATCGCGGCGGTGACGCTTGAGGTCCCTCCGGATGCCGACTCGGACGAGGCATGCCTACGCCTCATCGGCGTGCCGGTAGACCGCGTCCGCGCGGGTGCGGTGCTGTATCCCGCGGTCTGTGCCGAACGCGTGCACTGAGCCACCCGCGCGGCGCCGGTCAGCCGCCGGCGAGCCGTACGCCGCGACGCCACACGGCGCGGATGTTCAGCGTGTCTGAGATGTCGGCCGTGGGATCGCCGTCGACGAGGAGCAGGTCGGCGCGCTGACCGGCCGCGATGCGACCCCGGTCGCCGAGGCCGAAGCGGCGGGCGGGAGTGCTCGTCGCGGCCCGCAGCGCCTCGATGGGGGTCAGGCCCGCCTGGACCAGGTAGCCCAGCTCCTGGTGGACGCTGGCGCCGTGGGCGAGGCCGCCGAGGAAGGGCAGCGGGAAAGAGGCGTCGGTTCCGACGAGGAGGTCGACGCCGGCGGCGTGGAGCGCGCGCACCGAGTCCAGCACGTCCGCGATGCGGCCCTGGGGGTATCGGTCGAAGCTGCTGCGCAGCGTCGTGAGCCACGCCTCGTCCAGACGCGTGCTGACGCGCGGGTCGTCCGCGAGGGCCGCGCCGGTGATGCCCATCATCGAAGCGTCGAGGACGACGCAGGGCACGACGAACGCTCCCGATCCCGCGATGAGCTCGATGATCTCCTCGTCGTGCGGCCGGTCCATGAACAGGTGGGCGAGGCCGTCGATGCCGGCCTCGATCGCCATCCGTGTCGCGTCGACCGTGAGCGTGTGCGCGACGGTCAGCATTCCGTGCCGGCGGGCTTCGGCGACACCGGCGTTCAACGTCGCCTGGTCGAGCATCGGCAGGCCAGGGTGGCCCTCGACCGTGCCGTCGTCGACCATGAACTTGATGTAGTCCGAGCCCGCCGCCACGAGCTTCGGGATGTGGCTCACCGCCTCCTCCGGAGTGGTGGAGAACGGCATCACGACGTTCTCGAAGGCGGAGCGATCGCCCCCTCCCGGGCGGAAGCCCTCGGGGAAGAGCTCGCTGGGGTGTCCGCCGGGCGGGGTGAGGCCGAACCCCGCGGAGCGGACGTCCGCCAGGGAGTCGTCCTCACTGATGTGCGCCCGGTTGTGCTTCGTCCACCGTCCCTGCATCTCCAGCTCGGTCGTGACCCCGAACCTCAGTGCGCACGCCAGCGCCTGCTCGGAGGTGTGGACATGGGCGTCGAACAAGCCGGGCAGCAGGGTTCCGCCCCTCGCATCCACGACGTGCGCGCCCGCGGGCACGTCGCCGCCGACGGCGACGATCCGGCCCTCGCCGATCAGGACGGTGGTCTGCGGCAGCACCCGCTCCCCGTCGAAGACACGCGCGCCGGTGATGGCTGTAGTGGTCACTGTCCCTCGTTTCGTTCCCAAGAACATGCTCTCATGCAGAAGCATGACTTACAGCATACATATTCCCAACCGCATACATGCGCTCTAAGATGTCCGCATGACGAGCGGCGCGAAACCGGAGGACGACGCCATCCTCGACGGCATCGGACCGGCCTTCTCCCGGTTGCGGCGGCGCGTGCCCACCTCACGCAGGGACGCGTCCCGCAGTCTCATCCTGAACATCGTCACCGCCGGGGACGGCGAGATGACCGTCGGCGGCGTCGCGGAGGAACTCGGCGTGGACCAGTCGGTGGCGAGCCGCATGGTCTCCGACTGCATAGCGGCCGGGCACCTGCTCCGTGCGGCCTCGCAGCGGGACGGCCGGCGGACCGTCCTCGAGGTCACCCCGGAAGGCGCCGCCGCGCGGGACGGTTTCGCGAAGGCCCAACGCCTGGCGTTCGAAGAGATCACCCGGGACTGGCCCGTGGAAGAGCGGCTCCAGTTCGCCCGGCTGCTGCTCAGATACGTCGAGGACAGCGCTCGGCTGCGCCGGCAGGAGCAGCACGAGCCCGGTTAGGCGTGGTTCCGCACCGTGGCGCGGAAGTGCGCGGTGATGGCGGACAGGTGGTCGAGCGCCGCCGAGTCGTCTTCGGGCGCTCCGACGGCGAGCCGCACGTCGGTGACCCCGGCGGCCAGCAGCGGGGGGACCTCGGCCATCGTGCGAGGCACGTCGAGGGTGCCGTCGGTGTGGTGGTGGACGGGCGGCCGCCCGACGACCTGAAGACCGGACGGGTCACGGCCGGCCTCGCGCAGCGCGGCGCGCATCCTCGGGATGGCGCGGGGCAGGTCGGCGGCGTCCGGGCCCCAGGGGATCCAGCCGGTGCCGAAGCGGGCCAGCCGCCGGACGACGCGAGGGTTGATCGTGCCGCTGATCCAGACGGGCACCCCCTCCGCCCGGAGCGGCTTGGGCATCATGTGGAGGTTCTCGAAGCGCAGCTCCGGTGATGTGTACGACGCCCGGGTCTGCCGCCACAGGGTCTGGCAGACCTCCAGGGTGTGGTCGAGCAGCCGACCACGGTCCTCGAAGGCCAGGCCGGCCGCCTCGTACTCCTCGCGCTGCCAGCCGACCCCGACGCCGAGGTCGAGCCGACCGCCGGACAGCACGTCGAGGGTGGCGGTGCTCTTCGCCAGGACGGCCGGACGGCGGAGCGCGGCGATCAGGATGTTGGTGCCGAGCCGGATCCGCGAGGTCATCCCGGCCAGCACCGAGAGCGTGGTCAGCGGTTCCAGCCAGTGGCCGTCGGGACCCGTGGGCTGCCGGCCGCCCCGCTGCCCGCCGATCTCCGGCCTGCCGTACTCGTCCAGACGCTCACCGAGGACGACGTGGTCGGAGACGACCAGACGATCGAACCCCGCCTGGTCGAGCAGGCGCGCGGCGCGGAAGAGGTGGTCCCAGCCGCCCGGATCGGCGGCCGCGAACGACACCAGCGCCGCCGACAACTCGGGCCGTGGTCGTGGCTCCTGCGACATGCCGGTGTTCCTCCCGCGGCGGATCGAGGATCGGGCGAGGAGTCCTCGCCGTGTTCCCGACCGGCGAGGACTCCTGGTGAGGACCTCAGCCCGCCGCGTGCAGCCAGCGGACGGGCGCGCCGTCGCCGGCCCGGCGGAAGGGCTCGAGCTCGTCGTCCCAGGGCTTGCCGAGGAGGCGGTCGACCTCGTGCTCGAACGCGGCCTTGCCGGCGAGCGCGTTGGCCATGGCGGCGCGGAGGCGGTCCTCCGGCACGTGGATGTCCCCGTTGGCGCCGATGACCGCCGTGAACACGCCGAGGGACGGCGTGAAGCTGTAGCGGACACCGTCGCAGCCCGGACTGGCGTCCTCGGTCGCCTCGAAGCGCAGCAGCCGCCACTGGCGCAGCGCGGAAACGATGCCGGCAGCCGTGCCCGGCTGGCCCTCCCAGCACAGCTCGGCGCGCATCGTGCCGGGCGCCGCGGGCTGATCGCTCCACGGCAGTGACACGGGCACGCCGAGTACACCTGCGGCGGCCCACTCCACATGCGGGCACAGCGCAGGTGGCGCTGAGTGGACGTAGAAAACGCCACGTGCGGACACCGGACCTCCTGGGAACGTCGCGAGGTTCGTCTTCCCCTACGTCCTCGGCGCTCCAGGTAGATGACCGCCTGGTTATTGTGCCTCATCATCACCAGTCGCACCAGCCCGGGATCCCGGCCGCGGGTGCGCCCCGGGCGTTTCCTACTCGTTGGTAGGCTCGGCGGTCGTGCGTGATCAACAGGAGCCACTACGTGGTTCGGTGATGACATTCGAGGAGATTGCCGTATGCGAAGAGCCCTGATCCTGGCCGCGACCGCGGGGCTCCTCGCCGGGTGTGGTGGTCAGCATCGCGGTTCCGCCGCCGGACCGCCGGAAAAGGACGTCCGGCTCACCTCTTGTGTGCTCAACCGGAAACTGCACGCCGGGGTCGTCCACGGTGTGATAACCAACACGGCCGGCCGTACAGCGGGATACGTCGTCCAGATCGACATCATCGACGGCGGCGGCAACCCGGTCGACACCGCGCTGCACGCCGAGCCGGAGGTCGCGCCGGACGCGAACGTGAAGTTCTCCGCCAGCGGCGTGCAGACCTACAACGGGAAGATCACCTGCCGCGTCGCCTCCGTAGAGCGAACGCTCCGCTGACGAGCACCACTCCCACCGCCGCCCAGGCCGCATAGTCACCGAACCGGTCATACGGCGTACGGCCCCCGGCGGGCACCACCTCGACCAGCACCGACCCCCGGCGGGACGTGTCCGACCAGGCGAGCCGGCGCCCCTTCGCGTCGAACGCGGCCGACACCCCGGTGAGCGCGGCCTGGACGACGGGACGCCCGGTCTCGGCCGCGCGCAGCGCGCCGAGCGACGCGTGCTGCGCCGGAGCCCAGCTGTCCTGGAAGGTCGACGTCGCCGACTCGTACACGATGAGCCGCGCGCCCCGGCGGACGACCGCCCGGCTCAGGTCCGGGAACGCCGACTCGAAGCAGACGAGGGGCGCGAAGGTCACGGCGTCCGGGCCGCCGCCCGCCCGCATCAGCACCAGGCCCGTGCCGGGCAGCCGGTCCTCCTTCGCCGCCTCGCTGATGCGGGCGACCCATCCGAGCTCCCTGCGCAGCGGGATGTACTCCCCGAACGGCACGAGCCGGTTCTTGACGTACCGGCCCTGGACGCCGTCCGGACCGATGAACACCGCGCTCTTGGCGATGCGCCCGGACGCGTCCCGCGCGTCCTCGTTGACCAGCAGCGGGCCGTGCGCCCGGGCGAGCGCCGTCAGCCGCGCGACCAGGTCGGGCCGCCGGTCCAGGTCGAAGCCCACGCTGCTCTCCCCCCAGACGACCAGGTCGGCGGCCGGCAGCGCGGACGTGATCCGCTCACCGTCGGCGAACCGGCGGTCCGGGCCGTCCACGACGCCGGGCTGCACGAGCGCGACGCGCATCGGCCGGCCCGCGGCCTCGGACGAGGGGGTGTACAGGGCCGGTCCGGACAGCGCGATCAGCGCGGCCAGGACCGCCGCGGACGCCGATCGGGTGACGAGGACCATCGCCACCGCGGTGTTGACCGCCACGAGAGCGAAGGCCACCAGCCAGACGCCGCCGAGCGAGGCCAGGCTCAGCACCGCCGGATGCCGCCACTGCGTCGCGCCGTACAGCGCCCACGGCCCGCCCAGGGCGTGCCACGAACGCGCCCACTCCCCCGCCACCCAGACGCTCGGCACCACGACCAACGCCGCGAGGAGCCGGCCCGGCCGCAGCAGCGCCCACGCGGCGAAGCCCCAGCCGGCCCACAGGACGCCGGCGCCCGCGGCCACCAGCGCCAGCGCCGGACCGATGTTGGGGATCAGCCAGTACAGCGCGGCGGCGAGGAACCCGGCGCCGAACCACCAGCCGCGTACCGCGGCCTCCCGGCCAGTCGCCGCGGACCGCATGACCAGCAGGCCTGGCACGAGCGCGACCCATGCGAACCAGTCGAGCCCCGCGCGGGGGAACGCGAGGACCGGAAGCGCCCCGGCGGCCAGCGCGGCGAGCCGCGGCCGGGCGCGGGCCCCCTTCGGCGCGGGCGAACGTCCGTCCGGCGCGGGATCACTCGAGCCGGTGCGCTCCGCCGCCGTTCTCATCGCTCCAGAGTGACCCTGGGGTGACCCGGCGGCAAGGACCCGCCGCCCGGCCGGGCCCGCCCGGAAACACCGCCCTGTCCGGGAAACACGGAACCGTCCGGCGACGATGAGTAATCACACGGACACGCCGAGAAGGTGGCAGATGACGGAACAGGACGCACGGCTCGAACGCCTCCTCGCCCGCCACCGCGACGCGACCGTGGTCGAGGCGCTTCCCGGCCGCCCGGCGCTCGTCCGCCGCGACCAGATCCTCGTCGCGGCCCCCGACGTGCCGGCCGTCGAGGACGCCGTGCGCCGCTGGCACGACGCGCGGCACGACGGGCCGGGAGTGGCCCGGCTGCTGCTCCGCGCCGGCGCGAAGGTGGACGTCTGCGACCTGTCCGCCCGGCTGGCCGGGGACGCGCCGCATCGGCGGCTGGCCGTCGCGCCGAACCACCTCGTCCACGGCCAGCCGATGTGGTGGAGCGGCCCCGCCGGAGCGCCCCGCCCCGCGCCGGCGTTCGACGCGCCCGCCGCCGACGGGACGGCCCGCCGTACGGTCACGGTCGCCGTCCTCGACACGGGCCTGTCACCGCACCCCTGGTACTCCGCCACCCCCTGGTACGCCGAGCAGCGCGCGGAGGTCACCGAGGTCCTGGACGCCGACCTGGACCACACGCTCGACGCGCAGGCCGGACACGGCACGTTCATCGCCGGCGTGCTGCTGCGCCGCGCGCCGTCGGCGCGGATCCGCGCCAAGCGCGTGCTCGGCGGTGACGGCGTGGGCGACGAGTTCGGCGTCCTGCACGCCCTGGCCTGGCTGGCCGGCTGGGGACGCGCGGACGTCGTCAACCTGTCCCTCGGCTGCCACACGTACGACGACCGCCCCTCTCCCCTGGTGTCCCGCGCCATCGCCGCCCTGGGCCGCCGCACGGTCGTCGTGGCGTGCGCGGGCAACCACGCGAGCGACCGGCCGTTCTGGCCGGCCGCCCTCAAGAACGTCATCGCGGTGGCCGCCCTGGACGGCGACGAGCGCGCGGCGTTCTCCGGCTACGGCTGGTGGGTGGACGCCTGCGCGCCCGGCGTCGACGTCCACAGCTGCTTCGTCCGCTTCGACGGCCCCCGGCCGCGCGTCGGAGGGACCGACCCCGACGACTTCACCGGGTACGCGTACTGGAGCGGCACGTCCTTCGCGACGCCCGCCGTCGCGGGCGCCATCGCCGGGCTCGCCGCCGCCGAGGAGCTGCCCGCCCCGGCCGCCGCCGACCGCCTCCTCGACCCCGCGGCCCATCCCGCTCACCCCGACCTCGGCGTGCTCGTCACCTGACCGGGCTCGAAGGCTGTGCCCTCCTCGGCGGCGAGTCACGGGCGGCCATCGGCATCGCGTGCGCCTCGCCGGCGGTCGCCTCGCCGCCCCGGTCCGGTCCGCCGTGAAAGGACTTTTCACCCGTCCGGCGGACACGCGGAGCGATCGTGCCTCGTCGGCCCGTTGCCGCCTGATCGCTCGCGCGGGGCAGGGGCCGCGGGCCGTGCGGCTTCCGTGGCATCGGGTTAGCATCTCGACGTTTGAGAGCGCTCTCAGCCCGTACGGCCGCCCGGCGGTCGTACGGCTCCCCGTACCCGCTCGCGAACCCCCGGAGGTTCCCCATGAGATGTCGAGCCCTCTCGGCCGCCCTGGCACTGGCCGGCTCGGTCCTCCTCCCGGCGATGGCCGGCACCCCGGCGCACGCCGACACCCAGATCTGCGCGCAGTACGGCTCGACCACGATCCAGAACGGCCGGTACGTCGTCCAGAACAACAACTGGGGCGACAGCACGACGCAGTGCGTCAACGTCACCGGCACCGGGTTCTCGGTCACCACCGCCAGCCACAACAAGCCGCAGAACGGCGCGCCCGGCTCCTACCCGTCGATCTACGCCGGCTGCCACTACGGGAACTGCTCCACCGGCAGCGGCCTGCCCCTGCGGACCGACGACGGCCGGTTCGCCACGATCCAGACGAGCGTGAGCATGTCGTACCCCGGCTCCGGGGTGTACGACGCCTCGTACGACATCTGGTTCGACCCGACGGCCCGCACGAACGGCCAGAACACCGGCGCGGAGCTCATGGTCTGGCTGAACCACACCGGCTCGGTCCAGCCCGTCGGCTCCAAGGTCGCCACCGTCAGCCTCGCCGGCGGCACCTGGGACGTCTGGTACGGCAACAGCGGCTGGAACGTCGTGTCGTACGTGCGCACCTCCCCGACCTCCTCGATCTCCTTCCCGGTGCACACCTTCTACGACGACATGGTGCAACGCGGCTACGCGCAGCGCTCCTGGTACATCACGAGCGTCCAGGCGGGCTTCGAGCCGTGGGTCGGCGGCGTCGGCCTCGCCGTGAACAACTTCTCGTACGCCATCGGCTGACCGCTGGACGTTCGAAGGGGCGGCGTCTCGCCGCCTTCGGAGCGCCACCCCTTCGTCAACCGATTGTAATCGCTCGACCACTTTCCGCTAATATCCCGGCGCGTGGAGTGTCACGAGACCGGCGAACTGGTGAGACGGGCCCGGGCGGGCGATCCGGCGGCCTGGCGGGCGCTCGTCGCCCGTTACTCACGGCTGCTGTGCGCGATCGCGCGATCGTACGGACTGAGCGGCGCGGACATCGACGACGTGGTGCAGACGACGTGGCTGCGGCTCGTCGAGCGGCTGCCCCGGCTGCGCGACCCGGCGCGGGCGGGCGCCTGGCTGGCCGTCACCGCCCGCCGGGAGAGTCAGGCCGTGCTGCGGCGACGCGGGCGCGAACGCCCTCTCACCGGCCACACCCCGGTGGTGACCGGGCCGCACCACGTGGTGTTCGGGCGGGAGCTCGCCGGCTCGGTCGCGGCCGCGCTCGACGCCGTGCCGCCCCGTTGCCGGGCGCTGCTCGAGCTGTCCATCGCCTCTCCGCGCCTCAGCTACGCGGAGATCTCGACGGCACTGGGCGTTCCGCTGGGCAGCGTCGGCCCGACCCGCACCCGCTGCCTCCTCCACCTGCGGCGCCGACTGGGGGTGACGTGACCGACGACGAGCTGATCGAGCGCCTGCGCGCGGCGTTCCCGCCGGTGCCGGGCCGTCTGTTCGCCCTGGGGCTGGCCGCGTTCGGCTGGCTGGCCCCGGACGCGACGCTGGCGACGCTCGCCTACGACGCGGCGGACACGCCGGCCGGGGTGCGCGGCGGCGAGCCGCGGACGCTGACGTTCGCCGGGCCGGGCGTCCGGGTGGAGATCGAGGTTCACGGGCGGGAGATCGTCGGGCAGCTGGCCCCCGGCGCGGCCGCGGAGGTGGTCCTCCGATCGCCTCGCGGTGAGCGCGGCACCCGCACCGACGAGTCGGGCGGGTTCGTGCTGTCCGACGTCCCGGCCGGCCTGGTCAGCCTCCTGTTCCGGCCGGCCGACGGCACATCGATCGTGACGAGCTGGATCCATGTCTGACCTCCTGGCGCGCGCGGCCGCCGATCCGCGCGGCGCGTACGCCACCGCGTCGGCGCTGCGGAACACCGGCGACCCCGGACAGCGCGTGCTGGCACTGCGCGCCCTCGGCCTGGCCGACAAGGAGCTCGGCCGGCTCGGGGAGGGCATCGCGCACCTGCGCGAGGCACTGGACGTCGCCGAGTCCGCGCGCCTCGACTACGCCGCCGCCCAGGTGCGGATGAACCTGGTCGGCCTCCTGGCCACCGGCGGGGACATCGAGGGCGCGCTCGCCGCCGCCGACGCCGCCGCGCCGGTGCTGACCGGCGCCGACGCCGACCGGCTGCGCGCCAACCGCGCGTACCTCCTCGCCCGGAGCGGGCGGATCCGGGAGGTCGCCCGCATCGCACGGACCTGCGCCGACCCGGAGGTCCTCGTGGGCCTGCGCATCAACACCGGGCTGGCCAAGGCGTACGCCGGGCGGCTCGGGGGCGGGGAGGCCGACCTTCGCGCCGCCCTCGCGGTGGCCGAACGGACGGGCCTGCGGCACCAGGCGGCGATGGTCCGGCACAACCTCGCGTTCGTCGCCATGCGGCGCGGCGACCTGCCCCGCGCGCTCGCCCTGTACGACGCGGTCGAGCCGGCGCTCGTCGGCGCGGAAGAGCGCCTCTGCCAGCTGCGCATCGACCGGGCGGAGGCGCTCATCGCCGCCCGGCTGCCCGGCGAGGCCCGCGTCGTGCTGGCGGACACCCTCGAACGGTCGACGGCCGGCGGCTACCGATGCGACACCGCCGACGCGCTCCTGCTCCTCGCGCACGCCGAACTGGCCGACGGCGATCCTGGGGCCGCCGCGGCGACCGCCCGGCGGGCCCAGGCGGAGTTCGCGGACCGCACCGGATTCGCCCTGCTGGCCGGGCAGGTCGGCCTGCGCGCCCGCTGGGCGGCCGGTGACCGGTCCGCCTCCCTGCTCGCGGCCGCCGAGCGGGCCGCCGAACGGCTGGCGGGCCACGGCTGGGCGTCCGCCGCGGCCGACGCCCGTACGCTGGCGGGCCTGGTCGCCCTCGCGCACGGCGACCAGGAGCACGCCGAACGCCTCCTCCACCGGGTCGGCGGTGGCACCGTGAGCGCCCGGGTCGCGGGCCTGTGACACCGACACGGTCGTCGACGCCTACGTCGAGGCCACCGGTAAGTGATCGAAGCCCGCTTCGGAGGTCGGACGTTCCGGG